>JBEOKA010000152.1:0-7566 GCA_040275325.1 Myxococcaceae bacterium | reverse complement strand
TCGTCGTCGCGACGCCGCCCGGCCCGATGACTCGCTCGCTCGTCACCTCGGCGCCCTCGAGCGCCGCCTGGTTGTAGGCGTGCGAGGTGCTGGTGCCGTCGGGGTGCACCACGCGTGAGGTGCGGCCAGCGGCGTCGTATTCGGTCAACGTCCACGCGGTCTCGGGGTCGTTGGGAACGTGCGGCTCGCTCGTCTTCCAGACGCGGCCCGCGGCGTCGTAGGTGGTGGTGACCTCGACCAGCCCGTGCGCGCCCCAGATGACGCTGCGCCGCGTGCGACCGAGCGAGTCGACCCACGTGGTGCGGCAGTCGTCGAGCGGCTCTCCGGGCGGGCCCACCTCGCACACGCGCGCAAAGCCCAGCGCGCCAGCCGTCGCGGCCTGCTGAGACAGCACGCGCTCACGCAGCACGCGGCCGCCACTGCCCACCCAGCGCTTTCGCGTCGGCCGGGCGAAGACGTCGAGCGTGGTGCTGACCGAGGTGCCGTTCTCGTCCTGCTCCTCGATGGGCAGGTTGAAGCGGTGGTCGACGGTGAAGGTGCGCGCGGGAGTGCCGGGCTCGCGCAGGAAGACGCGGTCGCGCTGGAAGAGTCCGTCGTAGCGCAGTGTCGTCACCAGACCGTCTGGCCCCGTCTCGGTGAGCACGTTGCCGGCGCTGTCGTAGGTGCGCGTCGTGGGGACCCAGCTGGCGCCGACGTGCTGCTCCACCTTCGTCGCGAGCGCGCGTGGGCCTGTCTGACCGAGCGGCGCGTCGTCGTACGTCGTGCGCACGTCGGTGATGACGGTCGCGCACTGGGCGTCGAGGCAGACGCGGCCACGCCACGGCAGCCCGATGATGCGCACGGGCGTCGTCTGGTTCACGTAGTCGTTGAACTCGTAGCGGGTGCGCAACACCTCGCCCATCGGCCGCTCGACGCGCTCCACGATGTCCTTCGGGTTGCCGTACGAGTCGAAGACGAAGCTGCGCCGGCGGGAGAAGCGCGGGCTGCCCGCTTCGAACGTGGTGGTCTTCAGCTCCGTAGGCCGCCACATCGAGAGCCCGTCTGGGTGCTCGCCGTTCGCGTCACAGATGGTGAGCGGCACGCAGGCGCGGTTGCGCACATCGACGGTCTCTTCGATGAGCGTCGTCTCGCCGTCGGCGTCGACCTGCTCGACGGAGCGAATCAGCCCCTGGCCAGGCGCGCGAAAGTCGATGCTTCGCCTCACGCGCTGCCCCGTCTGCACGTCGGTCTCTTCGATGCGTTCGAAGCCGAGCGCGACCACCGCCGACCGCAAGCGGCTGGGAGCCGCGCGCCGCAGGAACCTTCCATTGAAGTACTGCCACTGCGTCGAATACGCGGCGCGCGTTCCGTCGTGTGACGTGACGCGGGTGACGAGCGGCGTCGGCGTGACGAGCGAGCGGCCGGGGCCCACGCCCGTGAGCGCGCTCGGGTGATTGATGGCCGACGTGTACGTGACGTCGAGCGAGCCGCCCGAGCCGTTCGTCACGTTCGTCATCACCAGCGCCGGGCTGCCAGTGCCCTGCCAGAGGGAGGCCTCGTTCGCCCTCGCGAAGAAGAGGTCGGTGCGCCCGTCACCGTCGAAGTCACCGCTCGCGACGTGGTCGGCCAGCACGCTCGAGCCACCCGAGACGATGACCGGCTCCAGCGTGGTGCCAAGCGACCGCCACGCCCGCACCGTCACCGCGCTCGGTGCGTCGAGGAAGATGAGATCGGTTCTTCCATCGGCGTCGAAGTCGCCCGCGTACGCCTGCATCGGGTCCTGGGTTCCCCGATAGCGCTCCGGCCGCAGCGTCAAGTTGCGCCCGGTGGACAACGCGAGCACGCCGTCATCGGTGGCGTCGACGGCCTTGAGGAAGACGTCGGTGAGGCCGTCTCCGTTGGCGTCGAGGGTGACGGCGCGGTGCGCACGCGTCGACCACTGCGGGCCGTCGGGCAACAGCGCCCACGAGTAGCTGCCGGTGCGATCGAAGAAGAGCACCCGGTGCGGCATGCCTGCGTTGAGCCCCTGCAACAGCAGGTCGGTGACGCCGTCGCCGTTGAAGTCTCCCGGCGTGGGGAGCGTGAGAGACGACGCCCAGAGATCGTTGGTCGCGATGGGCGACTCCGAGCCGAGCTCGACCACCCGCCCGCTGCCGAACCAGAGGCGTGACACCTGCGAGGGGTCGTTCGCCTGGAGCAGCACGTCGAGCTTCCCGTCTCCGTCGAAGTCTCCGGGAATCGGAGTGCGGCGATACGTCGTCGTGCCGAGGGGCAGTTGGTACGTGAGCGCCCACTCGAACGTCGCCATGCCCGGCGAGTCGGGAGGCAGGCCGAGGAACGTGCCGTCACCCTGCCCCTTCATCAGCCGCGGGCTCGCGCTGTCGTCGAACGAGAGCAACAACACATCGGCGCGCCCGTCGTCGTCGAAGTCGGCGGTGATGGCCGCCTTGTGGTCCATGCTCCACTGGCGCTGGCTCGTGAGCGTGCCGCTGGTGACGTTCACCCACTGCGCGGTCTTCGACAGAAACACCTTCGTGTCGGTCGCCACCACGCCACGCACCACGCCCTGCACCAACAGGTCAGCCTTGCCGTCACCGTCGAAGTCGGCGGCCTGCACCTTGTGGTTCTCTGCGTCCCAACCCGCGCCCGTCATGCCGCCGCGGGTGGTGATGTCGAGCCGGTCGACGAACCCCTGACCGCTGGTACCGGGCAGTCGCTGCTCGGGCGCGTAGGCGAAGGTCGTGGGCTGAAGCGACGAGGTGCCGTCGGACCCGAACTCCTGCACCGAAGCCAGCATCGAGCGTCTCGTCTGCGTGGCGTCGTAGGAGAGGCGGTACGAGCGCACGAGCTGATCGGCAGAGAAGATGGTGATGCGCTCGAGGCGACGGTCGAGCGTCTGCTCCTGCCCCGTGGTGAAGGAGGACAGTCGATCACTCGCGGGTCTGCTGGCGTAGCTGAACTCGGCGCGACGTCGCTCGGCGCCTGCGCCGTGCGTCCACTCCACCGTCTCTGGCACCAGGTGATTGGCCGTCTTCGTCCACCGCACGGACCACGAGAGCCCGCTCGGGTTGACCACGCGCGAGAGGCCCCACACGAGCACGGTGCTCGCCGAGCGCACGCGCGCGTTCTCGGTCTCGCCGAAGTACCAGCGCCAGCCGTCGCGATCTTCGAGCCGAACCGAGCACGGCCCGAACCCGCAGGACCCTTCGACGAACCACGCGCTCTGGTTGTCCTGCTGTGCGCGGTAGCTCGCGCCGTCACGCACCAGCACGCCCTCGTGTGTCTGGAGGAGATCGTTCACCGAGAAGCTCGTGGTGCGGCCCACCATCGCGCGCGTCACCTGCGGCAGACCCTCGAGCCGCCAGCCTCTGCCGACGAGCCCATCGGGACCGTTCGAGTCGTACGAGAGCGCCAGCGACGGGTGAACGCCTGCAGCGCCGGCAGGAATCGCGATGGCGATGCGCTGCGTGAAGGCGCCGTCGTTCGACACGCCGGCGAGCGAGAACGACGCGAGCACCACGAACAGACCAGCGACGAGCCGACTCATCGAATCACCTCCAACGGCGTCGAGGCCGCTCCAAGCACGGCAGGCTCTCGCCCCAACGCGCCGTTGATGTTCGAGCCCCAGCACCAGACGCGCTGCTCGACGTCGAGGCCACAGACGAAGGCGTTGCCCGAGGTGATGGCGACGAACCGGCGCGCCGTCGCGACCGACTGCGGGTACGAGAAGTTCGCCGCCGTCGCGGTGCCGATGCCGAGCTGCCCCGTGTTGTTCTGGCCCCAGCAGTACGCGACGCCGCCATCAGTCACGCCGCACGTGAAGCCGCCGCCCGTCGTGAGGCCGACGAAGCCCCGCCCACCGTCGACGTTCACGGGCACTGCGCTGCTGGCGGTCGCGGGAGGCACGCCGAGCTGACTGCTCGAGTTCACGCCCCAGCACAGCGCGCGCGACGTCGACGCTTCGATGCCGCACGTGTGCTGTGCGCCGGCCGAGAGCATCGAGAAGGTGCGGCCTCCGTCGAGCGGCACGGCCGATTCACTCGCGAGCACCGTCTGCGGGCCCCAGCACCACGCCCTGCGCTGAAGGTCGAGACCACAGGCGTGGGTGGAGCCAAGCGCGACGAACGACCACGGCCCACCCCCGTCTGGCGGCGCGGGCAAGCGCTCTTCAGTCGAGTTGAAGCCGCGCCCGAGCATGCCGCCACCATTCTGGCCCCAGCAGAACAGCCCACCGTCGCGGTTGAGGCCGCACATGTTCGCGCCTCCGCCTGAGAGATCTTCGAAGCGCACGCCCGCGTCGATGGTGCGCGCGCCATAGATGCCGCCGTCGGGCAGGTGGTTGATGTTCAGCCTCGACGCGCTGCCGAAGCACAGCACCTCGCCGTCGATGGTGAGCGCGCAGGTTGCGTTCGAGGTGGTGGCGATGTCGATGACGGGCGGCAGGCCTTCGACCTGCGTCGGCCTCGTGAGGTTGAACGGCGCGGCAGAGAGCTGCGGGTTCTGGCCCCAGCACCACACCGCGCCAGCGTCGGTGCGCGCGCAGATGTGCGTCCACGCGGCGGCGAGCTGCACCACGTCCCACGGGGGCAGGCCTGCGTCGACCCCTGCATCGAGGCCCGCGTCGACGGTGAAGCTGAGCGTTCCAGCCGGGCAGACCGGAGCCATCGCCTCGCACGACAGCGTCACCGATGAGAACTCACCGCAGACGTCGTTGCAGTGGCCCGAAGGAATGCCCGGCGCGGCGTTGCACTCAGCAATCGACTGGCACGTGCCGATGAGCCGGCCGTCGGAGCAGCGACAGCTGAAGGCGTTGCCATAGTACTGAGCCCCACTGCCAAGGCACTGAAGCGCGTCACTGGTGCAGCTGCGCGGCAAGCTGGGCGAGGCGCCGAACTCGGCCTGACATCGCACCGCGAGGTTCAGGAGCGCCGAGTAACCGCGGCACGAGAGGCTCGTGCAGAACGGCCGATAGCCTCCGTCGGGCAGGCCGCACTCGACCAGCGTCGTTCCCTCGAAGCCCGCGTCGAAGACGACGAGGCCACCGTCTCCCACGCTGCCGACGCAAGCGGGCGAGGCGGTGCTGCACACGGGGGGCGTGCTCAGCGAGCTGCCGCCACACACGTCGACGCAGTACGTGTACAGCTGGCCGGTGCCGAGGCAGTTCTCGTTGGCGCAGACGGTCCTCGTGCCGCCGAGCAGACAGTCGCAGGACACGAGGTTCGCGCCACCGCCGGGCGGAGGCCCTGCATCGACGGGGCCCGCGTCGACGACGCTCTGCACGCACATCGGTTCGTCGGTGAGACAAGAAGGCAGCGAGAGCACCCCCGCGTCGCCGCACACGCCGTCACAGAACATCTCGAGGTCGATCGACCCCAGGCAGCTCTGCGTCGAGCAAACGCGTCTCGTGCCAAGCCCACCGAGACACTCGCAGGCGATCAGGTTGGGGCCACCTTGCGGAACTCCGGCGTCGGGGAGCCCAGCATCGACGCCCGCGTCTGGTGTTCCCGAGTCCTCGACGCCCGCGTCCTCCTCGAGCCCGCCGTCGAATGGCTCTTCTGGCCCTGCGTCACGCCCCGGGCCGGGAATGGTGAGCTGAAACCGGTACTCGGCGACGACCGCGCCGCTCGTGACGACCGCCGACGGCCGCGTGATGGAGATCTCGGCGTCATTGGCCGCGCGCAGCACCACCGTCGGCGAGAAGGCGACGCCCGGAACAGGTGGCAGCCACGACGCCGAGACGCCGTTCGGCAATCCGACGACGGAGAAGTCGAGTGAGCTCACGGGGCGATCGGTGCTCTGCACCATGAGGTCGACCGCCTTCGCTTCCCCGCGACGCAGGAGCAGCGACGTCGGTGAGGTGATGACGCTGAGGCCCGTCGGAGCCCCCGGCTGACCTCGGGTGATGGCGACCGAGGTCGTGCGCCTCGTGTTCCCTGCGGTCGCGGTAAAGCGCGCGACGTACTCGCCCGACCCATCGCCCGTGTCTCGCACGAGGAACCGCGCGCGGTCCGACGGCCCCTCATCGAACGACTCCACCGTGACCGCACCGGCGGGAGTGCCAGGCGTTGCAGGCAACACGTCGACCAGCTGCACCCGCACCGCTTCCGTGAAGCCGGGCTCGCGCTTCACCACCACGCCGATGAGGCCGAGCTGATTGGTGAGCTCGAGCGCCGCAGGCCGTGGCTCGAGCTCGAACTCGGCGCCCGTGACGGTGATGGCGACGTCGACGCCGGCCTGCGACTGGTTCGCGCTCTGGTTGGCGAGCGGCTCGCGACGGCGGAGCACGACGGTGTGCCTCGGCTGCTCTCCACGTGGACCCGCGGCGTTGCCCAGCACTCGAAGCTGCGTCTCCCAGTCGGCGAAGGCGGGCTCGAAGCGCGCTCCCTGCGCGGGCGTACCGTCGGTCGGCCCGTTGAGCGCGAACACCCACGGCGACCAGTCGATGTTGCAGCGCGGGCACACCAGCCGAACGCGCACCGGCTCGCTCTCGCCTCCCGGCGCGACGGTGACCGGCCCGTCGATGGTCATCGTCAGCTCTTGCGGCAGCCCGTCGATTCCGAGTGACTCGGGCTGACACGCCGACTGATCACACGCCGCCAAAGCGACCAGCGCGAAACCCCACCCGAACTTTCGCATCGGGACAAACTACCCCGTGGCGACTGCTTGCCCATCCCATTGGGTCGAAGCGCAGTTGCTCGAGATCAACGCGCGAGACGATGTGGCCACGGTGCCGCCGTGCGCGTCGCGAGCACGATGGCGTCACCGACGAGCGGCGCGAGCAGATAGCGGCGATGACCGAACCCGATGCTGGTACCGACCGCCTCGGCAGGAACGTGCAGCTGCCGCAGCCGCTCGGTGTCTCTGAAGTACGCCGCGCCCGCGAGCGCGAAGCCGGTCGCAGCGGGAGAGAGCCCGAAGACCAGCGGGCCCGAGTCGACGTCACCACCGCGCTCGACGCCGCGCGGCCACTCCCGAATCGCGAAGCCACCGAAGGGCAGCTCGACGCCGAACTCGCGAAACAGCGCCGCCGACTGAGTTCGCGCGAGGTCGTCATCGATGAAGGTCAGGAAGTACGCCATCCACGCGGCGCCACTGCCCCGCCCCAGCTGCCCGGGCGCAAAGACGAGCACGCCAGTCTTCGCGTCGAGCCGCTCACGTCGCATGACCTCGAGGAAGCGCGCGATGGTGGCGCGCGAGCTCGGCTCACCACGGCAGCGATCGAGCAACGACAGGCCCGCGATGGCGACGACGTTGTCGGGCACGTACGTCTCGGCCGGGTACGTCTCGATGAGGGCCGTCGGGCTCGCGTCGAAGCGACGACGAAGCGCGCGGGCGACTGGCTGTGCGAGCGCGTGCTCTTCGTTGCCGATGAGACACGATGCACCGAGCGCCCACGAGAGGTGGCCGAGATAGCCCACGTGGCCATGGCTGCCGTCGAGCGACGCCAGCGCGTCTTCACCCCACTTCGAGTGGTCGAACGCGCGCACGTCGGCTTTGAGCATCGACTCGACCCAGCGCTTCACCTCGGCTCGACGAACGTTCGCCTGCTCGGGGTGTCGAAAGGCCAGGTTCGTCGCGGCGGCGATG
>JBEOKA010000151.1:0-26257 GCA_040275325.1 Myxococcaceae bacterium | reverse complement strand
CGTGGCGTTGCAGCAGGGCCAGGAGCTGGGGTCGCCCGAGCTCGCGCTGTCGCTCGCGCGCGTGCATCGAAGTGAAGCGCGCCGTGCCCGGGCTGCCGAAGCGCTGGCGCTCGCCGAGAAGCGCGCGGGAGACACGCCCTTCATGGCGCTGGTCGACGCCGAGCGCGCCGAAGCTCGGGAGCAGGAGGGCGATCTGCCCGCGGCCGTGCTGGCGTGGGAGGCGAGCCTGCAACGCTCCGACGCCGCCGATGAGCTGGCGCGCTGGCACGGCGAGGTGAACCTCACGGCCCGGGTCGAGGCGCGGCTCGCGGGCGCGAAGCTGATGCGCAAGGAGTCTGGCGGTGCGCGCGCACTGCTCGAGAAGTCACTCGAGCGCTGGCGACAGGCGAACTGGCCGTCGGCCGAAGCGCGAGTGCTCGCGAACCTGGGCACGCTGTGCGTGCAGACCAACCAGCTCGTCGAGGCAGTCCGGCACTTCGAGGCGGCGGCCGTGGCAGGCGCGGCGTCGGGTGACATGCTCTTCCAGGCGAAGATGCTGCTGCAGCAGGCGCGCGTGTCGAAGCGACAGGGGCAAGCGGCGCAGGCGAAGCAGCTCGCCAATCAAGCGCGCTCGTTGTGCGTCGATCTCGGTTGGGAAGAGGGCCGGCTGCAGGCCGAAGGCCTCTAGATCGCCTCAGGCGCTCACGGCGCTCCACCGTCAGAGAGGACGAGCCGCATCGCAAACGAGGTTCTGGTGCTCGGACACGGGAACGTGGTGCCGCCGTCGGAGAAGGTGCACTCGGCCTCGACGACCCAGGCTCCGCTGGTCGACACCAACGAGCGGCTGTTGAGGAACGCGGGGTAGCTGATGGAGCCGAAGCGCGCCGGGTTGAGCAGCGAGTCGAGCTGAAGCACGGCCAGGGCCGAGCTCGTGACGACACTGGCATCGGCGCCCGTGCTGTTGTCGATGACGGTGATTGGCGAGGCTGCGCCGACCAGCACCATCGGCTGATCGAAGTCGTCGATCGCCAGCCCCTTGATGGTGACCTGCGGCACGAAGGTGAGTCGTCTCGAGGCGGAGCCCGTGAACGTCGCGAGGTTGGTGAAGCGGGTGAGCTCGAGCTCGCTGGCGCCTCCGTCGGTGTTCCGCATCACTCCGAACACCGGCCCGCTCGAGTTCGAACGCCCGGCCGCCAGCTCGAACGACGTGCCGGGCTCGGCCAGGGCGGTCTGCGCCAACAGCCCGTCTTCGGTGACCGAGAACACGCCGATGCCGCCATCGCAGCGGCCCAGCGCCAGCATCACGTCTCCGCCATCGCGCGCGAACGCGTGGACGGGCCCGGGAAACAGCTCGCACGGCAACACGCTGTTGCCACCCGTTCGATGGCTGCTCTGACCGCGCCCCATCACGTTGCCGAGCACCAGCGGCTCGATGCTGCCGTTGCCGAGAAAGGCCGCTCCACCCACCGCTCCACCCCAGCCGCTGGCCCACGCGCCGCCGTCGAGCGGACTGAACGTCGCCTGATTGAAGTAGCGCACGCGGCGATCACCACCATCGGTCGCGACGTTGGTGAGCTGATCCCACTCCCCGATTCCGAGCACCCCGCGGTTCATCGTCACCGACATCACGTCGTACAGCGGCAGGTTGGGGCCGCAGTACGCACCAGCCGAGAGCTGAAGGGTGTGGCCGACCGTCGACACACGCCCGCCTTCGACTCGTCGCGGGAAGTGGAGCACGAGGCCATTCGGAGTGCTGAACGGGAAGAGCAGGCTGCGCCTTGCGCTCACGCCATTCGGCAGGTCGGTCGCCACTCGCCAACCGGAAATGAGCGCGATCGGCTCGATGGCACCGTTCCACAGAGGCAGCGGGCTGCCGGCGTCAGTGAACCCAACGCCACACCCCAAGACCCCGCCGCCACCACCCATCGCCGAGCCGCCGGCCATCGGAGTTCCGCCAGCCATTGGACTTCCTCCACCCATCACGGCGCCGCCGCCCATCGCGACGCCTCCACCCATCGCGACGCCTCCACCCATCGCAGCGCCTCCACCCATCGCGGAGGATCCACCACCCGTCACCCCGCCGCCGACGACAGCGCCTCCACCACAGGCTGCATCATTCACGCGGCCGCCATCGGACAGTCGCGCGCAGTCGCGCAGCCGGTCGAAGTCCTCACAGCCGACGAGCAACACCACGACGAGCCAGCGCACACTCATGGCAGCCTTCCCGAGACGCCAAACGAGGCACCATGTGGCGTGAAGACTGCGACGGGAGCGACGGTGGCCTCGGGCCAGAGCAGCGCGAGCAGGACACCGCCCAGCGTGACGACACCTCCACTCACGAGCAGCGCGACGCCCAACGTCTGAAAGGTCGCCCCCTCACGAGCGAGTCCCGTGGGAGTCTCGGCATCGACGAACACCTCGGTCTGAAGCCTCGTCGCCGTTCCCCGACTCAGCCCGAAGAAGATCGCGCCACCGCCCACCAACAGCACGCCGCCAGCCGCTGGGAGCCAGCGGGCCATGGGCCTTCCACTGGGCGGGAGACTGAGGTCGTCGCGAGGGGGCGCCACCGTGGGCGGCGTGACGGGCACGACGCTCGTGATGGGTTCCGTCTTCGTGGGCGGAGTTGGCGACGGCTTCGCGACCGGGAGCAGCCTCGCCAGTTCGGCCCGCACCCGCTCGAAGCGCGCACTGAGCGCGAGCACGAGCTGGTCGTCGGGGACCTGCACCGACGTCGTTGCGACCTCGCGGCCGTCATCATCGACTGACACCACCGTCACCTTGACCAGCGAATCACTGAGAATGGTGGCGGTCTCGACCACGACGAGCGCCTTCCACCCCAGTGGCTGCGCTCGCGTGACCAGACACGGCCGCTTCGACGCACACTCGGTGAAGTCCTCGATGGGCGCGGCTGCGTACTCGGGCCCCAGCGCGGCTCGAACCGCTCCGGCGCGCTCCATCGCAACCGGAGCACTCACGCCGCTCCGTTTCCCCACCACCACGCCCAGATCGGGAGTCCCGGCGAGCGTAGCCAGCGTCACCAGCACGAGCGTCATGGCCGCACTTTCTCCAATCGCTGCACGGCCGTCTCGATCTCCTGGAGCGCAGACTCATCATCGCGTCGGTCGAGGCCTTGTCTGAGTCCGCGCACCTCGGCGAGCTCGAGATCGACCGACGCGCCTGCCGCGACCGCCTGGGCGAATCGCTTCTCGAGCTGCTGCAGCCTCGCACCGAGGCGCTTGCGGCGGTCGAGTGGAACATCGGCCTTCTTCACGGCCGTGACCTTTCGCGGGGTCACGGGCGCTTCGACCTCGGGGCTCGCCACGCCCGCATCAAGCGAGGCGCGAGGCTCGGGAGCTTCGACGACGGGCTCGGGCACAGGCACCAGTCGTGGTGGCGCGTCAGCGATGGGCGCGGGCGGCGCTGCGGGGGGCTGGACTTCGATCGGTGCTCTCGTTGCGAACCACACTCCAGCGATGGCGAGCACCGACACACCGCCCACCAGCCAGGGCCAGCGAGCCTTCGCCAAAGGTGCGGCGACGATTGGCTCGACGGCTTCGGGAGTCGCTTGAGCTCTCACGATGACGGCCGTGTCGGGCGCGTGACGTGCTGCCGGCGGCTCGGCGGTCTTGACGTGCGTGCCGGCGACGGCCTCAGCGAGCTCGGCGCTGGGCATTCCTGCAGGAACGAGGTTGGCCTTGCGCGCGGGGCGACGCACCAGCGGCCCCTGGGAACGACCGCCGCTGCGAATGCGCTGCACCTCACTGCGAACTTCGAGCGCCGAAGCAGGCCGGTCTTCGGGGCGCTTCGCCAGCATGCGCTCGATGAGATGCACCAGCGCTGGAGGTGCGTCGGGGGCCCGCGCCTGCAGTGACGGAAGCGGCGCCTCGATGTGGGCCCGCAGCAAGTCCATGATGCCTTCGGCCTGAAACGGCTCGCGGCCCGAAAGGAGCACCCACGCGACGACTCCCAGCGCGTAGAGATCGGTCGCGGCCGTGATGGGCTTCGCGCGAATCTGCTCCGGCGCCATGTAGCCCGGCGTGCCCATGACGATGTTCGTGGCGGTCTTGCGGGTGTTGCCCAGGCGCTTGGCGAGCCCGAAGTCGAGCACCGTGACGTGCCACGACTGATCCGCGAGCACTCCGAGGAAGAGGTTGGCGGGCTTCAGGTCGCGGTGCACCACGCCAGCCGCGTGGGCAGCTCCGAGGGCAGAGCAGCTCTGCTCGAGCACCGTCATCACCTCGTCGGCGCTCAGGGTCCGCCGCGTGTTGATGAGATCCTCCAGCGACTGGCCGTCGAGCAGCTCCATCACGAAGTAATGCCGGCCATCGGGCAGGGAGCCGAAGCTGAAGATGTCGATGATGTTCGGGTGCCGAATGGCGTTCACCGCGCGGGCTTCGTCGAGCAGGCGGTTGATGCCCTCTTCGTCGTCGAGCTCGGGCGCGAGCACCTTGATGGCCACGCGCTTGCCAATCATCGGCTGCACGCCTCGGTACACGACGCCCATGCCACCGCGCGCGAGGGCCGCCTCCACGCGGTACTCACCCAGCGTCTGGCCGACCATCGGGTCGCGCACCTTCGTCGCGCCCATGCCGTCTTCGAGATGAAGCGCCTTCAGCCGCTCCCGGCAGGCTGGGCACGTGTTGAGGTGCCCTCGAATCGACTGTTCGTCGTCTCCCGAGAGGTTGTTCAGGGCGAGATCGACCAGCTCTTGTTCCTCGATGTGCGTCTCGCGAACGCCTGCGAAGTCGGCCGTGTTGATTCGCTGCGTGGGCTCGCTCACCAGCGTTCAGCGTTCCACAGCTCATCCTGGAGACGAACGCCTTCTTTCTGCATGTGTCAAACAGCTGACTGCTGCCCGCCCGAGCCTGTTCGGAGTCACATCCTGCGGTCCGGAAGGCGCTCGGAGTCTCTCCGCCGGGACTGAGGAGGCCGCGGAGTTTCTCCGAGCCGTCCGGACGCCCTGCGGCAACAGCGCGTCAGGGCTCCGCCTTCGGCAACAACACCACGGAGCCGGTCGTCTGCCTCGCCTCGAGCGCGCGGTGCGCTTCGGCCAGCTGAACCAACGGAAACGTCGTCGGCGGCTTCACCTTCACCACGCCACGCAGCACCACGTCGAACAACGCTGACGACGACTCCTCGAGCTCGGCCCGTGTGTGTGTGTACGCGTGCATCGACGGCCGCGTGATGTACAGCGAGCGCGCGCCACCCAAGGTCGAGAGCGCCACCGGGTCAGGCATGCCCGACGACTGACCGAAGCTGACGAGCAACCCGCGGGCCTTCAGCGAATCGAGCGAGGCCTTCAGCGTGTCTTTGCCAACGGAGTCGTAGACCACGTCGGCGCCGTGCCCATTCGACAGCCGCTTCACCTCGTCGACGAGCGACTGCTCCGAGAGCACGACGACGTGATGCGCTCCCGACTCCACCGCGAGCGGCGCCTTCTCTGGCCGCCCGACGACGCCGATGACGGTCGCGCCGAGGTGACGCGCCCACTGACACGCGAGCTGACCGACGCCGCCAGCCGCCGCATGCACCACCACGAGCTGCCCGGGCTTCACCACGTGACAGCGCCGCACGAGGTACTCGGCCGTCATTCCCTTCAGCATGATGGCCGCGGCCGTCACGTCCGAGATTCCGTCGGGCAGCGCAACGACGCGGTCAGCTGGCAACACCCGAACGCTCGCGTAGGCAC
This sequence comes from Myxococcaceae bacterium, assembly GCA_040275325.1. Taxonomy (GTDB): domain Bacteria; phylum Myxococcota; class Myxococcia; order Myxococcales; family Myxococcaceae; genus Xiheimicrobium. The sequence goes on along the minus strand of JBEOKA010000151.1, from coordinate 20,589 downwards.
CGACCGACCCGGCGTAGGCGACGCGCTGACCCGGCTCGAGGGAGGAGACGCCAGCACCAACCGCAGTCACGACGCCCGCGCCCTCCTGCCCTCCGATGAACGGCAATGGGGACGGGTACAGGCCGGAGCGCAGGTAGACATCGATGAAGTTGAGCCCGATCGCGGTGTGCTCGAGCTGAATTTCACCGGGGCCAGGCGACGGAGCGGGCTCCTGCTCCACCGTCAGCGCCTCGGGGCCACCAGGCTTGTGCACGCGCACGACCGTTCGGTTCATGCGCGCGAATCTGCCTCACTCGGCGCGGTGATGGCGGCCCTTGTTGCCACGACCGCGCAGCTCGGAGCCCACCTTCGCGAGCACCACGGCGAGCTTCGCGCGCTTCTGCGGAGGCTGGCCTTCACCGAGCGTCGCGAACAGCTCCTTGTCGAGCTGGGCCATCTGCACGCGGCCATCGAGCACCTTCTGCACGTTCGCGTCGAGGGCCGCGAGCGCCGCCGCGTCACCTTCGGCCGCCGCCTTCACCGCGCGCATCGCCTCACCCATCGCTTCACGCACCGGGCGGCGCTTCTCGTCGAGCGCCTTCACCTTGTCGGCCACCTTCAGCGCCTGGGCCTCGTTCAGCTCGAGCGCCTCGGCGACGGCGACCACCAGCATCATGCGGGCCTGGCGCGCGCGCTCCTCGTGCCGTTCTTCCTGACGCTCTTCGCGGTCTTCGCCCTTGTCCCACTTCGCCGGCCCCGTCTTGCCAGGCCCTGCGAACGCCAGCGTCGACACCATCATCACCGCCACCATCAGCTTCTGCATCATGGGTCCTCTCCTTCGGGAAGTTCCGGCCACGTCACCTCGAAGAACACGTCATCGGCCGCAAGGTTGGGTTCGGGGGTTTCGGCGCTCGCCAATTGAGGAGCCGGGCGCTCCACCACGCGCTCGACGACGACTTCACGAACGGGGCGCGCGCTCCAGAACCCGGCGGTGGCGACGAGCGCGCCGAAACCAGCCGCGGCCGCGTAGCCCAACCAGCTCTGGTGACGACGTTGACGCTTGCGCCACTCGGCCCACGTCGCCTCGGCCACGCCCTCGAGCGCGGCACGCTCGGCAGCCGACGGTTCGGGCAACGCAGCGGCACCAGTCACGACGCCGAGGTCGCGCTGAAACGCCTGACACGCTTCGCAGGTGGAGAGGTGTTCCCGCGCCTCGTGGCTGAGCTCGGGCTCGAGCAACGCGAGTTCGACCTGTTCGCAGTTCATGGCTGACCTTTCGGAGCGTTCGGCGCGACCGAGAGCGTGCGGACCTCGTCGCGCAGCCGCTTCACGGCGTAGTGAAAGTGCGACTTCGCGTTGCCTTCGCTGATGCCGAGCGTCTCGGCGATCTCCGAGAAGGGCAACCCACCGTCGATGCGAAGCGTGAAGACCTCACGCTGGCGTTTGGGCAGCGCGGTGACGGCGCGACGGGTCAGCGCTTCGGCCTCGGCGCGTTCGAGCACGGCCTGCGCATCAGGCGGGCGCTCGGTGGAGCGCTCCACGGCCTCGAGCGGCGCCTTCGCCCACCGCGCGCCATCGCGCACCTGGTTCTTCCCCAGGTTGATGGCGATGCGCAGCAGCCAGGCCTTGAAGGGAATCTCTCCCGGCGCGGCGGCGAGCCTCGGCAACGTGCGGTTGGCGGCCTCGAAGGCCTGCAGGAACGCGCGCTGGGTGAGATCGCTCGCCTCGTCGGGGCTCGCGGCGTACCGGCGCACCAGCCGAAACACCATCTCCTGGTGGCGGCGCATCAGCTCGCCGAAGGCGTTCTTGTCACCCTCGAGAAACGCCGCGCACAGCGCGCCATCGGTCTGAATGGGCGGAGGTACGAGCCGCAGCGCTGGTGAAGACCGAGCCGTCACGAACCCTCAACACCCCACCCTTTGAAAGGTCAAAGCCGCTGGCGCTAGGGTGCCGCCCATGAACGCCAACTCGACGGAGCATCGCACGGGAGACGAGCCTGGCGGCGGGGGCAGCGAGCCGGTTCGACCGGGCTACGTACGGCCCACCACGGCGCCCATCGTTCGAACCAGCCGCCTTCACTTCGACGTCAACCCGACGCTGCCAGAGATCGTGGCGTACGCCGACGCGCGCGGGTGGTTGACGCGGGGCTTCGACGTGCTGACGGTGGCGTGGCAGGAGCTGCACTGGACGAGTGATGGCTGGAAGACGACGCACAAGCTCTCGTCGCACGACGTGCCCTGCCCCATCTCGGCCGGCTTCTTCACGGTGCCGGTGAAGGCGGGCACGACGGTGGAGTTCGCGCTGCACGTGGGGCTGAAGTGCCACGCCGCGCAGGACGCCGCAGGAGCTCGCGACATCGGCGAGCTCTGGTTCAACGACGGCGGGAAGAACTACCGGCAGGTCACGAGATAGAACGAACGCCGAGCACCGGCGTCGGCGGCCTGGGCTTCGGCTCGTCGGGCAACCGGTTCAACAGCTGCACCGCAGGGAACCACTGCTTGCCGTCGCGAGAGAGCCGCGTAGCGTTGGTGATGGCGCCCTGACGAAACAGCTGACGGATCTGCTCCGGGCTGTGTGGTGCGTCGCCACGTCCCTCGACGATGAAACGAAGATGCTCCATGTGATGCGCCCCCGGTTGAGGTGAACAGTGTCACCCGATCTGGGTTGTGCTGTCAGCTCCCCACGACACGTGGAAGGTGGGTTCTTCGCCGCGAGACGTTACGGCTGATCAGCGCCGCTCACGTTCAGGTCGCACCAGACCCGCCATCGGCGAACGAACGACCGTTTCGACAGCGTCACTGAAAGCCTCGGCTGCGGCGCGCACATCAGCGACCGAGCTGCCGCCGAGATAGCCTCCCGCGAAGTTCGTCTCGGTCGGAGGCCCAAAGAACTTCAGCAGCTTGACGTTCGCAGACTTCAGCGCGGCATCGAGCCCAATCATCGCCTCGGTTGGTGGTGCGATGAGGTACGCGAGCGGGCTCCCAACGGGGACACCGGCGAGCGGAGCGAGATAGCGCCCGGTCTCTTCGATGACGTGGGGAAAAAACGCAGGTGCCGTCGTTCCCTCGACGGCCACGAAGTGAATCCGGCTCGTGAGCGCTTCCCGCAGTGCCCACAGCCCCTCTTTCACTTCATCGGGGTTCGGCCCGGCGAGCACGCCCATGATCTCGCCCGAGAACGGGCCCGAGGCGTGTGAACTGCCGGCGTAGAAGCTCTTCGCGTACACGACGTCGACGTCGGCGAACTTGGTGGCGTGATCGAGCCCGGCGTACAGCGAGTCATCTTGATCGCAGGTGACGATGCCGACCGAGACGTGACGCTCGGAACAGCCCAGCGCGCGACCGAGTGAAGGCTCGACCTGCTCGAGCAGGCGACACGACAGCAGCTTCGGAGGAAGTCGAACGAGCATCAGTGATTGACCACGTGGGGGCGGAACGCGGGGTCGCCGCCGGTCAGCTTCACGCCTCCACCGCCCGCCGCGAACGTCTCTTTCATGAGCGCTGCACATCGCGCCGCCGCGCGCTCGGGCACGAAGCCCAGGTCACGCACGTTCGAGATGCAGTCCTTCTCGGCGTTGTCCTGACCCAGCTTCGGGCCGTAGGCCGTGTAGATGGAGAGCGAATCTCCCGTACCGAGGCCAGGCCGCTCACCGACGATGATGATGGTCGACTTCGCCTGCGTGATGACGCCGATCTCGTCCTGCACGCCGATGCGGGCGAACTTCACGAACAGCGGCTTGCCGACGCGAAAGCCCACGCCCGACAGGTGCGCCGCGAGCGCCCTCATCAACGCCGGCCCGTTCTTGAGCAGCGCGTGCGCCGACAAGCCGTCACCCGCGATGAGCTGCACGTCGACGCCGCGCTCGGCTTCTTTTTCACAGCGGGCCTTCGAGGCGTCATCGAGCCGTCGGCCCTGATCAGGGTGCAGGAAGAACTCCTGATGATCCTTCGCGCGCGTGCGCAGCGGCAGCCAGCCCTGCTGCTCGGCGAAGCCGTCGGGCACTTCAGACTCCACGGCGTCCAGGGCGATGGCGTGATCAGCCCGCAGGCCGAGGTAGCTCTTCGTGAGGTACCGCGTGCCCGTGCGGCCAGTGACGATGCGTGACGGCGTGAGCGCTTTGTACTGCTCGAGCGCCTCGACGTTCTTCGGTGCAGGCAACGGCCGGTGGTGCGGCCCCCTCCGGAGCGGTTCTTCTTCCTCTCGCACCACCGGCGACTTCGACTCGGCGGACTTCACCACGTCGCGCACGACCTCGGTCACGAGTTTTCGCAGCTCGTCTTCGGTCATCGCCCGAACTCCTGCGCGAACACCGACGCGTCACCGGCGCGATCGGTCAACTTGCCGTTGCGCCACAGGCCCATGCGCTCGAGCCACGCCTCGAACTCGGGCGCGGGCTTCAGGCCAAACAGCTCACGCAGGGCCGCGTTGTTGTGAAAGCTCGTCGTCTGGTAGTTGAGCATCACGTCATCGCCCATGGGGATGCCCATCAGGTAGTTCACCCCGGCCGCGGCGAGCAGCATCTCGAGGTTCTCCTGGTCGTTCTGATCGGCGATCGCGTGGTTCGTGTAGCAGGCGTCGCAGCCCATCGAGATGCCGGTGAGCTTGCCCATGAAGTGATCTTCGAGGCCGGCGCGCGTGATCTCCTTCGCGTCTCGCAAATACTCGGGCCCGATGAAGCCGACGACGCTGTTCACGAGGAACGGCGAGTAGCGACGTGCGAGGCCATAGGCGCGGGCCTCCATCGTGACCTGATCAGTCTCGTGGTGCGCGTTGGCCGACAACGCCGTGCCCTGCCCCGTCTCGAAGTACATGACATTGGGGCCCTGGGCCGTGCCTTCACGCCGCGCGAGATCGTACGCCTCGTCGAGCACCGACACCGACACGCCGAAGTTCTGGTTCGCGCCCTGACTGCCGGCGATCGACTGGAACATGAGATCGAGCGGAGCCCCGCGCCGCACCGCCGCCATCTGAATCGTGATGTGCGAGAGCACGCAGTTCTGCGTGGGCACGCGGAACTTCCGCATCAGGTCCTTCACCGCAGTGAGGATGTCGACGGTGCCCTGAATGTCGCCGGTCGAAGGGTTGACGCCGATGACCGCGTCGCCGTTGCCGAAGCTCAAGCCATCGCGCACCGCCGCGAGCACGCCCTGCACGTCGTCGGTCGGGTGGTTGGGCTGCAGTCGAGACGAGATGCGGCCCTTCACGCCGATGGTGTTGTTGCACCGGGCGGTGACGCGCATCTTCTTGCCCGCCATCACCAGGTCCATGTTCGACATGAGCTTGGCGACGGCCGCGATCATCTCGGGCGTGAGGCCGGGCGAGACGCCGGCGATGTCTTCTCCGCTGGTGCGATCGTCGAGCAGCCACTCGCGAAACTCGCCCACCGTCCAACCCTGCACGCGATTCAAGACGTGCGGCGCAACCCCGTCGACGATGACCCGCGTCACCTCGTCGTGCTCGAACGGCACCGAGGGCGCCTCGTAGAGCTGCTTCAACGTGACGTTGCTGAGGATGTCCTTGGCCGCGGCCATCTCGCGCATCGAGCGCGGCGCAAGCCCGGCCTGCTTGTCACCCGAGCGGGGCTCATTCGCGCGACCCAACACCTCTTTGAGGGAGCCGAAGGTGAAGTGCTCGCCGTGAACGCGGGTGGAGAGAGCCACGAGGGGAGCGGTTGTCGATCCGTCCCCGCTCGCGGTCAAGCAGTCACAGCTCGATCTGCGACCCCAACTCGACGACGCGGTTCGGCGGAAGTCGGAAGTACGCCGTGGCGGGCCGTGCGTTCTTCGACATCCACCCGAAGAGGGCTTTGCGCCACTGCGAGAAGCCCGAGCGCTTCGTCGGCAACAAGGTCTCGCGGCCGAGGAACCACGAGGTGTCCATCTCCTTCAGCACGAGGCCCTTGCGGGCGAGCGCCGGCAACAGCTCGGGCACCGCGGGAGACTGCATGAAGCCGAAGCGCGCCACGACGCGAACGAAGCCGTGCTCCAGGGGGGTGACGGTGAGGTGCTCTTCGTCGGCGACATGTGGAACGTCGTTCGTCTCGACGGTGAGCAGCACCACGCGCTCGTGAACGACCTTGTTGTGCTTGAAGTTGTGAAGCAACGCGGGCGGCGTACCCGACGCGGCGCCTGTCATGAACACCGCCGTGCCCTGAACGCGAGTCACCTTGCTCGTCGCCAGCGACTCGAGGAACGCGTCGAGCGGCAACGTCGACTCCTTGAGACGTTCATTCAGCACCGTGCGGCCGCGGCTCCACGTCGTCATCAACACGAAGAGGCCGAGCGCGAGCGCGAGCGGAAACCACCCGCCATCCATCACCTTCAGCGCGTTGGCGCCGAGGAAGGCGAGGTCGATGGTGAGCAGCCCGCCGAAGACGAAGACCGCGAGGCCCAGGCTCCAGCGCCAGGTCTCTCTCGCCACGAGGAACGCGAGCGCCGCGGTGATGACCATCGTGCTCGACACCGCGATGCCGTACGCCGACGCGAGGCTGGCCGAGGTGCGGAAGCCGAGGACGAGCGCCATCACTGCCAGCAGCAACGCCCAGTTCACCGCGGGGACGTAGATCTGCCCGATGTGCGAGGCCGAGGTGTGAACGATCTCGAGCCGCGGGCAGAACCCGAGCTGTACCGCTTGCCGCGTCAACGAGAACGCGCCCGAGATGACGGCCTGTGAGGCGATGCACGCCGCGGCGGTCGACAACGCCACCATCGGCAGCACCGCCCACGCCGGAGCGAGCAGGAAGAACGGGTTCTCGACGGCCTTCGGGCTCTCGAGCACCAGCGCGCCCTGGCCGAAGTAGTTGAGCAGCAGCGCGGGCAACACCAACGCGAACCAGGTGACGCGAATCGGCCGAATGCCGAAGTGGCCCATGTCGGCGTAGAGCGCCTCACCGCCCGTCACCGCGAGGAACACACCGCCCAGCACGTGCGCGCCCGCCCAGCCGTGCGCCATGAAGAACGCCACCGCGTGCATCGGGTTGAGCGCGTGCAGCACGGCCGGATGCATGGCGATTCCCCTGATGCCGAGGGCCGCGATGGCCAGAAACCACAGCGCCGTCACCGGTCCGAACAACGCACCGACGCTGCCCGTGCCGCGGCGCTGAATCGCGAACAGCACCACCAGCACCACGAGGCTCAACGGCACGATGAAGGGCTTGAAGCCGGCGCTCTCGACCGCGATGCCCTCGAGGGCGCTCAACACCGAGATGGCGGGCGTGATGACACCGTCTCCGTACAGCAGCGCGGCGCCGAAGATGCCCAGCGCCAACACCGCCCACCGGCCGGAGCCACCTCGCAGCACCAGCGCCATCAACGCGAGAATGCCGCCCTCACCGCGATTGTCCGCGCGCAGCACCAGCACCAGGTACTTCACGCTCACCACCAGCACGAGCGCCCACACGATGAGCGACAACACGCCGAGCACGTTGGTGACGTCGACGGTGAGCGGCTGGTGGCCTCCGAAGCACTCGCGAAAGGCGTAGAGCGGGCTCGTGCCGATGTCTCCGTAGACGACGCCGAGCGCCGCCACGCAGAGCGAGAGCAGCTCTTTGGTCGGCGCTGCAGGTTCGGGAGTCGTGGTGGCCGTGGCATCCATGGACACAGCGATAGTCAGCGCCCACCTCAAGGAGACGTCAGAAGCCCGCCCGGCCACATCAAGGAAACCTCAAGAACCACCAGGCCTCAGGCGCTTGCGGCGCGGCGGGAGTATGGAGAGAGCCGTCATGGCCTGGCTCGTCACCACCGTGCTCATCGCCCTCGCCACGGTGGTGAGCTTGCTCGCCGGCAAGCACTTCGCCGACCCCGACGTGGTGATGCTGTACCTGCTGGTGGTGGTGGTCGCCGCCACGCGCTTCGGCCGCGGCCCTGCGCTGCTCGCGTCGGCGATGGCGGTGCTGGCGTACGACTTCTTCTTCGTCACACCGAACTTCACCTTCGCCGTCGCCGATGAGCGGCACCTCGTCACCTTTGCCACGCTGTTCATCGTCGGCCTCTCCATCAGCGCGCTGGCGACCGCCGCGAAGCGCGCCGCCCGAAAAGCAAACACCGAAGAGCTGAGGAGCTCGTTGCTCAGCTCGGTCTCGCACGATCTGCGCACGCCGCTCGCCGCCATCACCGGCGCCGCGACCACGTTGAGAGATCGCGCGAACGACTTGCAGCCCGGGCAACGTGACGAGCTCATCGGCGCCATCTGCGACGAGGCCGAGCGGCTCGAGCGGCTGGTGGGCAACCTGCTCGACATGTCGCGGCTCCAATCGGGAGTGCTCGAGGTGAAGCGCGAGTGGGTGCCGCTCGAAGAAGTGGTGGGCGCGGCGCTGAGTCAGGTCGAACGCCAGCTGGGACAACGACCGGTGAAGGTGGCGCTGCCCGCGGGCCTGCCGTTGATTCCCGTCGACCCGGTGCTGCTCGAGCAGGTCTTCTACAACCTGCTCGACAACGCCGCCCGGTACACGCCAGCGGGCACGAGCATCACCATCGGTGCGCGCGCCATCGAAGGCGCCGTGGAAGTCACCGTCGACGACGAAGGGCCGGGGCTCGAGCCAGGCAGCGAGGCGCGCGTGTTCGAGAAATTCTATCGCGGCAAGGTGTCGAGCCCGGGCGCGGGGCTCGGTCTGGCCATTTGCCGCGGCGTGGTGGAAGTGCACGGCGGCAGGTTGGAGGCCGGGCGTTCTCCGTCGGGTGGCGCGCGCTTCACCCTCACGATCCCGCTCGTGGGCCAGCCGCCGGTCGTTCCCCGTGAGCTGCAGGAGACGACGCCATGACTGCTCCCCGCGTGTTGCTCATCGAAGACGAGCCGCAGATGCGCCGGTTCCTGCGCGCGTCACTCGACGGCAACGGGTTCTCACTCGTCGAAGCCAGCACCGCGGCCGAGGGGCGCTCGCTCGCTGCCAGCTACAACCCCGAGCTCGTGCTGCTCGACCTCGGCCTGCCCGATGGAGACGGCATCGCGTTGACGAAGGAGCTGCGTGAGTGGGCGCGCATGCCCATCATCGTCATCTCGGCGCAGGGGCGTGAAGCGAACAAGGTGCAGGCGCTCGACGCGGGCGCTGACGACTACCTCACCAAGCCCTTCGGCGTGAATGAGCTGCTCGCGCGCATGCGGGTGGCGCTCCGGCACGCGGCGGCCACCGGTGGAGCGCCAGAGCCAGTGCTCGAGTTCGGTCAGGTGAAGGTCGACCTGCAGCGGCGCGTGGTGACGAAGGCTGGCACCGAGCTGCACCTCACGCCCAACGAGTACCGGCTGCTGGTCGTGCTCGCGCAACACGCCGGCAAGGTGCTCACGCACGGCCATCTGCTCAAAGAAGTCTGGGGGCCGGGCAGCGCACAGCAGACGCACTACCTGCGCGTGTACATGGCGCAGCTGCGGCAGAAGCTCGAAGACGATCCCGCACGGCCGAAGCTGCTCATCACCGAGCCGGGTGTTGGGTATCGCCTCAAAGACACGCCTTGAGGTCTCCTTGAGGTCGGCGGGCTCTGTCTTGATGCTGCGCTGACCACGACGTCAGTACCTTCGAGGGCATGAAGACGCGAGACGTTGGTGGCTGGCTGATTCCGCTCGCAGTACTGACGGTGACTGTTCCTGTCGCGCTCGGCCGGGCGATTGGACTCGACGTCGAGCCACAGCAGTCAGCATTGGCCAGCTTCGCGGCGGCCGTCGCGGCGCTCACGTTGTTGAGCGCGTTCCGGGAGCCCTCAGCCCGCGTCGGGTGAGAAGACCCGCACGAGCGACGCGGAGAGGTCGAGCCAGGGAAGCAGCGCTTCACCTTCCGGCAGATCGCCAACGCCGTCGATCATCACCGCGTCGTCGACGAACGAGACGGCAAAGACTCCCGGCAGCGTCGTCGCGCTCAACGCGCTCATCACCTGCGGCCGAAGCACCTCGGCCACCACGGCGGGGGCTCCAGAGGTCGTGAAGCCAGCCGGTCCTCCGGTCGCCACGGGAGGCAGCTCGGTGCGGGTGGTCAACGTCGAGATGGTGCCGAAGTCGATGGCACGCCACTCGTACGGCTTCGCGAACAGCACCCACGAGGGCACTTCACGGCCCAGCGGCATGCGCAGCCGCCACGACGTGCCGCCGCCTTCTCGCAGCAGCTGAACGGCCTCGAACTCCACGTCGCGGTGAAAGCCGTGGAGAATCCACGCGCGCTGGCCCTCGTTCTTGTTCTCGAGCGCCCAGCCGTGTGACGACGCGATGGCCTTGCGGCGAACGTGCTGCGCGGCCGCCTGCCGCGAGATGATGAACGACAGCGTCACCGGCACCACGACGAAGATTCCGACCACCAGCCACCAGGGGGCCGTCCGCGGCTTCGAAGGAGTGGTCGTCATGCGGGCCCCAAAACACCAGAGGCGACCGATCTGCCAGCGATCGATCGCCTCCGAGCTGAAGCAGCAGTCGCAGAATGGGTCAGGCGGCCTTCTTGCCCGACAGCGCCGCCTCGACGTACTTCACGCCGTTCGGGGTGATCTGGTTGCCGTTCTTGGTGCGCTTCGAATAGCCCGTGTGCTCACGCAGGGCCTTGGCCGCGTTCGGCGCCGCGTACTTCACGCCGTGCTTCGCCCAGAACTTCGACGTCACGCCCGAGCTGACCTCGGCGCTCGAGCTGCGCGCGATGTAGAGGGGAATGAGTGAGCGCAGCAGCTGATCCTTCTGCTTGCCGGCCTTGATCAGCGCCGCCTTCTTCGAGTTCGACTCGAGGGCCGAGAGCACCACCCCGAGCGCGTCATCGGTCTCGACCTTCACGGCCTTCGGCGCAGGAGCGGCCTTCTTCGTCACGGCCTTCTTCACGGGAGCGGCCTTCGGCGCGGGCGTCTTTCCGGCGAACCCGAGCGCCTTCAGCACCTCGTGCACCTTGCGCTCGACGAAGTCCTCGATGCCGTGAATGTCGAAGAAGCCCTTCTTCACCTGCTGCGCCTTGAACGCCATGTGGAGTCCTCCCGTGACGAAAACGAAGGGCCGAGGCTCTAGCAAAGACGACGCCGCGCGGGCCGAAAAATCGGCGCTGGGCGGATCAGGCGCTGATCAGCCCTGATATGCAGCCGCGATGATCATCGCAGTGATGACGTTGGCGGTGGCGGGTGCAGCTCCAAAGGGGCTGACTGACGCCGAGCTGATCACCTGGGCGCCGAAAGCGTCAGAGGTGTCGACGCTGCTGCCCTTCTTCACGCGCGCGGGTCGGGGCTCGGTGATGGTCGCGCCGTCGTCGTGGCGTGAGAGCGCCCACCCGCTGCTCGAGTTCGACGTCACGCGACCCGAGTCGATGAGCGCCCAGGGCGTCGCGGTGAACGAAGGCCTGAGCCTGTCGTCGCGCGGGCCGATCAGCGTCGGCTGTCATGGCGTGAGCGATGTGAAGGCGTTCGAGGCCGCGTGCAAGACCCGCCTCGAGCGGTACGGCACGTTCTTCAAGACCGAAGCGAACGGGGTGATCACGCTCGGCTCACGAGATGGGCTCAATCGGGTGCAGGCGGCGGCGCTGATCAAGGGCAAGGAGTCGTGCTCGGTCTCGGCGTCGGGTCAGACGGTCGAGAAGCTGCTGCCCGAGGTGACGAAGGCGCTGGGCAAGCCGCTCGCGGGCCCGTGGGTGAAGGCGGCGGGTGAACTTCCGGCGGCGCAGTACTTCATGCTGCCCGAGCGCCCGCAGGATCCCACGGCGCGACTCAAGGGCTGGGCGACGCTGGCGCTGGCAGCGAAGGGCGACGCGTTGACGCTCGACGCGAAGACGAAGGGCCTGCCCATCAGCCAATTGCAGGGTGCGGGAGCGTCTCCGTTCGCTGCGCTCTCGGCGCCGGGCGTGCTCACGGTGAAGGCGCGGCTCTCGAAAGAGCAGCTCCCGGGCCTGATGGAGCAGCTGTTCCCGTCGTTCCCCGGTGGGCGCACGCTGACGCCGGCCGCGAAGGAGCTGGCGCCTCTGCTCACCGGCAACGTGGCGTTCGTCTTCACCCGCGTGCGCGTCACGAGCGGGCTGAGGTCCGCCCCCGCGCGTTTCTTCGCGATGCGGTTTGCCGTGCTCGCCGAGACGAACGATCCGAAGGCCGCGCAGGCGCTGGTCGACTCGGTCGATCAGAAGGCGCTGCAGTTTCGCGAAGGCAAGCTCGAGGCGGGGGTCAGCGGGAGCGCGGTGTGGCTCGCCAATGACTCCGACGCGCGCGACACGGTGCTCGCCGCGCTCCCGAAAGCCGCTGGAACACAGAAGCACGGCGCCGAGTTCGACGTCGACCCGACCGCGCTCGCAAAGGCGCTGTCGTCGATTCCCCTGCTCGAGATCGTGCAGTCACCCGAGCTGTCGGGCGTGCTCGTCGCCGCGACCGAGGTTGGGCCGCTGTTGATGATGACCGACCGCGTGCGCGGGTGGCTCGACTCCACCAGCGCGACGACGCAGCGCGCGCAGCTCACGTGGGCGCTGACCCCCGAACGGCCAGACGCTGGAACGTCGGCCCCTGTGCCATGAAGAGGACTCCATGACCGCGCTCCTGCTCTCGGTGGTGCTCACGGCCGGCTCCACCGGCCCCACGATGATCGAGGACGACTACGCGAAGGCGCTCGCCGAGGCGAAGAAGACGAAGAAGCTGCTCTTCGTCGATGCCTGGGCGCCCTGGTGCCACACGTGCGTCTTCATGCGCGAGCACGTGCTCAACCAGCCCGCGTTCGCCGCGTTCCAGAAAGACGTCGTCTTCTCGAGCATCGACACCGAGAAGACCGCGAACGCGCCCTTCCTCGACAAGTTCCCCGTGAGCATCTGGCCCACGCTCTTCTTCATCGACCCGTCGAACGAGACGCTCGTCTTCAAGTGGATTGGCTCTGCCGACGCCGCGCAGATGAAGGGCCTGCTGCAGGCCGCGCGGAAGAAGGACGGCGCCGTGCACGAAGCCGACGCGCTGCTCGCGCAGGGCAAGTCGCAGGAGGCCGCCGAGAAGTACGTCGCCAGCCTGAAGTCCGAAAAAGGTGACGCGGCCGTGCGCGCGACGTTGTCGATGTTGAACGCGCTCTCGTCGGCGAAGCAGCACGAGGCCTGCGCGCGAACGGCGAACGAACAGGCGCCGGCGTTGAAGGGCACGTCTGACCGAATCAACGCGCTCACGTGGGGCCTGGGCTGCGCGATGGAGCTGAGCGCCGACCAGAAAGATCGCGACGCGCTGGTGAGCTCGCTCGTGAAGCAGGCGACCCAGGCGCTCGCCCTGCCGGGAGCGCTCGCCGATGACGTCTCGGGCCTCTACGAGCTGCTCGTCGATGAACGAAAGGCCGCGAAGGACGACGCCGCGGTGCTCACGCTGTCGAAGGCGTGGCTCACCTTCCTCGAAGGCGCTGCAGCGAAAGCTCCAACGCCGGCCGCGCGCGCCGTGTTCGACCCCCACCGCCTGCTCGCAGCCACTGCGTCGAGGCAGCTCGACCGCGTCATCCCCTCGCTCGAGCAGAGCGAGAAGGACCTGCCAGACGACTTCAACCCGCCCGCCCGCCTCGCGCTCGCGCACAAGGAACTGGGCCAGCTGCCCCTCGCAGAGGCCGACATCGCGCGCGCGCTCACGAAGAACACCGGCGGCCCACGGCGGGTGCGGCTCTTCGACATTCAGGCGTCGATCTTCGCGGCGAAGGGAGACGTCGCGGCGCAGAAGAAGGCCCTCGCCGACGCGATCGCCTACGGCAAGTCGTTGCCCGACGCCCAGCGCCCGAACGGGAAGCTCGCTTCGCTCGAAGGCCAGCTCGCGAAGCTCTCGGCACCGGCCCCCGCTCCGGCGCCGCCTGCGAAGAAGTGATCAGCGCTTCAAGTTGAGCGGGCGCGAAGAACGTATTCATCACGAAGACCGCTTCTGCGTTTGCACGTTCAGTTCGACTCAGCGCCGAGCGTGAGCGTGGTACCGAACAGCTTCCGCTCTCCGACGTCCAGCGTGCCGGGGCCCATGAAGAAGAAGTTGAGCAGTGCGGCGAGCCAGGGGCGCTTCATGTGCGGGCGGCCTGACCGCCTGAAACGCATCGGTGCCCGGCCTCGACTGGCCTGCACCCCGGTCACCGTGGTTCGCTGGGCGACGGGCCGACGGGCGGAGGGGTTCTTCGAACATGGGAATGTTGCTGGTGATGGCGCTGCTCGCCCAGACACCCGAGCGCGCGCCGCTCTCGACGAAGGACCGAACGACCTCGAGCGACGACCAACGCTGGGCCGAAGAACACGACCGCGCGATGGCGACGCAGACGAAGGCGCCTGACGAGCTGCTGCGCACACCGCCGCTCGGCTGGGCTGAGGGGGCGACGCAGCGACTGATCGGCGCGTTCCTCGGTGGCGCCATCGGAGTCGCCCTGCCTTCGGTCGTCGCGGGCCTCGCCACGACGCCGTGTGTGTTCGGCTGTTCCATCTCGTTCGGGTCTGGCCTCGCCGCTTCGCTCGCGCCGGCGTTGAGCGTGGTCGGCGCGACCGTCGGCTTCGGCCTGGCGGGCGGCCGCGCGAGCGTAGGGGCCGCGAGCGCCGGGCTGCTCGGAGGCATGGCGCTGAGCCTCGTGCTGCTCTTCTTTCATCGCATCGCCGTGCCCGAGAGCAGCGAAGTGCCGTGGGGCGTCGTCATCGGAGCGGCCGCCATCGCAGTCGCCCTCGAGGCCATCGCGCTCGAGTCACGCAGCGACGCGCTCGACGAGGCACCGTTTCTCGAGGTGCCCGCGGCGCGCCTTGCCTTCTCATCTCTGGGCCTGTTCGCCACGGTCGCGGGCGTCACGGTGCTCGCGACGCTCGTCGGCGTCCTGGGCTACCCAGCGGGCCTCATCTTCGGGCCGCTCATCGCCCTGGTCGGAGCCGGCGTCGCGCCGCTGGTTCCCTGGGCCATTCATCGCTCGATGGGTGGCGAAGGCACGGTCGGCGCGGCGTACCTCGGGTGGTTGGGCTCGCTGGCGATCGCGGCGGCGGGCGTGGGTGTCGCGGTGCTGGCGACGAACCTGCAGTTCGTTCCCACGCAGACCAGCGTCGACCCCCGCAACGTCATGATGCTCGGCGCAGGCGTGGGCATGGCGGCCATCGCGGCCGTGCTCGGCGCCCCACTCGCCCTCGAGTGGAGCCACGGCGACCGACGTATCGATCGCTCGAAGCTCGCGCCCGGCGTGAAGGCCCAGCTCTCGCTCTCACCCGTCGTCGGCCCGCGTGGCGTCGACGGCGGTGCCCTCGCGATGACGGGCACGTTCTGAAGAGGTCTCGAACATGAGCCTGGTGATCGTCTTGACGCTGCTGGCGCAGAGCCCCTCTCGCGATGACGACTGGGCGAAGGAACGAGAGGAAGCCATCGCGGAGGCGTTTTCTCCAGCCGAGCGGTTCGTCATCACCCCACCCGCGGGCTGGGCCGAAGGCGCCACGAAGCGCTTCGTCGGAGCGTTCGTGGGCGGCCTCGTCGGCATGGCCGCGCCCGGTCTGGCGGCGGTCGCGCTCACGCCGCCCTGCGCGAGCTTCGGCTGCGGGTTCAACTTCGGGGCGACGCTCACCACCGGGCTCGCGCCCATGGTCAGCGTGGTGGGCGCGACGCTGGGCTTCACGCTGATGGGCGGACGCATGTGCGCGGGCGCTGCCATCGGAGGGATGATCGGCGGGCTCGCGGCTGGGCTCGCGTTGCTCTTCGTGCACCGGCTGATCGTGGTCGATAGCAACCAGCCGCAATGGGGCGCAGTCATCGCCGCGGGGGCGCTCGCCGTCGCGATCGAGGCCATCGCGCTGGAGTCGAGACACGACGCCCTCGAGGAGGCCGGTTTCATCGAGGCGCCAACCTCACGCCTCGCGTTCACCTCGCTGGGGCTCGTCGGCACGCTCGCAGGCATCGCCCTGGCCTCGGCGGGCGTGGCTCTCATCGGCTACCCGACCGGCGTCACCCTCGCGCCGATCTTCGCCGTGCTCGCTCTGGCCGCGGCGCCGCTGGTGCCGTGGCGCATTCACCGGAACATGGGTGGCGAAGGCACGCTCGGAGCGGCGTACGTCGGGTGGATCGCCTCACTCGCCGTCGCAGGCGCGGGCGCGTTGGCCGCCACCGTGAGCTCGTCGTTTGCGCTCTCGTTCGGAACCGACCCGCGCACGGTGGCGATGTTCGGTGGCGGCATCAGCCTCGCGGTCATCGCCACGGCGCTGGGCACACCGCTGATGCTCGAGTGGAGCCACGGGAACGCCCGGCGCGAACGGGCGCGGGTGGCACCCCTGAAGGCCCAGCTCGCCATGAGCCCGCTGACCGGCCCGCAGGGACTCGCCGGCGGCGTGGTCGGCCTGAGTGGAACGTTCTAGGAGCTCCGGCGCCGCAGCCGCAGCAGGGGCAGCGCGAGCAACAACAACCCCGCCTCTGACATCGAGCAGCCGCACGGCTTCTTCGTCACGAGGTTCGTCGCACCGCCACCGCCCGAGCCGTTGCCCATGCGCGCGTCGAGCGTGAACGAGCACTCGACCCACTCGGTGACGTTGCGGCCGTCTTTCGAGCGCATGCGCACGCGGTACTTCTGATCCTCTTCGAACTTCACCGACTCGAGCGAGACGCTGGTCGCGCTCATCACGTTCGCCATCACGTCAGCGCGGAACAGCGGCATCGCGTACTGGCTGTCGTCACCCTTCGCGAGCTGCACCTCGACGATGACCGGGTCCTGCTCCATGTCGAGGATCGGCGGAATCGCGATCGAGCTCGGCGGCGTGGTGAAGATCTGATCAGCGCAGAGCCCTGCGGCGAACGGCGCTCCGGGGACTGGCACCATCGGCGCCGAGTTGCCCTGAATGCTGAAGGCGTTGACGTTGCCGGGCTGGCTTCTGGCGCCGCGCGCGTCGACCGCGATGGCGTGCGCGAAGTACCGGCCGCCCCAATCGAGGTCCTGACCCACGGTCCAGCTGGTGGTGGAGCTGCCAGCCGTCGACGGCACTTGCGGGCTGATGACGGCGAGCTGCGTGAAGTTCGAGTCCCGCGCGATCTCGAAGATGAACGACACCGCGTCACCTTCGGGGTCGAGCGGCGTGATGGCCTCGAGCGTGGGGCGGCGCACCATCAGCGCCTCACCATCAGTCGGCTTGAGCAGCGTCGGCGCGGGCGGCGCCTCGTTCGTCACGTCGACGACGAACGGCTGATCATCACTCCACGCGCTGTAGCCGTTGATGATGTTCCCGTCGAAGGCGCGCACCCGCCACAAGAGCCTTGCGTTCTCGGGCAACGAGTTGGGCACGAACGAGACGGGGCCGAACACGCCACCATCGGGCTCGATGCCTGCGTCGTTCCCCTGAACCGAGCCAGTCTGCAGCAGCGCACCACCATCGACCCAGGCGATCTGGAAGTCGTAGGTGAGCGGGTCTGCGTCATCGTCGGCGCTCTCGAGGCACGTCAGCAGCGGCCGTGAGTTGGTGACGAGGGCGCCAGCGTCGGGCGAGAGCGGCGTGGGCACCCGCGGTGGAACGTTGGTGCCGCGCACCTCGAGGAGCACCGTCTTCGTGGTGGTGAACTCGGCGTCGGCCGTGCGCAGGCGCAGGGTGTACGGGCTGCGTCGCGCGGCGCTCTGGCTCGCGCTGTAGGTGACCGTGCCGGTGGAGCCGTTGAAGGTGCCGCTGCCCACCACCCGCAGCTGCGAGTCGGTCAGCTCCCACGACGAGGTGAGCGGGTTCGACTCGGGGTCTGAGAAGCTGACCGAGATGGTGACGGTGTTGCCCTCGTCCATCTGCAGCGGCGTGGGCGGCGGCGGCGTTGGCAGCGAGTTGTACGTGGCGGTGAGGCTCGGCGCGCGGTTGCCCATCTCGAGGCGCACCACGTACGGCCCGGCGGAGCCCTGGTTCTGCCCCACCCACGTCGTGTCTCCGAAGGTGGTGATGCCGGCGCAGACGCGGCCCGCAGCCAGCACGCCCGTGTCGAGGCGCGCGTCGAACGAGAGCGGCCCCGAGTCGTCGTCTTCAGCCACCTTGTTGCCGTCGCGCCAGAACGAGAGCACCGGGTCGACCCACGGGCTCTCGCGTACGCCACCATCGGCGAGCGTGCCGAACGTTCCCGTGGCCGAGAGCAGGTAGCGCTCTCCGGCGAGCGAGTCCCAGCAGAAGAAGTCGACGTCACCCGAGTTGCGCGGCCCGATGGAGCCGGTGCCCGTCAACGCCTGCGCAGGCATCATGCGAATCGCCGAGACGTCGACGAGCGTGCCAGCATCCACCACGTTGTTGGGCTCGTTCGGGTCTGCTGGCGCGAGGGCGACGGTGATGTCTCCGCCGGTGGCGTTGGTATTCGCCGCGAGCGTGAACGTCGGCCCCACCACGTCACCGCGCGTGTAGTTCGGGTCGTGCACCACCAGCCGGTAGTCTTGCGGAGGCAGGCCACGAAACGAGGTCTCGCCAAGCCGGCTCGCGGGTGTCGTCTTCGAGACGTCGTTGTGGTGAACGCGAAAGTCGCTCAGCGCCTCGAGCCGCACGAAGAGCCCACCGAGCGGCGCGGCAGCAGCGCCCACGGTGCGACCCTCGAGCCCGCCGTTCACCTCGACCGCGATGTTGATGTTGGTGAGCGCGTCAGTCGCCCCAAGCACGAGGTCGTCTGCAGCCGAAGGGAGGTAGCCGTTGCCCGTGGGCGCGGCCGCGTCGAGCCAGCGATCGCCGTAGTTCGCGGTGAGCACCATGCTCATGCGCGTGTCGAGGCGGTACGTCCCCGCGGCGATGTTGCTGATGACGTAGTCGCCCGACGCGTTGGTGGTGACGACCTGCCCGGCCGGCGGCTCGAAGCTGAAGCCCTTCGCTGTCTGCGCCCACAGCCGCACCTCCATGCCCGCCACGCCCGTGCCTGCAGACGTGATTCGACCGGCGATCGACGCGCCGAACGCAGGGGTGGCTACCGCGACGAGCAGGATGAGGAGCAGGGGTCGCACTGTCGTGTTCCTCAAGACTTGCACGCCGACACCTTCACCCACCAGCCCACCCCACGGTGCAGAATGTCAACGGGCGTTGCATTTCAGCCTGAATTCCAGCGTGGGTTTTCGGCGATGATAGGCAGTTCAGGGTCTTCGGAGGTTTGACATGTCGACGTACCAGATCAAGCGGGGCGACACGCTCTCGGCCATTGCAGCGCGCAACAACACGAGCGTGTCGGCGCTGATGCAGGCGAACCCGAAGATCAAGAACGCCGATCTCATCTACGCGGGCGACACCCTCAACATCCCCGGCCGCAGTGACAGCTACGGCGCCCGGCCGCCCGCCGACCACGCAGCCACGATTCGCCCGCAGCAGGGGCCGTCACCCGTCGACGCTCCGGCTGGCCGTGGCGGCAGCGCGTTCGAGACGGCCCGCCAGTACATGGGGTGGAACGCGAGAGACCTCAAGGTGTCGAACAACCCCGTCGGCCGCGCGATGCACGACTGGGTGCCGAACAACGTGAACTGCGCGAACTTCGTCTCGGGTGTGCTGCAGGCGTCTGGGCAGATCAGCTCGAGCCAGCACAACAACAGCGTCTACGGCTTGATGAACAACCTCGATCGCGACCCGCAGTTCCGTCGCGTGTCGTTGCAGAACGCACGGCCCGGTGACATCGTCTCGATGCGCACGCCAGGCGGCCAGCACGTGGTGATGTTCGCTGGCTGGCAGAACGGGCGCCCCACCTTCATCGGCTCGAACAACGTGAACCGCGACGGCAGCCAGCGCGTCACCATCAGCGCGATGAACTACCCCATCATGGCGATTCACCAGTACCAGGGCTGAGCAGGGCCGCAGTACAACCAGCCCGTGTCGTTCGCCCTCGAAGAGCTGAACACGCTGCGCACGTTCGCCGCACGACGGCTCGCGAACCCGCATGGCCAGCAGTTGGCCGTCTACCTCGACGGCGTCGACTGGGCGCAGGCGCTCAAAGATCTGCCGCTCGCCCCGTGGGACATGAGCCTGGGCTTTTACACGCCGTACTGGAGCTCGTTCACCGAAGAGCAACGGCTCGCGCTCAACCACTGGACGTACGCGATGATGTACTTCCGCATCGGCGACGGTGAGCGCTTCGTGGTGTGCAGCAACCGCGTCGTCGCCGATCACGTCGAGTCGCTCGAGCCAGAGCTCGCCGGGCTGTTGCGCCTCGAGACCGACGAAGAGATCGATCACATCAAGGCGTTCGGGCGCGTCTTCAGCGCGGTACAGCAGCGCCACGGCTTCGTCGCCGCGAAGATGCCGGTGAAGCCGCTGCGGCCCCTCATCGTGAACGACCGGTTCATTCGCCTGCTCATCGGCGCTTTCGGAGCGGACTTCGTCGCCACCTATTACTTCGGCCGCGGGCTCGTGAACCACATGGGCAAGGCCTTCGAGACGAAGGTGGCGACGCTCGAGGGAGGAAGCCCGGCGCTCGCGAAGCTGTCGATGCTGCATACCGTCGACGAGAACCGGCACATGGCCGTCTCACGCATGATGGCCGCGTGCGCGTACGAGCTGCTCCACCGACGCAGGAACCGCAGCGCGCTCTACGAGGCCGCGAACCACGTCATGCAGCGCGCGGTGCTGCGCTACACGTTCTCCGACCGCATCACGACGGGCCAGGAGCGCGCCATGTCGCACGCGATGGTGCCGCAGATGAAGACGCTCGCGGGCCTCGAGCGGCAGACGCTCACCGCCTGCATCGACGCCCACTTCGACGGCGTCACCGGCATCGAGCACGCGAAGAACGCCTTCATGCCGAAGTTCAACCAACG
>JBEOKA010000150.1:0-23230 GCA_040275325.1 Myxococcaceae bacterium | reverse complement strand
CGGCCGCTTCGGCACGCCCTTCGAGTCGCTCGCCCTCGGCGTCGGCGCGGTCGTGCTGATTGGCGCGCTCCCCACCATCGCCGGAGCCGTGGTGGGCGCCTGGCTCACGTGGAACGGCGGCGTGAAGGTGGGCAGCTGGGTTCAGGTGGGCGGCCACGTCGGCACGGTGACCGAGGTCTCGTTGACCGAGCTCGTGCTGACGCCCAGCGATGGTGGCACCGTGGTGGTGCCGATGCTGCTGCTGGCGGTGACGCCGCTGCGCCGCTGGCCTTCGCCGCCGCGCGACGCCTTCGAGGTGTGCGTGCGACACGAGGGCGGCGCCACGCAGCTGATCGAGCGCCTCACGGCCATCGCACGCACGGTCGACCCCGCGGGTCAGGTCGAGGTGGTCGAGGTCGACGCCGCGTCGGTGCGCGTACGCCTCGAGGTGCCAGCGGGCCCTGACCGCCGCGCCACGCTCGCCCGCAAGGTGCTCGAGGCCGTCGATGCAGGCCAGCTGACGCTCGCGCCGGGTCGCGTGACGGCATGAGCGCGCTGCTCGTCTTGCTGGCGCTGTTGTCGGTGGCCACGCTGGCGTCGCGGCGCGGCACGCTGAGAACCTTCGTCGACACCGCGGCGACACCGCTCCTCATCGCCGCCGGCGCCCTCTGCACGCCCGCAGCGCTGGGCATGTTGAGCGCGAAGCTCATCGGCGAGCTGCAGCCGGCGCTGGCGGTCGGCGTCACGTGGGTCGCGGTGATGACGGGCCTTCGCGCAGGCGCCGACGGCGGGAAGACCTCGCGCGCGAGCGCCCGCGCGACGACGGTGCTGGTCACCGCGACCGTCACCTCGGTCGCATTCGCGGCCGTCTGCCTCGCCCTGCCCCGCGCGTTGGGTTGGGCGGCCGCCCTCGAGCCTTCGGTGTGGCTGGGCGGCGCGCTCGTGCTGGGTGGAGCGATGGTTGGCTCTCCTCCCGTCGAAGCCAACGAGAGCGTCTTTCGGGCGCGGCTCGTGCAGCTCAGCGAGCAGGCGGCGGCGCTCTGTACCGTCGCCGCCATCACCGTGCTGCCAGCGTGGTCGGCGCTCTCGCCCATCGGCGTGGCCGCCATCGTGGTGGGCAGCGGGCTGCTGTTGGGGCTGTTGCAGCGGCTCACGGGCGGCAGCGCGTCGGGCGACTCCAACTCGCGCACCATCGCGATGCTGGGGCTGGTGACGCTGACGGCGGGCCTGCTGCACAACGCCGCGCTGCCCTCGGCGGTGACGGGCCTCGTCGCGGGGCTCACCCTGTCACGCACCTCGCTGGGCCAGGCGCTACGCGACGAGCTGACGCCCACCGAGCTGCCCGCGAGAATCGTGGTGGCCTTCCTGGTGGGCACGCTCGTCTCGTTCGAGGCCTCGCTGGTGCTCGTCGGCGCGCTGGTGGCCCTCTCGCAGCTCGGTGTGCAGCTGGTGTCGACGTCGTGGGCGGTGGGCCACTCGCCGAGCCTCAAGGCGGTCGCGGCGGGGCTCACCTCGTCGGCGACGCCGCTCATCGTGACGGCGAGCTTCCTGCTGGCGGGGCTGCCCGGTGGAGCCGCGCTCTCGACCATCGCCGCGAGCGCCGTCTTCACGGCAGACAGCCTGGCCGTGGTGCTGACGCTGGTGGCCCGCTCGCGCGCCGTGGCGGGGCTGTCGACGCGGGAGCCGCTGACGTGAGCGGGCACGGAAAGCCGTCTGGGCCGGCGCTGGTGCAGGGCCTGGCGGCGGTGGGCCTGTTGGTGGCTGCGCTGCTGGCGCTCGACACGTCCGGGCTGAGCGTCAAGCGCGGGCCGGTGTTCGGCCTGGGCTTCCTCGTCATCGCGGGTGGCGTGGCGGGGCACGTGGCGGCGATGCTGCGGCTGCCGAGGCTCACGGGCTTCCTGGTGGCGGGCGTGCTCTCGGGGCCACAGGTGTTCGGCGTGCTGGCCACCGACGACGTGAAGGCGCTCTCGCTCATCAACGCGCTGGCCCTCGCCCTCATCGCGCTTCAGGCCGGCGCCGAGCTGACGTTGAACACCCTGCGCCGCACCTGGCGCAGCGTGCTGGTCTCGTCGGGCACCCAGAGCCTCTTCGTGGTGGCGCCCATGGCGGCGCTCTTCTTCGCGCTCTCGTCGTTCATGCCGTTCCTCTCGGGGCGCGAGCTGGGCGAGGTGATGACGGTGGGCCTCGTCTGGGGCGTGCTGTCGCTGACGCGCTCTCCGGCGGTGACGCTGGCGATTCTCGGCGAGACGCGCGCGAAGGGCCCCGTGTCAGAGCACGCGTTGGGCGTGGTGGTGGTGCTCGACGTGCTGGTGCTGCCGTTGTTCGCGCTCGCCATGGCGGTGGCGGGCAGTCAGCTGTCGGGCGCGCCGTTCGAGCTCTCGGCCATCACCCACCTGGGCTTCGAGCTGTTCGCCTCGGTCTGCGCGGGCGCGACGTTCGGGCTGCTCATCGCCGTGCTGCTGCGCTTCATCACCGGCGCACGGGCGCTGGTGGTGGTGGTGCTCGGCTTCGGCGTGACGGCGCTGTCGACGTACCTGCACTACGACACGCTCGTCATCTTCGTGGTGGCCGGCTTCATCGTCACCAACCTCACCCGCTTCGGGCCCGACCTGGTCCACACCTCGGAGAAAGTGAGCGCGGGCGTGATGATCGTCTTCTTCGCCACCGCCGGCGCGAAGCTCGACCTCGACGCGCTGCGCACGCTGTGGCCGCTCGCGGTGGCCTTCTTCGTCGCGCGCGCGGGGCTGACGGTTCTGGCCTGTCGCGTCGGGCACCGAATCGCGAAAGACCCAGAGCCGGTGCGCAAGTACGGCTTCACCGCGTTCATCTCGCAGGCCGGCGTCACCATCGGGCTGGCGACGCTGGTGGCCGACCGCATGCCCGGCATCGGGCGGGCCCTGGCCACGCTCGTCATCGCCGTCGTCTCGTTGAACGAGCTCGTCGGCCCCGTCGTCTTCAGCATCGGCCTGCGGCGGGCCGGCGAGGTGCCGGACCCGGAGGGCGTGAAGCCATGATGCAGCGCGCGTTTGGAAGGACTGGCCTCGAGGTGAGCGTGCTCGGCTTTGGCGGCGCCGAGCTGGGCTTCGACGAGGGCGTGACTGATCAGCAGGTCGCGGCGCTGCTTCACCCTGCCATCGACGCGGGCCTCAACGTCATCGACACCGCGTCGGCGTACCTCGCGAGCGAGCAACTGCTCGGGCGCGCGCTGGTCGGCCGCCGCGACACGGTGCACCTGTTCACGAAGTGCGGCGCGACCGATGGGTTCTCCCGCAGCGACTGGAGCGCGCGTGGCATTCGCGCCCAGCTCGAGCAGTCGTTGCGCGCGCTGAAGACCGACCGTGTCGAGCTGCTGCAACTGCATTCGTGCGGAATCGACACGCTCGAGCGGGGAGAGGCCATCGACACGCTCGAGGCGCTCAAGCGTGAAGGCAAGACGCGCTTCATCGGCTACTCGGGTGATGGTGACGCGGCCGTGTGGGCCGTGACGTGCGGGCGCTTCGACGCGCTGCAGACGAGCATCAACGTGGCTGATCAGCTCGTGCTCGAGCAGGCGCTGCCGCTGGCGGCGAAGGCGTCGATGGGAGTGATTGCGAAGCGGCCCGTCGCGAACGTCGCGTGGCGCTATGGAGACGGTGGC
The DNA here is from genome assembly GCA_040275325.1 of Myxococcaceae bacterium. Classification (GTDB taxonomy): domain Bacteria; phylum Myxococcota; class Myxococcia; order Myxococcales; family Myxococcaceae; genus Xiheimicrobium. The sequence continues at coordinate 19,614 of JBEOKA010000150.1, read as the reverse complement.
CCCGACGACGGCTACCACTCGAGCTACTGGCGCCGCCTGCGCACCCTCGACTTCGAGTTCACGAAGCTGCCCTTGAAAGAAGCGGTCGGCATCGCGCTGCGCTTCACGGCGTTTCAGCCGGGCCTCTCGACCGCCATCGTCGGCAGCTCGTCACCGGGTCGGTGGGCCGAGAACGCGGCGTTGTTGGCGCAGGGAGCGCTCTCTGCAGAAGAACTGGCCGCCATTCGTACACGCTGGAAGGAGCGCGCGAAGTCTGACTGGGTGGGCCAGCAGTAATCAGCCGAGCTCGACGACGACCTTGCCGACGGCCTCACGCGACTCGAGGTGCGCGAGCGCATTCGTGAGCTGCTCGAACGTGAACGGCTTCGGATCGATGACGGGCGAGACCAGTCCCTTCGTGAACAACTCGCACAGCCGCTCGTGCGCCGCCGCCACCTTCTCGGGCGCGACGAACTTGTACATGCCCCACTGCAGACCAACGACCGACGCGGTCTTCAGCAAGAGCCGGTTCACCGCCACCGTGGGAATCACGCCGCTCGCGAAGCCGATGACCAGCAGCCGCCCTTCGAACGCGAGCACCTTCGTCGACTTGTCGAACGTCTCTCCACCGACGGGGTCGTAGATGACGTCTGCGCCGCGGCCCTCGGTGAGCGACTTCACGCGCTCGACGAAGTCTTCGGTGCGGGTGTCGATGACGTCGTCGGCGCCGCACTGCTTCGCGACCGCGCACTTCGCCGCGCCGCCCGCCGTCGCGATGACACGCGCGCCCAGCGCCTTGCCGAGCTGCACCGCCGCCGTTCCGACTCCGCCTGCAGCGCCGTGCACGAGCAACGTCTCACCGCTCCGGAGGTGCGCGCGGTGGTCGAGGCCGAAGAGCGACGTTTGATACGTGACGTGAAACGCCGCGGCCTGCGCGTTCGACATGCCGTCGGGCACGGGGAGCAGGAACGCATCGGGGTACACGCCACGCTCGGTGAACGCGCCGTTGACGAGGCTGATGGAGACGCGCTGGCCGACGCTGAAACGACTCCCCGGGCCTGCAGCCTCGACGACGCCCATCGCCTCCATGCCGGGAATCGCGGGCAGCTCGGGCTTCACCTGGTACTTGCCGGCGACGAGCAGCAGGTCGGGAAAGTTCAGCGCGACGGCCTTCACGGCCACCAGACACTCGGCCTGCTGCGGCGCGGGGAGTGGCGGTTGCTGCGTCAGTCGAAGCACCTCGGCTGCGGGCCCGAAGCGGTCGAACGTCCACGCGCGGTGCGTCGTCACAGGCTGCCTTCTCCTTGCGGCGTCGGTGGTGCGGCCTTCTTGGGAGGCTCACCCTCGGTGATGCGCTCCTCGCGAGCGGCCTCTTCTTTCGAGGCCCCCACGGCTTCGGCCGACGTCTTCGGCAACACCAGCGGCTGACCGCCTTCTCCGACGGCCGCGCCCGGCACGCCCCAGTCGAAGGCTTTCATCGGGTCGCCCACCGTCTCTGGCGTCGTCGCGCGAAGGTGCGCACGCACGCGCGCGATGGCCGTCTGCACCACCTTCGGGTCGGGGTGCGTCTTGAGCGACTCGACCCAGTACTCGATGGCCTTCTCACTCTCGCCCTGGTCGACCTTGAGGCGGCCGAGCTCGACGAGCGCGTGGGCCTTCAGCGTGGAGTCGGGGAAGCGGTCGACGAGCTCCTGGTACGCGCGCTGCGCCTCGACGCGGCGCCCCTCCATCATCGAAAGCGCCTGGCCCTTCAGGTACAGCGCGTCGTCGACCCACGCGCTCGCCTCGTACTTGCGCGCCACGCCGTCGGCCTCGATGGTGACCTGCTGGTAGTCACGCAGCTCGAAGTAGAGCGTCGCGACTTCGTACGCGAGCTCGGCCGATTGCGGCGGGTTGCGGGCGAGCGCGGCGGTGAGCTCGGCGATGGCTGCACGAATGTCGCGGAACTCGTGGCGCAACAGCTCGGCGAGGTGCAGCCGCCCCTCCATCGTCTCGGGCGCCTCGGGGCAGGTGGTGATGAGCTCGCGGTAGACCTCGACGGCGCGCTTCGGGTCGTGCAGCTCGAAGGCGTAGATGTCGGCGGCGCCACGCAGCGCGCGCGCACGGTACAGCGAGACCTCTGGCCCGGTGTGCCGCTCGAGCGCGTCGAGGGCCAGCTTGTATTCGCTCAGCGCAATCTCGGGCTTTCGCTCGAACAGCGCCGTGCGGGCCGACTCGAGGTGCGTCGGTGCGTCGTTGCGTTTGCAGGCGCCGAGCGAGAGCGCGAGCAACAGGAGCAGTGCGCGCGTCACCTGCAGGCTCCGGGCACCCAGCGCACGCACACGTTGTTCTCGCAGCCGAGGCACTCGTACAGCCGGTCTTGCGTCTGGGTGCAGGTGAGCACGCCCTCTTCGCTGGGGCAGTCGGTCGGTCGCACGCACGCGATGGTGCCGCCGTCGGGGCGCGAGAGCGGCTGAGGCTGCGGGCAGGGAAAACACCCCGCGCCCATCACCATCACCGTCAAGAGCCACGCGCGCCGCATCGGCCGACTCGTAGCACGGGCGAGCCCCGGGGAAAGCGGGCGCACGCCATTCTGCCGTGCCACGATGCGCGCCGTGGAGACCGCTTCTCGCGCCCTGCTGGCCCTGTCGTTGCTGGCCATCAGCCTCATCGTCCTCGCGCTGACGTTGCCCGACGTCGGAGGCCTCGGCCCGCCGCCGTCGACCGAGACGTCGAGCACGCTGGTGCTCTCGTCGGTGACGCAGCCCATCGTGGTGGTCGCTCTCGTGCTCGCGGGCTTGTTGATGCTGCTGAGCCTCGGTGGAGCGCAGGCCTCCCGGCCCATGAGTTCGGCCGTCTCGCCGCAGCTCGACCCACTGCCGGCACAGGCCGCGTCACCGCAGCGGCTCGTGCTCACCCGCGCCGCGCTCGCCAGCACCATCACGCCCAGCTCGTCGGGAGAGCAGGTGCTCGACGTGTTGATTGAAGGGGCCGCGCGGTGTCTGGCGAGCGACATTCACGTGCAGCCAACCGACCTGGGCGCCGAGGTGGCGTTCCGCATCGATGGCCAGCTCGAGCCGATGACGACGCTGACGCCGCAGGTGCTGGCGTCACTCACCAACCGCCTCAAGGTGGTGGCCAGGCTCGTTCACTTCAAGAGCGACGCACCCCAGGACGGGCAGTTCAGCCAGCAGCTCAGCGACGGCCAGGTCGAGGTGCGGCTCTCGCTGCTGCCCACGCAACACGGTGAGAAGGCGGTGCTGCGTCTGACGGGGCTCGGGCGAAAACAGCCGACCCTCGATGACCTCGGCCTCGACGTGAAGGTGCGCCGTCAGCTCGAGCGCTTCCTCGAGCGGCCTCAAGGGCTCCTCTTCTTCACCGGCCCGACGGGCAGCGGCAAGACGACGACCATCTACGGAGCCCTCAAGCACCTGCAGCTGACGCGCGCAGGCAACGCGCAGATCGCCACCATCGAAGACCCCATCGAGCTGAGCCTGCCCAACGCGGCGCAGACCCAGGTGAACCGCGCCGCTGGCCTCGACTTCGCCCTCGGGCTGCGCGCCATTCTTCGGCAGGACCCGAACATCATCGTGGTGGGCGAGATTCGTGACGCCGAGACCGCGGGCATCGCCATTCAGGCCGGCCTCACGGGCCACCTCATCCTCACCACCGTGCACGCCGACTCGTCGGCTGGCGTCTTCAACCGGCTGCTCGAGATTGGCGTCGAGCCGTCGATTCTCGCGTCGGTGTCGCTGGCGAGCATCTCGCAGCGGCTGGTGCGAAAGCTCTGCCCCTCCTGCCGCGCGCCCGTCGTGGCCACACCCGAGCAGCTCGCCCGGCTCACCGCCCACGGCATCGGCACCACGGCGTTCTTCAAGGCGGTCGGCTGTGAGGCCTGTGGCGGCTCGGGGTTCATCGGCCGGGCCGCCGTCTTCGAGGTGCTCGAGATGTCGACGCCGTTGAGAGACGCGCTGCGCTCGGCGCCCAATACGCAGACGCTGATGGAGCTGGCGAAGCGCGAGGGCACGGTGCCGCTGCTCCAGGCGGCCGTTCAAGCTGCGGCCGAGGGCGTGACGACGCTCGACGAAGCCTTGCGGGTGGCGGGATGAGCAAGCCCAGCTCCAGGAGCGCCGCACTCCGACTGGGCGCGGCGGTGCTCTGCTTCGCGGCGACGCTCGCGGTGGCGATTCCCGTGGTGAACGCGCGGCTCAACAAGCGCTCCGGCGACCAGCCTCCCACCCTCATCATCGCCCCCAGCGCGGGAGACGGCATCACCGTCACGCCCGGTGCCGGCCGGGTGCTCTTCGTCGACTCGTCACCCGACGGCGCAAAGGTGAAGGTGAAGGGCCAGGTCGTCGGCACCACGCCGTGGTCGTCAGACTGGAGCTGCGACGAGGGCGAGCAGGTGCAGGTCGTGGTCGAGCGTCAGGGCTACCTGCCCCGCACCAACGTCGTGGCCTGTCAGGCGGGCACCACCAGAATCGCCGTCACGCTGGAGCGGCCCAGACGCTGAGCGTGTGCTGAAGTCGAGGCCATGAGCGCTTCGCGGTGGCTGTTCCTCGTGGCTGCAGTGACCTTGTCCACCGGGTGCCAGACGACGCTGCGTCAGGTGCGCGACCTGCCGCCCGCGCTGACGTTGCCGGGGCCCACGTTCGGCCTCGCGGTGACGGGCTCGCATCGAGACGCAGCGCTCGAGCAGCTCGAGCAGGGCCTGCGCCAACACGGCCAGCCCGTGCGCTGTGAAGGCGCGTGCGCCGGCCAGACGGTCGTTCGCGCGAAGGTCATCGACACCTCGGTGTCGCCACGGGTCATCGCGCCGAACCTCTTGCGGGCCATGACCGACGTCATCGTGCAGGCCACCGTCGACATCGACGCGCTCGACGCCGCCGGCCAGACGCTGTCGAGCAAGCGCTACTTCGGCAGCATCACCGGCAACGTGCTGCAGACGCCGACGCAGGTGCTCGAGGCGCAGGCCGTGCAAATCGCCACGCGGCGCTTCCTGCGAAAGCTGCTGCCGCGCAGCCTGAACATCGAGCTCGCCGTCGAGACGGGTGGCGCCCTCGACCCGGGCGTCGACCGCGCGCTCTCGGGAGACCTCGCTGGCGCCGACGCCGAGTTCACGAAGCTGACGCAGGCCGAGCCGAAGAACGCGGCCGCCTGGTACGACCTTGGCGTCGTCGCCGAGCTGCAGGGTGACGAAGACCGCGCGCTCTCTGCGTACAAGACGGCCCACGAGCTGCGAAACGCCTCCCTCTATCGCGACGCCGTCAGGCACCTGGAGGCCCGGCTCAACGAGAACTGAGAGTTGTTCAAAAGGTGCCCGACCCATTACGAGAGCCGGCATGTCGACCCTGCCTCCCGAGCTCGTCGAGCGGCTCATCGCCGAGCGCCGAAAACACCACGTGCCCTCGCAGCTGCGGCCGCTCGCGCAGCAGTTCGTGCAGCAATGTCTGGGCGTGTTGTTCCCCCACTTCGCGCCGACGGTGGTGTGCAGCGAAGACGCCGTGCACGAAGACCTCATTCAGCTGCAGGAGTCGCTCGCGCGCCTCGAGCGCAGCGTCGGCACCCTGCACGGCACGATGCCCGAGCGGCTGGTCGAGCGCTTCTTCGCCTCGCTCGCCGACGTGCACCAGCGGCTGTCTGAAGACGCGCGCGCCATCTTCGAAGGAGACCCGGCCGCGAAGAGCGTCGACGAGGTGCTGCTCACCTACCCCGGCTTCTTCGCCATCGCGGTGTTCCGCGTGGCGAACCTGCTGCAGCGGCTCGGCATGCCGTTGCTTCCGCGCCTGCTGACCGAGGTCGCGCACGAGAAGACCGGCGTCGACATTCATCCCGGCGCCACCATCGGCCGGCGCTTCTGCATCGACCACGGCACCGGCATCGTCATCGGTGAGACGACGCACATCGGCGACGGCGTGAAGCTGTACCAGGGCGTGACGCTGGGCGCGCTCACCGTCGAGAAGGGGCTCGCCGACTCGAAGCGGCACCCGACGATTGGAGACGAGGTCGTCATCTACGCCGGCGCGACGATTCTCGGTGGGCAGACGAACGTCGGGCACCACTCCATCGTTGCGGGCAACGCCTTCGTCACCACGTCAGTGCCTGCGAATTCGGTCGTCACGCGCAAGAGCGAGGTGCGCCCGCGTGGGCCTGCGACGGCCATGTTCGACGACCTCGACTTCGTCATTTGAGCTGAATCGTCGGCGGGCGCTGCGGCTCCAACCTGGCGTCATGGTGGCCCTGGTGCTCGCTGCTGCGCTCGCCGCGCCGTCGGTGTCGGTGCGGGTCTGGCCCCAGGTGCACCTCGAGGTGCCGCTCAGCTCACGTCTCGGCGTGCAGCTCGACGTCTCGACTCGCACGATGCTCTGGCCGACGCCATCGTGGGACCGCGCCGTCGACACCGTGAATCTTGGTGGAAAGCTCGGCGCCGGGTTTCAGCTGGCGGTTGGGACGGGTTGGGTCGCGCGTCACACCGAGCGGAGCCTGCTGGACGTCACTGAGCTGCGCGTCTTCGAGCAGGCCTCGTGGTCTTCGACGGTGGGCGTGGTTCAACTCTCAGCGCGAGCGCGACTGGAACATCGCGCGCTCGACACTGGCGCCCTCCTCCATCGCGTGCGGCTGCAGGCCAGGGGAGGCCTCGTCACCTCCACACTTGGCGTGTACGGGTTGCTCGAGAGCTTCGTTCAGCTCCACGAGGCGGGAACGGCGCGCCCCGGTCTCGAGCAGCAGCGGTTTCAGGTGGGCATCGAAGTGCCGCTGATGCGCGGGCTGAGCCTCGACCTCGCGTTCCTCGAGCGGTGGGTCACCGGCCTCAACGCGCCCGCGGAGTGGCAGCAGGTGGTGCTGGTGACGTTCGTCGTCACGGCAGCGGCACGATGACCTCATCGACGAGCTCGGGCTTGAGCGCTCCCGTCGTCAGCATCGAGCGCAACGCAGCGCCTTCAGGAGTCGGTCGCCCGAGCTGCTCCTCGAGGAAGCGTGGGGAGAAGGACTGGTAGTGAAGCCTGACCTCGAGTCGGCCCGTCAGCGGCGCAGGCAATGAGACCTCGACCGTGTCTTCTCCCGCCACGAAGTTCGGGTCACTGACACCGACTGGCGCCGTCGATCGTGGACCAGTCGAGCTGTCGACATGACCGCGCGGCAGCAGCCGGTTGTCTTTGAGATAGCCGGCAGCCGCGAGCAACGAGAACGACGGCTGCCCATGGTCGTCCTGCATCACCGACTCCCAGACGGCGGGTGAGTCGGCGCCCGAGACGAGGTCGCGGTGTGGCTGCGTCGGTCCGCCCACGAGTTCGCCTGGCAGCGGGCGACCATCGGCACCGAGGAGCCGGCCCTGCGCATCGACGACTCCCGCGGCGCTCTGCCGTTGGCCTGCGGCGTCGAGCACCTGCACCTCGAGGAAGAGGCGGCGACTCGGGTAGCCCGACGGCAGCTTGTGGCCAGCGAGGTTCTCGACCTTGACGGTGACGTGCGCGACGCCGCCGACGCGGGTGACGTTCGAGAGGGAGACCTTCGCGGTGCGCCGGCGCAGCAACTCGGCGTTGCGCGCCTCTGCGGCCTCGAGCGATGCGTCACTGGCGACGGGCCGGAGCAGCGCCCGCCCGCTCCGCAGCAGCCGTGGCAGCACCGTGTTCCCACCCGAGAAGCCGTGGCGAGAGAACGGGGCCCTGTTCGCCACCTGGGGAAAGTCGCTGCCTTCGGGACGACGCGCGAGCCTGGTCGACAGCGGCTGCCCGTCGTCACGCCCATCAGGCATGTGGCAGTCCTGACAGCTTGCCGGGCTCGTGCCGCCACCTTCGGTGGTGAAGGCCGAGCGACGCCACTCGAGGTACGTGAGCTGCTCACCCATCGTGTGGCCCGTGGCCTGCCCTGCTTCGGTGAGCGCCTCCGTCACCAGCACATGGCAGGTGCCACACAGCGCCGACTCCTGCACGTGACGGCCTTCGGTTGGCGTGAAGCCGCTGCGCGCCACCATGGGGTTCGCGAACGGCGCCGAGTAGGGGCCGTAGATGCGCCGACTGGAGTCGAGCTCGAAGCCTCCGCTGAAGCTCGCCTCGAGGCCGAAGTTCGCCGGCTGCACCTGGTGACAGAGCGTGCACGAGATGCCGTCACGCGCGAGCGCGCCCACGGGACCGTCGGCGTAGACCGTGTTGGTGAGTGTCGCGGGCAGCGTGCCTGAGTGGCTGAGCGCGAGCTTCGCCATCGGCGCGTGGCAGGTGAGGCAGACGGTCGAGATGGCCTCGGCGGCCGCTGGCGCACGGGCCTGCTCACTCGCGAGCACGGCGCGGAAGAGCGGGTCGCGCGCGGAGTTGCCCATGGCCGAGGCGCTCCACCACTCGAAGAGGTCGACTGGGCGGTTCTGCTCGTCACGGTTGGCAGACGAGGTGGCAGAGGCGCTGTGGCAGTCACCGCAGACGCGGCCGGTCGCGAAGACGTCGTGCTGGAGTGAGACGCCGTCGAGCAGCGGCGCGTGCGCAGCGACGACGCCCGCGTCGAAGCGTGGCTCACCGCCATCGACCCCAGCGTCCAACACGACGACCGTCGCTCCTGATTCGAGCCGCGGCACTTCGACGCAGGCGGTGGCTCCCACCATCAACACGACGAGCGAAAGACGCATCACTCCGGGAGCCATGGCCGTCACCCAAGGATTCGCAGCTGAACCCTTGCCCGCGTGGGAGGCTCTCAGTCTTCCCCGCGTCGACGAGGCCCGATGAGCGACCCCCACGACTCCAGAGCCTCGCTGTTCTCGAAGAAGGGCGTGTCGCTCGGCGCACAGAGCCGCGGCGCCTTCGCGCGCAACGTCATCATCGTCACCAGCGGGAAGGGCGGCGTGGGCAAGAGCACCGTCTCGGTGAACCTCGCCAGCGCCTTCGCCCAGCGCGACTGGCGGGTGGGCCTGCTCGACGCCGACGTCTACGGCCCCTCCGTTCCGCGCATGCTGCAGCTCGAAGACGCGCGGCTCGAGTGGAACGACGCCGACCGCATCGTCTGCGCCGAGAACTTCGGGCTCAAGGTGATGAGCGTGGGAATGACGACGCCGACGCCCGACACGCCGCTCATCTGGCGCTCCTCGGTGGCCACGAGCGCGATGGTGCAGCTGCTCGACGACGTCGACTGGGGAACGCTCGACCTGCTGGTCATCGACATGCCGCCGGGCACCGGCGACACGCAGCTGACGATGGCGCAGGAGCTGAAGGTCACCGCCGCTCTCGTCGTCACCACCCCGCAGCTCATCGCGACCGACGACGTGCGCCGCGCGATTCGCATGCTGCAGGACGTGCAGGTGCCCATCGCCGGCATCATCGAGAACATGAGCCCGTTCACCGCGCCAGACACCGGAGCCCGCTACGCGCTCTTTGGCGAAGGTGGAGGCCGGCTGCTCGCAGACCAGTACCAGCTGCCGCTGCTGGCCGAGCTGCCGTTCGACCTCGACGTGCGCGTCTCGACGGATGCAGGCACGCCGTTGATGGTGTCTGGCAAGCCCGAGCAGAAGGCCCGCTACGACGCCATCGCCGAGCAGCTCATCGTGTCGGGGCGACTGACGAAGGTTTGAGCAGCTCGTTCTCGATGAGCTCACGATGGTAGTGGTCGGCGCGGTAGCCGATCACGCGCTCGAACTCCTTGCCCTTGCGGAAGTAGAGGACGGTCGGAGTTCCGGTGACGCGCAGCTTCGCCGCCAGCTTCGGAGCGCGCGCGACGTCGAGCTCGCCCACCTTGAGCCGGCCCTTGAAGTCGCGTGACAACTTCATCACCACGGGCTCGAGCATCTTGCAGGGGCCGCAGCCCTCGCTCCACACGTCGACCAGCACCGGCGTCTGACTCTCGAGCACCTCTCGTTTGAAGTTCTCGTCGGTGAGCGCGACCACCGCGTGAGGCTCCGTCTCGAGGCCGAGCAGCTTCGTGAACCATCCCATGGGCAGTGAGAGCGAAGCGGACCTGCCGAGGGTTCCGCTCAGAGCCTGATGTCGCGCTTCGTATCTTCGAGGAGCACGACGGTGCGGCGCGAACGGTCGAGCCACGGCTTCCACACCGCAGCCGAGGCCGGGTACGCGGCCACGAGGGCTTCGTACTCGGCGAGCCGCGCCTGGGTGAACGCGAGCAATCGGTCGACCATCGCGACGAGCTCGTCGGCGGACTGAGCGGAGCGCAACACGTCGACCAGCATGCGCGGCCGCTCGTTGATGCGCAGGCTCGCCTCCGAGACACGCGCGAGTGAGATGAGCTCGTTCTTCGTCAGGTACACGCCGCTCTTCGCGGGCGTGAGGAACGTCTTCGCGAGCGCTTCGTAGGGGCCTTCGTCGCGGGCGTTCATGGCGTGGCCTCGAGGTGCGGGTAGGCGGAGCGGAAGGCGTCGTCAGTGAGCTGACAGGGGCGAAACGTGGTCTCGGCGAGCGCGTTGGCGAGGTCGTTCGGCACACGGGGCTCGATGGCGAACCGAGCCAACACTTCGTCACCCGCTCGATGAACCCACTGCGTGAATGGCGGCCCGAGCAGGGTCGTGTCTGGCCACGCCCGCCGGCGGGACGGCTCGAGGTTCCACGAGGTGACGCTCCACACGTCGGTGGGCGGCGCGTTGGGAGCGACGAGCGTCTCGCCTGGAAACGTCGTGTCGAAGCCGAGCGTCGAGGTGCCATGCGCGACGCCGAGCTCGACCAGCACCTGTTGGAGTGCTTCGTCGTCTGGACCTCGCGCGGGCTCGAAGAGCGTCGGCGTCTGCGGCGCGGCGAAGCTGACGAGGCGGCGGGCGTGCTCGAAGCGCGCTCCACTCGAGTCGAGCGCATCGACGAAGGGCAAGGTCGAACCGACGGCGCGCGCGGCGGCTCGCCACAACGACGGCGCGACGTGCACGTGATGCGCGCGGCCAGCCGAGAGCAACCCGTCGAGCACGCGGCCGACGTGCGGCGGCTGCACCATGAAGACGACGAACGCAGCGTCGAGCCCGTTGAAGCCGAACAGCGCGTTGTAGAGGCGCGCGAGCCAACCATCGTCGGCGTCGGCCGTGAGCAGGCCGAAGACCTGGGTCGTCGGGCGAATCATCGGGGCGCTCCACATGACCGCGCGTGACGAGCGCTCCCGAGGCGCGCGTTGGAGAGTCTCGCGAGCAGACCGAAGCGCTTCGTCGCGGGCCGAGTCATCGGCGCGCTCCACACGACGGCGGTTCGACACGATGCCTCTGGGCACGGCTTCGCAATCGCCGAGTGACGAGCGTTGTGCCCGCGGTGAACGCATCGCCCGATGTCTTCTCGATCATGCCGATGCTCCCGGCGGCTTCGTGGGAAGCCCGTGGAGCTCTCGGGCTTCATCGTCGTGACCGGCACAACGCGGACAGATGGCGTCGCCACCGTCGTACTTGAAGCGCACGCCACACTCCGCGCACGCCTTCACCGTGAAGCGCGCGAGCGACCGCGGTCCACCCGAGAGCAGCGCGGTGTCGAACCGACGCGCGAGCGTCAACGAACGAGGCTCACACACGTCGTGGCACGTTCCACACTTCACACACCGGGCCGCGTCGAAACGCACCTCATCGAGACCACGCGAACTCGTCAGGGCCGCCGTTGGGCATGCCGAGACGCACTGCAGACAACCGGTACACGTCGTGAGGTCGAGCACCTTGTCGGACGTGAAGTCGACCTCGTCGGTCGGCAACGCCGTGGCTGCACGCTCACGCGGCGTCGAACCGAGCCGTGCGAGCAGGCGCTCTCGACGAGCGGGCAACGGCTTGTCCTTCACCTTCACAGGGTCGAGCGCTGCGAGGACGAGTGGCGCTGCAGGGACGGGCTCAGCGCCGGGCAGGAAGCGCCGCAACAGCGCACGCCGCGAGGGAGCGACCACGACCGGCGTAGGCGCAACGGAAGCAGGCAGGGCTCCCGGCTTCACCACCTCGACGAGCTTCGCTGCGAAGCCCGATGCCGAGAGAAACGCCGTCGCCCGCTCGACGCGCTCACCCACGAGTGAAGGTGACACGCGACACGTCGTGCACCCTGCCCCATCGACCTTCACCGTGCCGTGCCGCAGCGCGAGCGTGACGAAGTCTTCGGTGGTGAGCAGCGACAGACAGAACGTCGGCGTGCACGAGAGCGTGGAGCCCGCCTGCTCGACGAACGCTGCGACGTCGGCGACGCCGTGAAAGACCTCGGTCGGACACACGGCCTGGCACCGGCCACAGCCAGTGCAGGTCGCCATGTCGACCTTCACCGACGCGCGCGGGCCGTCGAACGAGATGGCTTTCACTGGACAGCCGTCGACACACGCGTGGCACGTTGCGGCGCGCGAGCGGGAACGAACGCATGACTCCCACTTCACCGAGAGCGTCACGAGCTCAGCTCCTCATGGTGCTGGTGGAGCAGATGCAACACGGCATCAGCGCCATCGCGATACAGCTCAGTGCGCGCGTTGCGCTTCACCGCCAACAGGTAGACCGGCGCCCACGCGAGCAGGTGGTCGGTCAGCAGCTCGCGTTCGACCCGACGGACAATCTTGACGTCGTCTCCAGTCGACGCCGCCTCGCGCTCACACAACGTCGCCATCAACTCGAGCTCGATGCCGAGGTGGTCGGGCGAGAGGGAGCGCGCCACCGCGAGGTCGGCCTCGAAGCCGTACTTCGTGAGGAACGTGGCCAGCGGGTTCGCGCCGCCCGCTTCGATCATCGCGTCGTCGCGTCGGTAGAACGACTCGTACGGCACCACGTCGACCATCGTGAGGTGCGCGAAGTCGGCGTCGAAGGTGGCCACGCGCCGCGCCTCGGGCGTGAGCCAGTCGAACTCCGCCGAGCGCGAGAAGGCCGGCAACAACGTCTGCCCCTGCTCGCCACGCAGCACCTCGACGAACGCGTCATCGAGCTCCTTCACGAAGAGCCGCGAGCAAAAGGCGTAGAGGCGTGCGCGCGCGGAGGCGTTCATGTCAGCCTTTGGGCATCTGGTAGGCGCTGCGAGTGATGGGCACCCACGGGCGCTTGAGGTGTTCGGGCCGTCGCAGCCCGTTCGGTCCCGGCGCAGGCCGCGTCAGCTCGTCACGCCACACCTGGTACGTCTTGAAGGTGGCGGCGATGTCGACCGAGAGGTCTCCAATCTTGTCTTGCGCGGAGCACTGCTCCAGCAGCACCTTCTGATGCCAGCAATGCATGCCAGACACCGGGTCGGGGTGCGGGTGGTGCACGGCGTTCTGCCAGACGCCCGACAGGCCATCCCAGCTGATGTTGTCGAGGTCCTTGTTGAACTCGGCGAACGGCCAGCCGCGCTCACCGAACTCCTTCGATGGCGTGACGTGCATCTTCGAGACGCCTTCGATGGGCGTGAGGTTGCGGCGCGTGCCCTGCTCGGTGATGGACGCGACGGGAGCGCCGAGGCCCATGATGCCCAGCGGCTTCTCGAAGCCCTCGATGGCCACCGACTTCACGACGCGCCAGCGGCCTGCATGGTGCGAGCACGCGAGCGTTCCGGGAGCGACGCCTTCGGTCGGCATCGCCATCGCCACGAAGTAGCCAGCCTCGAGCTTCGACATCGTGTCGACGACGCGCACCTTCACCGGCTGGCCGCGCTTGAAGCCGAGGCGCTCGGCGTCCTTCGTGTTGATCCACAGCGGGTTGTGGTTCTGGCTGATCTCCATGAGCCACTTGGAGTTCACCGAGCGCGTGTGAATGTTGTACGGCAACCGGAAGATGGGGTTGAGCGCGAAGGCGTTCGGCTCGGTCATGTACTGGTGATGAACGTGCGAGACGACGTGCACCATCGCCTCACGCTGGGCCGGCGTGCGCGGGTAGATGGGAATCGCGTACTCGGCCCAGCCCCACTCCTTGAACCAGCGCGCGTAGAACTCCATCTTGCGTGACGGCGTCGAGAAGCCGAGCGCGACCTGTTCGCCGCGCCTCACGCCGATGTTCTGCCGGCCCTCTTTCGTCTCGATGAAGACCTGCTGCGTGCGCGGGTCGGTCTTCACGTCTTTGAGCGGCACCTCGACGACGCCGCCCCAGAAGATTGGCTCCTTCACCTTCATCACCTGCTTCGCCTCGTCGACGTGCAGCTCTTCTTCGTGCTGGTCGTAGACGTCGACGCGCTCGGTCCACGCGCCGCGGTCACGGAGCAGGTCGTAGTTCGGGTACTTCACCGCGAACGCCGCGAGCTTCTTCTCGAGGTCGGTCTTCGCTGCGGCCACCTTCGCGTTCGCAGCCTCGAGCGCGGCGGCCTTCAGCTTCGGCAAGGTGCCGAACGCGGCGTTGTAATACTCGGCGATGGTGACGGGCTTGCCGGGGTTCTCGCGGCTCTCCCAGAACTTGCGAATGCCCAGGCTGCCGTCGGGATCGACGTGGTGGAACAGCAGGTTCACCCACAGCTCGTTCTCTTCCCAGACTTCACCGAGGCCGGCCTTGAGGTGCGCTTCGAGCGTGGCGCGCGCAGGGTCCTTCGGCTCCCACCCTGACTTCTCGAGCGCGACGCGCAGCACCGGTTGGCGAAAGCCAATCCACGCTTCGGTGTTCGTCGGCTCGGAGTGCTGGTCGTGCCGCTCGCCCGAGAGCCCCACGGGCAGGATGTAGTCCATGAACCAGTTCGTCTCGGACCACGTCGGCGACGGGTTGAAGGTGAGCTCGAGCTTGGTCTCGTCGCGCAGCACTTCGATCCACCGGAAGCCATCCGGGTTGATCCACACCGGGTTGTACTGACGCGGAATCCACACCGAGAGCTTCTGGGGAACCGAGAGGCCCTTCGCGCGCCACTTGTCCTGCCAGGCGGTGTCCGAGAGCAGGTGGGGCAGCAGGTACGACGGCTCGTAGCTGGAGAGCGGCCACTCAGGCGGGTACGACAGCTCGTTCCACGCGTCGACCTTCGCCGGCTTCTCGGCCACACACGCGCCGCCACCTTTGCCGCCGACGGCGATCATGCGCCCTTCTTCCTGACCGAGCGCGCCGACGCCGTTGAAGTTGCCGACGAGCGAGAGGAGGAAGATGCCCGTGCGGCCAGACGACATCCACCCGCCGCGGTTGCCCGAGCCTGCGGCGCGCCAGAAGAACGAGGTGATGCGGTCTCCGGCGAAGAGCACGTACTCGTAGAGCTTCTCGAGCTTCGCGAGCGGCACGCGCGATTCTTCGGCGGCCCACTCGAGCGTGTACTTGCCGTAGAGGTCGAGCAGCAGCGCCTCGAAGTCTTCGAAGGTGTTTCCCTTCGGCAGCTCGGTGATGAGCCCGCGGTCGAGCAGCAGCTTCAGTTCGTCGGCGTCGTCGAGCAGGTCGTGCCAGTTCCACCACTCGCGAATGAACTCGCGGTCGTACTTCTTTTCGCGAATGAGGCGCGCGCCGAGGGCGAGATAGATGGCCGCCTCGGTGCCGGGCCACACGGGAATCCACAGGTCGGCGATGCCGGCCGAGTTCGACAGCCGGGGATCCATCACCACCAGCTTCGCGCCCTTCTTGCGGGCCTTCGCGATCTGCCCGGCCGACTGCTGGAAGTAATGGCCGGCGTCGGCGGCATGCGAGCTCTGCAGGAAGATGAGGCGTGAGTTCTGCCAGTCGGCCGCGCTGCGATCGTCGTTCACCCAGAGCAGGCTCGACATGCGCGCACCCGCCGAGCAGATGTTCGTGTGCGAGTTCTGACAGTCCTGGCCGAGGCTGGCCCACACGCGCGGCGTGAAGCCCGACTCATTGGGCCTGCCCACGTGATGCATGATGGCCTTCTTCGACGCCTCGTCGCCGCGCTGCAGCGTCTCGCGCATCTTCTTGCCGATGGTCGACAGCGCTTCGTCCCACGTGGTGCGCACCCACTTGCCGTCTCCGCGCTTCGAGCCTGGCGCGCGCTTGAGCGGGAACGGAATGCGGTCGGGGTCGTACATCTGGCTCTGCACCGCGTAGCCCTTGGCGCAGTTGCGGCCGAGGCTGCCCGTGTGGAGCGGGTTGCCCATGAACTTGCGCACCACGAGCGTCTCTTTGTCGACCCACGCCGTGAGCCCGCACACCGCTTCGCAGTTGTTGCAGATGGTGGGCACGAGCACGTGGTCGTGCACCTTGATGTCGGCGCGGCCGATGCCCCCGCGTTTCCAGTCGTCGCCCGAGAGCTCACGCCAGCCGCCCCACTTCTCGAACGGCGGGTAGCTCGCGAAGTTGCCGTCGACGACGGGCACGGAGTCGAACGTCTGGCCGAGCGGCTGGCCAGCGCGCGCTTCGGGAATGAAGGAGCGCACGGCGCCCACGGCCACGGCGGTCGCGCCACCGGTGACGGCTGCTGCCTTGATGAAGTCGCGTCGATTGAGCGTCATCGATTCCTCACGAGAGCGGGAGCAACTGCGGCGCGATGAGCCACGCGTGCTTCACCATCCACAACCCGGCGAGCGCCGAAACCGCAGCCAGCCGCAGCGCGACGGGGCGGTCGACCTTCGCCGAGACGAAGCCGAGCGTCGCAGGCACCACGAAGCCGAAGAGCAGACCTGAGGCGAAGAGCGCTCCGAGGCGGCCGCTGATCAACGTGTGAATCACGTACTCGGCCTCTTCGGATTTGCCGGGCGCGAAGACGACCTCGCCGAGGAAGATGATCAGCGCGACGGCTGCCGACAACGCGAGCACCCAGCCCAGCGAGATGGACTCTTCACGGCTCGGCGACCCGATGATGAGGAACGTCGCGCTGCCCGAGAGCGTGGCTGCGAGCAGCATCTGCGCCGTCTCGGTGGGCATGCTCCAGATTTCACGCGCGCTCGCCTGGCCCATCAGCGCGGCCGTGTAGATGGTGGCGAAGAACGCGATGACGACGGTCGGCACCAGCAGCTTGTCGTAGAGCCCGTCGAGCTTCTTCCACCACGCGTAGATCATCAGCGTGAGCAGGCCCGTGTACGCCGACAGCAGCCACGCGCCGATGTTGATGGCCGAGGTGCGGTGGGGCCACACGAACATGTGCCAGAAGCGGAACATCTGGTGCAGGTCGAGCACCGTGAAGAGCAGCGTCAGGTTGATGAACGCGAAGCCGACGAGCGGCATCCACCGTCGGTAGTAGGCGCGGCTCTGGCCATAGCGGTGCATCATCGCGACGCCGACGAGCAGTACGCCCGTGCCGACGCTCTTGGCCCACATGTTCATCGTGACGTACCAGCCCCACATGACGCCGGTATGGAGCGCGTCGAGCGTGACCGTCGCCGACTGCAGCACCGGCGCGTCTGCCGTGAGTGGATCCATGGGTCACTCGCCTCCGACTTTGTCGAGCGTGCCGATGCGGTTGAACAACCCCGGGCCCTCTTCGCGTTTGCTCGCGAGCGGCTCGAGGTGAACAGCGCCACCGCCCGTGTAGAAGTGTTTGGGCTTGGTGCCCTTCTCGGGTTTGCGCACGCGCACGTCGCGGTTGTTCGCGAGGTACTGGCTGATTTTGGAGCCCGGCTCGTCGAGGTCTCCGAAGATGTTCGCCTCGGTCGGGCACGCGACGACGCACGCGGGCTCGAGGCCACCTTCCACGCGGTGCGCGCAGTACGTGCACTTGTCGGCGGTGTTCGTCTCGGGGTCCATCATGATGGCCCCGTACGGGCACGCCATCATGCAGGCCGCACAGCCGATGCAGCGGTCCCTGTCGATGTTGACGATGCCGTTGGGCAGGTAGTGCAGCGCGCTGACCGGGCACACCTTCTCGCAGGGCGCGTTCTCACAGTGGTTGCACCGCATCGGCGTGAAGGCGCGCTTCACGTCGGGGTACACGCCCGCGTCGACGTACTTCACGCGCAGACGCCACGAGTTCACCGGCACCGAGTTCTCGGCCTTGCAGGCGACTTCACAGGCCTTGCAGCCCATGCAGTTGTTCAGGTCGACGAGGAAGCCGAGGCGCATCACGCCCTCCAGGGTGAATCGTGGTGATGGCGCACGGCTCCAACGTGGCGATGCGCGCGCTGCTGCTGTCGTTCGTGATGGTCACCACCGCCCAGGCCGGCGACGGTGGAGTTCCACGGCGCACGCTGGGTGACGTGAAGCTGCTCGTCTTCACCGCGACGTGGTGCGACTCGTGCCGACGCTTCGAGGCGGGCGGAGCGCTCGGCGAGGTGAGGCGACAGCTGCCCGGCCTCGAGCTCGAGAGCGTCGACGTCGATGCGCGCCGTGACGTGGTGGAGCGTTACGGGGTCGAAGTGACGCCGACGCTGGTGCTGGTCGACCGCTCGGGCTTTCCGCTCGCGAAGCCCCGCATCGACCTGGCCGAGCCCGCCGCCACCGCAGAGCGTGTGGTGAAGCTCGTGCGGAAGATGACGCGCTGAGTTCGTCACAGGCAGCCCTTGAAGGCGCCCGGCTTCGGCCGCGGCGTGACGCGGTACTCGCTCACCTGCACCGTCGCGATGCCCGTCTTCTTGTCGACGGCCTTCACCTTGCCGGTGACGTCGACGGAGCCGCCGGCGAACGCGCGCTCGAGCGCCGAGGTGCGAATCGTCTTCGCGTCGAGCTGGTAGTACTGCATCTCGGCGACGTCGAAGACGACGATGCCCTTCGGCGCCTCCGACAGCGGGCACGACGAGAGCAGGTCGAGCTTGCCGGTCTCGATGGCCTTCTTCGCGCACGACAGACCGGTGACGGGCGCGCTCGACAGCTCGACCTCTTCACCGGGCTCGGCAGCGAAGGCGCTGAACGGGAGCAGCGCTGACAGCAACAGTCTCTTCATGGCGGGGGGCCCTTTCCATCGAGGGAGCGAAGGAAGGCGACGAGGTCGGCGATCTGCTCGGGCGGAAAGCCGGCGAACGACGGCATCTTCGAGGTGCGTTTTCCGTCGGCGTCTCGCACGAACCAGCGCAGCGCCTCGGAGTTCGGGTACGCGCCGTTCGCGTCGCGAGGCTGGCTCTTGTCGTAGTGCTGGTTCGGGTTCGGCCCGTAGAGAATGACGGCGCTCGGCGTGACGATGCTCTCACGCAGGTAGCCGGGCGTGGCGATGGCGCCGACGTCGATGAGGTTCGGCGCGAGCCCCTCGGCGGCGACGGTGCGGCCCGGCATGTGGTGGCAGGCGGCGCACACGGCCTCGGCGAGCACCTTGCCCTTCGCCGGGTCTCCGAGGTCACCGGCAGCAAAGCCCCAGCCCATCGCCTTCACGTACTCGACATCTGGCGTTCGGCCGGGAATGCGCACGAAGCGCCATGAGGAGAGCCGCTTGTTGCCCGCGCGCTCGAGCCGCGCTCCACCTTCCCAGAGCGCGAACGCCATCGGCACCAGCGCGCTCGTCGCGTCAAGTGGCACCTGGAACATCGCGCGCCACCGCTGCGCCGTCGCATCGTACGTCATGCTGCCCTGCTTCGCCGCGGCGGCCGGAGCCTGACGCGTCGAGCTTCCGAAGCCCGCTGCCTCAATCGCGCTCACCACCGAGCCCGTCTTCGTGGCGCGCTGCAGAACGATTCGCACGGGCTGCTCTTCGTCACCCATCGAGATGGCCGGCAGGCGAACACCCTTTCCGAACGTGAGCGGCACCTGCACCGCGGCGGAGTCGGCGTAGGTGTTCACCTCGTCGTCGCGCACCACGTCTTGCGTGGGGTCGCTCCACTCGAGCAGCACCGTCAGCTCGTTCGCTGCGAACGCTGCCTTCACCTGCACCTCACCGATGCCGGGCACCGCGAGCGCTTCGTTCGCCTGCTTGTCGTGCAGCCGAATCGTGCGCTGGGGCGCGAGCGAGAACGCCTTCACCTTGACGGTGGCCCACACGGCGTCAGCGGTGCTCGTCGGCGCCT
>JBEOKA010000149.1:0-7713 GCA_040275325.1 Myxococcaceae bacterium | reverse complement strand
CGTCGTCTCGACGCTCTCGCTCCCGCTGGCTGGTGACAGCCTCACTTCGCACATCTGGGCGAGTGTACTTTCGTTGAGCTTCGTCTGCGCAGGCGTTGCGGAACTCCGCAGCCGCGTGACCTGTGCGAGGGTGTGCCCATGCCCGTGTGGATGGCGCTGACCGGAGCGTTGCCGGCGCTGGCGTTCATGACGCTCGTCGACCTCGCCGATGCGAAGCGGCCCGAGCCCCACTGGCAGGTGCGCAAGGTGGCGGTGCTGGGTGGGCTCTCGGTGGTGCCGGTCTTCTTCCTTCAACGATGGCTGGGCTCGCTCGTGCACCTGCAGGGAGTTCCGCAGGCGCTCTTCGACGGCTTCGTCTCGGCTGCGTTGCTCGAAGAGGGTGCGAAGGCGCTGGTGCTGGCGCTGGCCGTGTGGCGCCACCCCGCCTTCGACGAGCGGCTCGACGGCATCGTCTACGCGACGCGCGCGGGCCTGGGCTTCGCGCTGGTCGAGAACGTGATGGCGCTCTCGGCGTCGGAGTCGACGCTGGGCTTTCTCGGCACCTTCGTGCTGCGCGCCTTCTTCTCGGTGCCGTGTCACGCCATCGCCGCAGGCTTCATCGGCGACCTGGCAGCCCGCCGACGCTTCGATGGCACCGGACCCGGCCTGCTGGGCGGCTTCGTCATCGCCGTGCTGCTGCATGGCTCCTTCGACGTCGCGTTGTACCTGTTGCCGCTCGCTCCGGGCTGGTGGGAGCTGCCGCTGGCGCTCGTTCCACTCCTGTTGGTGCTGGTGGGCTTTCTGGTGCTGCGCCGCCGCGCCGCCACCGCGCTGGCGCTCGACGACCGTGACCATCATCACGCCGACCGAAGGCCGCAGCGGGTCGAGGCGGGCTACGTGCTTCGCTGAAGGCTCACGCAGCGAGGTGGAGCAGCCCGACCACGGCCTCGAAGGCCACACCAGCCAGGTTTTTCCGGGTGCGATGGCCATCGACCAGGAGCGAGACCACGCGGCCGAGCGCTGCTCCGAGCCAGGCGAGTCCCACCACCGTCATGGGCGCGAGGCTGCCTCTCCACCAGGCCCAGCCTGCGGCGAGCTCGAGGCCAAGGAAGAAGCCGCCGTACGTCGCGCGCGTCTCTCCAGTGCCCTCGGGCGCCGAAGGAGAGAGCCCCACGAAGCGTTGCGCTCGCGCTGGCGTCACCAGTCCCAGCAGACCCAGGCCACCACCCACCACCAGCCCAAGAACACCAGCCACCAACATGAAAGCGTCTCCTTCCACCTTCGGGAAAGCGTGGGGTTTTCGTCGACCCGTCACGTGAACGCGACGCCGCTGTTCCACACGAGCGGTCGGAGTGTGGTTAATAGGCGTTCGTGGGGGCCGGGAGCTGCAATGTCGTCGTCTGAAGGTTCATTCGAGGTCCAGGTTCACGAGCGCGAGCGCGTCATCGAGGTGAAGTACCCTCGGCGGCTGACTGCAGACGCGCTCAAGGCCTACGAGACCGAACTCAAAGACGCGGTGAAGAAGCTGGGCTCGACGTGGCGGTGCCTCGTCGACCAGACGAACCTCGACGTGATTCCGCCGCACCTGACTGATCAGATCACCGAGATGAACCGCTGGGCCGCGCAGCACGGGCTCGTGGCTGCCGCGCGCGTCGTGAAGAAGACGGCCGTCGGCGAGCTGCAGTCGAAGCGCATTCTGCGTGAGAGCGGGCTGGGCGAGACGGCGCACGTCTACTTCGACCGCAAAGAGGCCTGGGGCCACCTCGTCGGGCTGAGCTGATCCACCGCAGCGTTTGCGCAGCGGCCTGACGCAGGCCATCGATGTGATGGGTGCGCGTGGTGGCACGTGGAATGCTGTTGCTCCCCGTTCCTCGTTCCCGGAGTCACCGTGCCAGGCCGTTCCCGTCGTCGTGCCGCCGTTCGTGAAGTCGTCGCTGGAGACACGGCTCCTGACTTCGAGCCACACGCGCTCGAGACCTTCACCAGCGAGCAGGAGAGCGATGCTGCCGATGAAGTGAAGGCCCAGGCGATTCGCGACCTGCTCGAGGGCACCGCTCCAGCCGATGCGATGCGCATTCTGCAGGGCGCGCTTCAGCAACAGCAGGGCCTCGACAAGCTCTCGCGCCGCGCGGCCGACAAAGAGCTCGCGCCTGATTGGCAGCGGGGCGGCTACCCGTACAAGAACCTGCTCGCGCGCAAGACGTACGAGCGCCAGAAGTACCGCCTGCAGGTCGAGCTGCTGAAGCTGCAGGCGTGGGTGAAAGACACGGGCCAGCGCGTGGTGGTGCTCTTCGAAGGGCGCGACGCGGCGGGCAAGGGCGGCGCCATCAAGCGCTTCACCGAGCACCTCAACCCTCGTGGTGCGCGCGTCGTCGCCCTCGAGAAGCCCAGCGAGCAGGAGCGCGGCCAGTGGTACTTCCAGCGCTACGTCGAGCACCTGCCGACCGCGGGTGAAATCGTGCTGTTCGACCGCAGTTGGTACAACCGCGCGGGCGTCGAGCGGGTGATGGGGTTCTGCTCGGATGCTGAGTACCTCGAGTTCATGCGTCAGGCGCCCGAGTTCGAGCGCATGCTCGTGCGGCAGGGCCTGCACCTCTTCAAGTTCTGGTTCTCGGTGAGCCGTCGAGAGCAGCGGCGCCGGTTCAAGGAGCGCGAGGTGCATCCCCTCAAGCATTGGAAGCTCTCGCCCATCGACCTCGCGTCACTCGACAAGTGGGACGACTACACGAAGGCGAAGGAGGCGATGTTCTTTCACACTGACACCACCGACGCGCCGTGGGTCGTCATCAAGAGCGACTGCAAGAAGAGAGCTCGGTTGAACGCGATGCGGTACCTGCTGCACTCGCTGCCGTACACGAAGAAGGATGCTGATCAGATTGGTCCGGTCGATCCACTGCTGGTGGGGCGGGCGGGCATCGTGTTCGAGCGGGGCGAGCAGATGATGCCCGGGAAGCCCTGATCAGAGCCCAGCGGCGCGCGCGACCTGGAACACCACGACCGAGAGAATCCACGCGGCGCCATACGTGTACGCGAACAAGAAGATGGGCCACCGCCACGAACGGGTCTCACGCCGCACCGCTGCGAGCGTGCTCATGCACTGGCAGGCGATGACGAAGAAGGCCATCAACGCCAGCGCGGTGGCGGCGCTGTAGGCGCTCGCTCCATCGGAACCCTTCGCGTCACGCAACCGCTCGGCAAGGGGCGCGCTGTCGTCACCCGCGTCTTCGATGCCGAAGATGACGCCCATGGTGCCCACCATCAGCTCACGCGCTCCGACGGAGCCGATGAGGCCGACGTTGAGCCGCCAGTCGAAGCCGGCTGGAGCCGTGACAGGCTCGAGCAACCGTCCGACTGACGCGGCGAGGCTGCCGTGCATCGCCACCACGCGCGGCGACGCATCGGGCGGCGGCGTTCCCGCGCTCGGTCCCGGCACCGTGAGCAGCGCCCACAACACGACCGAGGCGATGAGAATCACCGAGCCGACGTCTCGCACGAAGCGCGTCCCCGCCCGCCAGCCCACGCGCGTCACCACCGCCAGCTGTGGCACGCGATACGGCGGCATCTCGAGCACCAACGGCCGCGGCTGTGACGTGCGCTTCACCGTTCGCCCCAACACCAGCGACGCGATGAGCCCGAAGCCCAGGCCCGCGAAGTAGAGCGCCACGAAGAGCCCACCTCGAAACCACACCGACCTCGCCGCGAAGAAGGTCGCGATGAGCAAACCGAACGTCGGAATGCGCGCCGAACACGTCATCAACGGCAGCACCAGAATCGTGCGCAGCCGCTGGCCCGGGTCCCGAATGATGCGCGACGCCGAGATGGCCGGCACCGCGCACGCATGCGCCGAGAGCAACGGCACGAAGGAGCGTCCTCCCAGGCCCGCGAAGCGCAGCAGCCGGTCGACCAGGAAGGTGCCGCGCGCGAGGTAGCCCGAAGCGTCGATGAGCTCGAGCGCCACGGTGAGGATGACGATTTGCGGAAGGAACGCGAGCACCGTGCCCGCTCCGCCGAGCACGCCGTCGACGAGCAGTGATGAGACCAGCCCCGCGCCCAGCAGCCCTTCGATGCGCGCCGCCAGCGCCGCGTTGAAGACGTCGATGAGCGCCGTCACCGGCTCGGCGATGAAGAACACCGCCGCGAACAGCGCCGTCATGAGCGCGAGGAAGATGACGGGCCCGAGCAGCGGGTGCAGCAGCACGCCGTCGAGCCGCTCGGTGCGTGCCCGAACGCGGGCGAAGGCCTCTTTCGCGTTGGTGCGTGGCCGCAGCACGCGGCTGGCGAGGGCGGTGACGTCGAGCGCCCCCGAGGGCGGAGTCACCTTCAACCGCGCCGCCTCGCTGGTGGCCTCGAGCACGCGCGCCTTCACGTTCGCGTCTCGTGCGCTGGTGGCGATGACGCGTACGCCGAGCGCGTCTCCGAGCGCCGCCGCGTCGAGCTCGAAGCCCTGAGCCGTCAGCGCGTCGTGTTGGGTCGCGAGCACGACGAGCGGCAGACCCCGGCGGCGCAGCTCGAGCGTGAGCCGAAGCCCGAGCGCGAGCTGGGTGCAGTCGAGCACCTGCGTGATGACGGCGGGCGTCTGCCGTTTCGAGAGGTCGTCGAGGAAGCGGCGCGCGTGGCCTTCGTCGCTCTCGGGGTCGGCCTCGCCTTCGATGGTGTACACGCCGGGCAGGTCGACGAAGCGCAGCGTCTCGTGCTCCGACACCGGAACCAGCGCCTCGAGCACGTCGACGGTGACGCCGGGGAAGTTGCCCACCTTCGCGTGCGCGCCCGTGACGGCGTTGAAGAGCGATGACTTGCCCGCGTTGGGGCGACCGACGAGCGCGATGATGGCGGTCTCGCTCATGGCGCGGCTCCAGTCGTGACTTCGACGTTCAGCGCGAGCTCGCGGTCGATGGCCAGCTCAGTGTGCTCGGCGACGCGCACATGCAGCGGGCCTGAGAGCGGTGCCTTGCGCAGCACGGTGACCAGAGAGCCCTCGGTCAGACCGACCGCGCGCAGCCAGGTGGCCTCACGGTCGTTGAGGCGCAGCGCGGCGATGGTGGCGGGCGTGTTCAGCGCCAGGGCATCGAGAGACGTCACGGCGGTCGCCTGTAGCGCCGCTCCCGAACGGCGAGAAGGACGAAGCACAGCAGAGCGCATCGCGGGTACTGGGTGGCATCGGCCTGAGAGCGACGCGAAAGGTGAGCGGGCTTCGGAGCGCTGTCGGGCCAGCCAGCCCATGCTGATCAGACGCCGATCTCCCGAAGGTCGGCCCGCAGCTCGGCCAGCGTGCGCTCGGTCGGCAGCTTCGCCAGCATCGCCGCGTCGAGCTTCTTCCCGGCCAGCACCTGCGTGACGACCTCCTTCGGAACCTTCAGCTCGTAGACGTGCTTCACGAGCTTCACGTAGGCGGTGGCCGAGCCCGACAGCATCACCAACTCCTCGCGCATCGGCTTCTGGTCGCCACGCAGCGTCCACGTCTTGCCGTCGTGCCAGCCGCCGAACGTCACGTACTCCATCTCGAACGCGGCCTCTTTCAGCTGCGGCGCGAGCGCCTTCGGCAGGCCTTCGTACAGCGCCGCCACGTCATCGACCCGCGGGTACTCGTGCCAGAACGCCTTCACGAACACCCCGCTCGGAGTGAACACGATGAACCAGTCGTCTCCCGAGCCGTTGCGCATCGACGCCATGCGGTGCTTCGCGCGGGTGTTCCACCCGGCGTTGAACGAGTACGTCCGGCTCTCCCAATCTTCGGAGATGACCGCGTCGAGCGTCGCGAGGCCCTTGCAGATCCGCTCGAGGTCCTTCGGCTGTGGCAGCATGGCGCCACTGTACGCAAAGCGCTGCAATCGGGTCCGGGCGTGTTCGTCCTTTGCGCCGTGCGTCGCGTGATGGTCGTCTGCGGGCTGATGCTGGTCGCCGTGGGAGCCGTCGTGCCCGACCTGCTGGAGCTGCTCGAGCTCGGGCAGCTCGTCGTCGACCTTCGAGCCGAGTGGAAGAGGCTGCGTTGAAGAAGCTGCTCATCGTCATCGGTGTGGTGTTGGGCCTGCTGGTGCTCAGCGGCGTGGTGGTGTCGGCGCTCGATGACGCGCCACCGGCGAAGGTGACCCGGCCGACGGTCGCGATGGCTGACGGCACGAAGCTGGCGGTCGACGTGGTGCTGCCCGAGGGCGCGGGTCCGTTCCCCATCGTGCTGATGCAGACGCGCTACTGGCGCAGCTTCGCGCTGAAGGTGCCCGAGAACCCCGGCCGCGTTCCGAAAGGCCCGCGTGAGCCCGTCGTCGAAGCGCTCGTCCGCGCGGGCTACGGCGTCGTCATCGCCGACGTGCGTGGCACTGGAGCCTCTGAAGGCACCTGGCCTCACCCCTTCGGCGAGCAGGAGGCGCGTGACGGCGCCCAGCTCATCGAGTGGGTTTCGAAGCAGCCCTTCTGCAACGGCCGCGTGGGCGCGACGGGCCTTTCGTACGAGGGCACGACGGCCTTGCTCACGGCCGCGACGAATCACCCGGCGCTCAAGGCCGTGCTCGCCCGCGACCTCGAGTGGGACCTGGTCGACGAGCTCATCGCTCCGGGCGGCGTGCGCAACCTGGCGTTCCCCGACGCGTGGGGCCGAACGGTGAAGGCCCTCGACCGCGGCCAGCCGCCAGAGCTCTTCCCCGCGAGCGCGCGCTGGCTCATAACGAACGTTCACTCCGTCGATGGTGACGCTGACGGCACGGCCCTGAAGGCACTGCAGCAGACGCGCGTGGTGGCAGATGTGGCCGAGGCCGTGAAGCAGGTGCACGCGCCGGCAGATGCCTTCGGAGTCGGTGGGCCGCCCGCGTCATCGCTCGGGCCGTCGTCGCGGACGGAACTCTCGAAGACGACCGTCGTGGTCTCGTTGTGGGGCAGCTGGTTCGACGGAGCGACCGCCGATGCTGTCCTCCGCGCCAGCGCCGTGATGCCGCTGCGTGAGGCCGTCATCGGGCCGTGGGAGCACGAAGGCCACGCCACCGCGAGCCCCTTCGGCGGCACGAAGGACGCGACCGTCGAGCTCTCGCGAATCGTCGCCTTCTTCGACCAGCACCTGAAGACCGACACCGCGTCGCCGCCCGAGAAGCGGTGGTGGCTCGCTGGCGCCGAGCGGTGGGAGTCGGCCGCCGCGTGGCCCGAGACGCATGAGGTCGCTCACGGGTTCCGCTTCGAGCCGTCGTCACTCGACGTCGACTTTGCGGCGACGACCGGCGTGAAGAACCGGTGGATGACGGGCATGGCCCAGAGCGTCGTGTACGAAGACCGGCGTCAGGCGAAGGGGCTGCTGCGCGCGGCCGGGCCCGCTCGAACGGCTCCGCTGCGGTTCTTCGGAGCGCCACACGTGACGTGCGAGGTGGCGCTCGATGGGCCCGAGGCTGCGCTCCATGTGTACCTGGAAGAGCTCGGCGCCGACGGCGCGGTGACGTTGCTGACCGAGGGCGTGCAGCGCGTTCACGGTGGAGCGGTGTCATTCCCGCTGCGCGCGCTGGCGGCCGAGCTGCCCGTGGGTGGTCGGTTGCAGCTCTCGGTCGCAGGCGCCGACTCGCCGACGTTCGAGCGTGTTCCTGCGGAAGGGCCGCGTCGCATCACGCTGAACGGGCCCTGCACGCTGTTGTTGCTCGAGCGGTAGCGGTTCGCACGAGCGCTCGAGCGGTCCTGCTGCAGTGGTCCCGCTGGGAGCTGTCGCGATCAGCGCTGATGCGCATCGCTGGAGATTTGCGCGCTCGCGAGCGTGCTCCGTCG
>JBEOKA010000148.1:0-4386 GCA_040275325.1 Myxococcaceae bacterium | reverse complement strand
GCGTACCAGACCGCCGCTTTGTGAAGCTTCGAGGCGCCGCTCCAGTGCCCCCAGTAGCCGCTCTGGGAGCCGACGGTGACGATGCGATCGATCGACCCGTTGCTCGCGGCGAGGCCGAGCAGTTGGCCGCCCACCGAGTGCCCGATGACGTGCAGCGGACGAGACCCTTTGTCTTCGAGCGCGAAGCGCAGCACGCCTTCGAGATCGCGCTCACCCCAGTCACGCAGCCGCGCCTCGAAGCCACGCAGTCGCGCAGGCCGTGACTCGCCGATGCCGCGGTAGTCGAACGTGAGCACCGTGCAGCCCTGCAGCGAGAGCCAGGCCGCAAAGCGCGCGTAGTACGCCTGCTTCACCGCCGTCGCGCCCGCGATCACCACGTACGGCCCGGCCGATTGGTCGCCAAACCGCCGCGCGCCAAGGGCGTATCCATCGGTGGCGCTGATTCGAATGGGCGTCGGCATGTGCAGATGTCTCCACTGGAGACACTAACGACACAGGTGACTCACCGCAAGGCAGAGTCGTGTGTGCTGTAGGTCAACGTGCGAGGCCGTCGACGAAGGCCGAGAAGACCTGGCGCGACCAGCTGTCGAGCAGCGAGCGCTTCACCTGCAGCCGGCGCACGATGGCGAGGCTGGCGAAGCCGTGGGTGAGTGACCAGAACCCGAAGACGAGCTCACGCACCGGCGTCTCACGGAACTGCTTCGAGACCTGCCCTGCCCTCAGCTCGGCGGCGAGCAGGCTGTACGCACGCGCGACGGAGTCTTCCAGCGCGGGAAACCGGCCGTCTTCGTTCAGTCGTCTGCCGAACATGATTCGGTAGCGCGCCGGTTGATCGATCGCGAACGAGACGTAGGCGACGGCGAGCTCCATGAGCCGCTCCCGGGCGTTGCTCTTCGAAGCTGCGGCCAACGCCTTCTCCATCTCGGAGAGCAGCGCCTGGTAGCCGTCTTCCGCGACCGCCGCGAGCAACGCCGTCTTGTCTTCGAAGTGCCGGTAGGCCGCGCGATGATTCACCCCCACGCGACGGGAGACTTCACGCAGCGTCAGCTCTTCGGGCGAGCTTCCCTCGACCAGCTCGACGGCCGCGGTGACGAGCGCGTTGCGCAGATCGCCGTGGTGGTACGTCTCGCGAGTGGCCTTCGAGCGGCGTGGCACGGGCTGTTTGTACTTTCGGTCGGGAACGCGCGCGAGGCTTCGTCGGTGACGACTGCGCTTTCTTCCGAGCGCCGTCGTGGGTAACCATGCCTCCGACTACCGGGCCTATAGCTCAACGGTAGAGCTGGCCGCTCATAACGGCTTGGTTGCAGGTTCGAATCCTGCTGGGCCCATTGAGACACACGGCTACGCTCCCCGCGCGCTTGTCCTCGTGAGGGAACCTGCACGCTCCCACACGCGTCCGCATCTCACTGACGTTCCGGGAGACCTCCATGCGTTCCATCACCCTGTCGCTGACGCTGATCGCCACCGCTGCGTTCGCGCAAGACGCGTCGTTCGATGCGGCGAACAAGTACCTCGCCGAGCAGTCCTTCTCGAAGGCGTGCGAAGGCTTCGAGGGGTTCCTCAAGGCGAACCCGTCGTCGGCGCTGAGCCGTGAAGCGACGGTGAAGCGGGCCTTCTCGTGCTGGAAGGTGGGCAAACGTGACGGCTCCAGCGAGCTGACGAAGCTGGCCGACGCGGGAGAGCAGGACTTCGCGCGCGCGTACGCGCAGTGGGCGCTGGCCATTCAGGGCTACCGCAACGTGAACCAGGCCATGCCGCTGCTGAAGACGGCGACGAAGGCCGAGGGGCGCGTCGGTGACGAAGCGCGCAAGCTGCTGGTCGGCGTCTGCCTCGCCCAGCTCGACAACTACGTCTACGACCTCAAGCAGGCCGAGCTGCTGGCGAACACGGTGCTCGAGGTGGCGACGAACGAGACCGACAAGGCGCACGCCCGCTTCGGCCGCGCGCAGGTGCTGGTGCGCAACGAGCAGTCGCGCAGCAAGGGCGAGCAGGAGCTGACCGAGGTCGGTGGCGGCAACACGGCGTGGGCCGACGACGCGCTCTTCCTGCTCGGCCAGCAGCGCGAGAGCCGAGAGAAGTACTCCGACGCGCTCAGCATCTACGACGGCATCGTCAAGCGCTTCTCCTCGACGACCTCGAACCGTCACGGTGACGCGCGCAACGCGGCCGAGAACATTCGCCGGCCCACCCTCTCCGTGAGCGCGTACCAGGTGACGCTGCCGGGGCTGAAGCTGCCCGTGTCGTTGAGCTGGCGAAACGTGAAACAGCTCACGTGGAAGCTGCGGCGCGTCGACCCGTTCCTCGGCAAGGGCTGGCCCGACTCCACCAACGCGTATTCGGGTGGCGCGGTCGAGAAGACGTGGAGCGAGACCCTCGAGGTGAAGACCGCCTGGGCGCCGGGCAGCCGCAGCTTCGAGCTCGAGCTGCCCTCACCCGGGCTCTTCATTCTCGAGGCCAGCGGCGACGGCCTCACCGCACAGGACTTCGCGTTGCAGAGCCAGATCGCCGTGGTGACGAAGAGCGATCGCAAGCAGGTGCAGGTGTTCGTCACCGACGTCGAGACCGGCAAGGCGCAGCCCGACGCCGAGGTGATGCTCATTCGCCGCGACTTCGAGCAGAGCCAGGTCGTGCGCGCGAACGCACAGGGCATCGCCACCTTCTCGTTCGCCACCGAGACGTCGAACACCTCGCACTACGTCTGGGTGAAGGCTGGCGCGCAGGTCGCCCACGCGCGCGCGGGTGACGCGTACTGGTCGAGCTGGTCGAAGCAGGAGCTCGCCTACGTGTTGATGGATCGGCCGCTGTACAAGCCGGGCGAGACGGTGGGCCTCAAGCTCTTCCTGCGCCAGCGCGAAGGCGGGCCGTCTGAGCCCATCGCCAACCGCACCGTCACCGTCACCGTCAGAGACCCGAACGGGAAAGAGGTCGCCAAGCCCTCGCTCACCACCAACGCGTTCGGCACCGCGACGTTCTCGGTGCCGCTGGCGAAGACCGCCACGCTGGGCGCCTGGTACGTGCAGGTCTACGACTCGAACCACTCGTACCAGCAGCCGTCGCTCACCTTCCGTGTCGAGGAGTACAAGCCGCCCGAGGCCACCGTCTCGGTCAGCCCCGTCGGCAGCCCGAAGCCAGGCGAGAAGGTGAAGCTCAAGGTGACGGCGAAGTACTACTCGGGTGGCCCGCTCACCGGAGCGCAGGGCCGCGCGATCGTCTCGGTCTCGAACTGGCAGCACCAGTTCGGCAAGTGGCCCGACGAGGAGCAGGACGGCGAACCCCAGTACCGCGGCTACGACGACTACGACGAGGAGCGCGGGTATCGCGGCCGGTACCGCGGCGGGTACTACGGGCCGGTCGCCACGCACACGCTGGTGTTCAAGACGGGCGCCGACGGCACCGCCGAGATCGAGGTGCCTGCCACACCCGATCAGATGGGCGATCTGCAGGTCACCGCGCAGGTCTTCGTCACCGACTCGTCGCGCCGCGAGATTCAGGGCTCGGGCTCGGCGAAGTTGTCGAACTCGAAGTACTTCGTCGACGTTCGCAGCGATCACTTCCTGTACCGGCCGGGCGAGAAGGTGACGCTGCGGCTGCGCTCGGAAGACGCGAACGGCCGCGCGATGTCTCCCGACGTGGTGGTGCGGCTGTCGCGTATCTCTGACCCCAACACCGGCGCGCTCTCGAAGATCGCCGAGGCCCGCACGAAGATCGTCGACGGCAAGGGCGTCTCTCTGCTCGACGCCGACGCGCTCGGTGCCGTGCGGTGTGAGGTGTTCGACGTCGACGCGCAGCCCGGCGCCGCGCCGCTGGCCGCCACCGATCTCTGGCTCACCTCCGACACGAAGCCGATTCCGCCGCCGGGCGTCGGCTTTCAGCTGCTGATGGACAAGGCGCCGCTCGCAGCCGGCCAGTCGCTGCGCGCCCTCATCGTCACGCCTCAGCCCGGCGGGCACGTGTGGCTCACCATCGAGCACGAGCTGATCGTCACCAGCCGCGTGGTCGAGATGACGGGGCGCACGCGCTACGTCGAACTTCCTCTGCCGCCGGAAGCGACGCCCAACGCGTGGGTCTTCGCGACCCGGTACGAGCGGGGCGACACGCTGCAGCAGCAGCGCGAGGTGCGGGTGAAGGGCTCAGAGGTCGAGCTCGACGTGAAGGTGGCGTTCGATCGCGCGGTGAGTGAGCCCGGCTCGACGGTGCCGGTGAGCATTCGCGCGAGCAAGGGCGTGGCGGGCCCCACCGAGACGGCCCTCACGGTCGTCGACGAGGCGCTGTTCGCCATCGAGCCCGAGAAGCAGGACTTCGCCACGTTCTTCGGGCGTCAACGGCGCAACCTGAACGTGCAGACGCGCCGCTCGAGCGACTGGAAGGGCTTCCGCGATCGCCCGG
>JBEOKA010000147.1:0-5695 GCA_040275325.1 Myxococcaceae bacterium | reverse complement strand
GCCGACGGGCGCTGGGAGCGCGCCTACGACTCTCCAAAGAACGCGAAGGTGCCTGACGATCTCGCCCTCGCGCTCTCGAAGTCACCGAAGGCGAAGGCGCTGTTCGAGGCGCTCGACGCGACGAACCGGTTCGCGATTCTCTTTCGCATCACGAACGTGAAGAAGGCCGACACCCGCGCGCGGAAGATCGCCGAGTTCGTCGCGGGCCTCGCGAAGGGCGAAGTGCCGTACCCGGACCGGCTGCCGAAGAAAAAGCCGGCTCAGCAGAAGGACAAGTAGGCCGCGCGTCGCGCTTCGAGCCGCTGGGCCAGGCCCGCGTGCGCGCTGCCGAGCGCGTCGAGAATCACCTTCGCCTCGTCGCGGTAGGCGAGGCGCTTCTCCTTCGTCCAGTAGTGGGGCGGCTCCTCGAGGTTGGTGATGCGGTCGGCGAGCTTCACCAACTGCACGTCTCTGGGTTGCGCTTGCAGGCGCCGCAACGAGTCTCCCATCTGCTCGGGCTTCGGCAGCGCGCCGTTCTTCGTGAGCGCAGACACGCCAGCGGCTACGGCCTTTCCGAACTCCGCCTCGAGCTGCTCGACCGTCACGCCCGCGTCTTCGACGGAGTCGTGGAGCAGCGCGCAGGTAACGGCGAGGTCGGCATCGAAGTCGCGGCTGAGCGCCCACGCGTGTTGAACTTCGTGCGCCACCTTCACCAGGTGCACGACGTAGGGCGCGGTGGAGCCGGGGATCTTCTGGTCTCCGTGCACCCGCGTCGCGAAGTCGAGCGTCTTCACGTAGCGGTCGGCGTTCCACATGGTTCAGCCTTTCGATTGCAGTTCGCGGCGGCCGAGCGCGTCGTAGGTCGCGTATTTGTACGCCTCCGAGATGGTCGGGTAGTTGAAGCACGTGTTGATGAAGAGGTCGGCGTTGGCGTGGCTCATGAGCGCGACGAGGCCGATGTGCACCAACTCCGTCGCGTTCTCACCGACGCAGTGCACGCCCACGAGCGACATGTCGGAGCGCTTGAACAACAGCTTCAAGAAGCCCTCGTCGCCCACCATCAGCCCGCGCGCGTTGTGCGCGAACTCGGCCCGCCCGGCGACGTAGTCGATGCCCTTGGCGATCAGGTCGCGCTCGGTCTCGCCCGCCATCGACACCTCGGGGATCGTGTAGATGCCGTACGGAAACACCGGCGAGACCTGCGTCTTGTATTTGAGGTCGAAGAAGTGAACGACGGCGACGCGCGCCTGCTCCATCGACGTCGACGCGAGCGCAGGGTTGCCGATGACGTCACCGACCGCGGCGATGTGTGAGGCCTTCGTGCGGAAGGTGACCGGGTCGACCTGCAGCTGGCCGCGCTTGTTCACCTCGAGGCCGGCGTTCTCGAGCTTCAGCGCGCCGGTGTTGCCCTGCCGCCCCGCGCAGACGAGCACGCAGTCGGCCGCGAGCGTGTCTCCTGAGTCGAGCGAGAGCCGAACGCCGTTCTCGACTGCTTCGCAGCCCCAGACCTGCGCGGGCATGCGGAAGGTGATGTCGAGCGCGAGCATGCGCTTCTTGAGCGACTCGACCACGTCGTCGTCGAGGAACCCGAGGATGGTGTTGCGCGGCTCGACGATGGTGACCTTCACGCCGAGCGCCGCGAACAGACACGCATACTCGCAGCCGATGACGCCGCCACCGACGACGACCATCGATTTGGGAATGTCGTGCACGCGCACGATCTCGTCGGAGTCGTAGACGCAGCGGTGGTCGAACGGGAACTGCGGCGGCCGGTGCGGGCTCGAGCCCGTGGCGATGAGCACGTGCTTCGCGCGAATCTGCTTTCCGGTGCCGTCGATGGCGATGGTGTTCGCGTCGACGAAGTGGGCGGTGCCGTGAAACACGCGTACCTGGTGACGCGCGAGGTTCTGCGCGATGCGCGTGCGCTCCTCGGTGACGACGGCCTCGAGGCGATAGAGGAAGTCGTCGACCGACGCCTGCCGTGACAGCGCGAGATCGACGCCGTGCAGCCCGCGCTGGCGAAAGCCCGACAGGTACAGCGCCGTCTCGCGCAGCGTCTTCGAGGGCAGCGTGCCGGTGTTCACCATGGCGCCGCCGTGCACGGGCTCCTTCTCGATGAGCGCGACCGACTTGCCGAAGTACGCGGCCTGCACGGCGCCCTTCTCACCTGCGGCCCCGCCACCGATGACGACCAGATCGAATTCGTCCATGAGGCGCGGGAGCGTAGCGCGTCAGCGGCCGATGGCGGCGACATGCTCCATCAACTGGTCGAGCATTCGCCACGTCGCGCCCCAGACGACGTTTCGCCCATCGCCCCAGACGTACACGTCACGATCGGCCTGGTAGATGAACCGCTTCTCCTTGCGCAGCCGCCACAGGGGCGCCTCGAGCACTTCGGCGATCTCTCCTTCGTTCGGCGTCAGCGGCGCTTCGGCGGGCACGACGCCGACGAACGGCGTCACCCAGTACGAGGTGATGGTGGGCATCGCACCGAGCATGCCGAGCACGGTGACGTCATCGGGCTCGAGGCCGAGCTCCTCCTTCGTCTCGCGCAGCGCAGTGTGCAGTGGCGTGAGGTCGCCCGAGTCACGCGCGCCGCCGGGGAACGAGATCTGGCCCGGGTGTTTGCGCAGCGTCAGCGGCCGCATCGTCAGGTACGCCCACGGCTCGCCTTCACGCCAGAAGAGGGGCGCGAGCACGGCCGCTTCTTTGAGCTGCATGCCTGGCGCCTCCATCACCCGCGAAGGCACGGTGCGCAGGCGCGTCTGGAGCCTGGAGAAGAAATCGTCTGCTGCGCCCATCGCCCAACGACTCTGGCGTCACTTGTCGAAAACGTCGATGACGTAATCGTCGGGAAGCCCACCGTCCGTCGAGGTACCGGCGTCAGCACCTGCGTCGGGCCGGTTCAGAAACACCGGCCGCAAACGAATGCCGACGTTCGAGTTCACGCGTGCGCAGGTGACGGGCAGCGTGAGCTCGATGTTGTTGGTTGACGTCGGCTGAATCGTGACGCGAACGAAGTCGGGCGCCGCCTGCACCTGACGAACGATGGGAGCGCCCACGGCCGTCACCGACCCGAGCGCCTGAAGCTCGTTCGAGAGCATGATCTCGACTGTCAGCTCACCGCCGATGCGCCTGAGGGTCGTCGAAACGTTCGACGAGACGGGACCAACCGAGCAGGCCGAGGGCGGAGGAAGCGGGTCAGAGACGATGCAGCTCGTGCAGCCCGTCACCATCACAGACGCGACGCCAACCGAAAGCGCAGCGCGAAGATGATCGACCACGCGATCACGCGGCCCACGAGAAGGAATCACCGGCCTCCGTTCATCCGTCACGGAACACTCCCTGTTGCAGCGGCGTCGCCAGCTCGGCCTTGAGCGACACCATCGTCTCGACCTTCAACGCCTCGTGAATCGTCTGGGCCAGCGCCCTGCCCGCTTCACGCACTTCGGCTTCGGCCTGGCGCAGCGCCGGAGCGACCTCGGCCACCAACCTCGCGCGCGAGCGTGTGCTCGACTCCCGCACGCCGGCCATGATCTTCCGCAACTGGGTGACGGAGTTCTCTCCGAGCATTCGGCAGACCCGCTGCGTCTCGGTGAGCCACTCGGGCCGATAGAGCTCGGGCCGGAAGTGCTTCGCCATCGCGACGTCACCACGCAGCGCCATGGTCAGGTGCGCGACCGGATCTTCGCCGAAGTTGCGCTCGAAGAAGGCGTCGTTGACGACCTCGAACACGCGCTGGGTCTGCTCGTCGCCGAGCGAGTAGTCCCACATGAGCCAGTCTCCGCGGGCGCGCCCTTCGCGCTGCATGCGCGCGAGGAGCGGAGTTCCGGCGTACAGCTCGACGCGGCCGAAGTTGAACGGGTGGTGCGCGAACTGGCGCATGAACTCGAGGTTCTCGTCGAGCGACTCGAGCGTGGTGTCGGGGTCGAACGCGAGCATGTTGAACGAGACGAAGAGCCCGAGGTCGTCGATGACCTTCATCGCGCGTTCGTTCTCGCCCTTCTTGAGCCCGCGGCGCAGCGTCTTGAGGCCCTGGTCGGTGTCGGTCTCGATGCCGACGTAGGCGCGAAGGGCGTGCAGCCGCTCCACCAGCAGCCCGAACACCTTCGGCGTCACGTCCATCGGGCGCGCCTTGATGACGGTGGCGTAGCGGCCGAGCTTTCTCGCTTCGAGCGCATCGGCGAGGGCGGCGAGGCGCGTGAGGTTGTCGCGCTCGCGAGGGACGAAGAAGTTGTCGTCGTGGAAGACGAAGATCTCGACGCCGAGATCGTGGTGCAGGTGCGCCATCTCGTCAGCGACGTCGTCGACGGGCCGGAAGCGGTAGCGTTTTCCCGGGCTCGCCGCTTCGTGCCACGCAGCGATGCAGCAGAACGAACAGTTCGCGTAGCAGCCGCGTGAGCTGACGAGCGGAGCGAGCCGTCTTCCATGCACCCGCATGCCGTCGGCGTCGCGCACGGGCCAGGGCAGCTTCGCGAGGTCGGGAGACGCGCGCGTCGCCGTGAGCGAGACGCTTCCATTCGTGCGCACCGCGAGCCCGGGAATCGTCGACCAGTCGCGGCCTTCCTTCAGCGCGGTCGCGAGCTCGACGATCGTCTCGTCGGCCTCCTGGCGGCAGATGGAGTCGAGCTCGGGAAAGTCCGTCAGCATCTCGACCGACGCGAACGTCGCGAAGTGGCCACCGGCGGTGAGGTGCGCGCGTGAACCGGCCTCCTTCAACGCGATGGCGAGGCCCAGCAGATCCATCGCGCGCCACTGAAAAGCGAGCGAGAGCCCGATGAGAAACGGCGGCTCGTCGGTGCTGGTCAACTGCGCGACGATGCCGGCCAACTGCTCGGGCCCATCGAAACGAATGATGCGAGAAGCGATGCCCGCGCGCGCCAGCGTCGCCGAGAGCGAGCGCAACGACAGGTTCTCTTCGAGTTCGGGACCGACCAGCGCTACCCAGCCCTGCTGCATCTGCTGCCCCCGCGTGCTCCGGCCGCAGCGAAGACTACCGCGTGCTCACGAGGCTGGCGACTCGAGTTCCTTCAGCATGAACAGGTAGAGGCCTTCGACCTTCTTGCGCGCCCACGGCGTTCGCCGCAGGAACGTGAGGCTCGATTTCACGCTCGGGTCGTGGGTGAAGCACCGAATGGGAATCTGTTTGCCCAGCTCTTCCCAGCCGTAGTGCTGCTCGAGCCGGGTGACGATCATCTCGAGCGTGATGCCGTGCAGCGGGTCAGACATTCGAAGCGCTCCATCACCGGGAGGATCAGGTCTAGTCGGTCTTCCGGAAAAAGCGCAGCCCATCGTCGTTGTTGACGGCATCGGCACCAAAGGGAAATACCGGCCCATGCGCACGCGAAAGACGAAGTTCATTTTCACCACGGGCGGCGTGGTGAGCTCCCTCGGCAAGGGCATGGCCTCAGCCTCGATGGGAGCGCTGCTCGAGAACCGCGGCCTCGACATCACGCTGATCAAGCTCGACCCGTACATCAACGTCGACCCCGGCACGATGAGCCCCACGCAGCACGGCGAGGTGTACGTCACCGACGACGGCGCCGAGACCGATCTCGACCTCGGGCACTACGAGCGCTTCACCGGCGCGAAGATGACGCGGCTCAACAACTTCACGACCGGGCGCGTGTACCACTCGGTCATCACCAAGGAGCGCCGCGGCGAGTACCTCGGCAAGACCGTGCAGGTGATTCCGCACATCACCGACGAGATCAAA
>JBEOKA010000146.1:0-8740 GCA_040275325.1 Myxococcaceae bacterium | reverse complement strand
CGAGTACCTCGGCAAGACCGTGCAGGTGATTCCGCACATCACCGACGAGATCAAAGCGATGATCCACGCGGCCGCCGAAGGCCACGAGGTCGTGCTGGTCGAGGTCGGCGGCACGGTCGGTGACATCGAGTCGCTGCCGTTCCTCGAGGCGATTCGGCAGCTGCGCTACGACGTGGGCAGCGAGAACGTCTGCTACGTGCACCTCACGCTGCTGCCGTACATCGCGGCCGCCGGAGAGGTGAAGACCAAGCCCACGCAGCACTCGGTGATGAAGCTGCGAGAGATCGGCATTCAGCCCGACATTCTCATCTGCCGCACCGACCGGCAGATTCCGCAGGAGCTGAAAGACAAGATCGCGATGTTCTGCAACGTCGACGAGGGCAACGTCTTCACCTCGCCCGACGTCGGCAGCATCTACGAATTGCCGCTCGAGCTGCACCGCCAGGGCCTCGACGATCGCATCGCCGAGCACCTCAACATCTGGTCGCGCGCTCCGCGTTTGGACAAGTGGGAGCAGATCATCGAGAAGGTCTATCGCCCGTCGCGCGGTGAAGTGCGCATCGCGCTGGTCGGCAAGTACGTCGAGCTGAAGGAGTCGTACAAGTCGCTCAACGAGGCGCTCGGGCACGGCGGCATCGCCAACGACTGCCGCGTGAAGATCGAGTTCGTCGACTCGCAAGACGTCGAGACGAAGGGCGCCGAGGCGATGCTCGCCGAGATGGACGCGGTGCTCGTGCCCGGTGGCTTCGGCGTGCGCGGCACCGAGGGGAAGATTCAGGCGGTTCGGTACGCGCGCGAGAAGCGCAAGCCGTTCTTCGGCATCTGCCTGGGCCTGCAGATGGCCGTCATCGAGTACGCGCGGCACGTGCTGAACCTGCCGAACGCGAACTCCCTCGAGTTCGACGAGAAGACGCCTGACCCGGTCGTCACGCTCATGGAGTCGCAGGTGAACGTGAAGGACAAGGGCGGCACCATGCGCCTGGGCAGCTACGCGTGTTCGCTCAAGCCGGGCACGCTGGCGAACAAGCTCTATGGCTCGAACGACATCAAGGAGCGCCACCGTCACCGCTTCGAGGTGAACAACGCGTACCGCGCGCGGCTGGCGGGTGCGGGCCTCGTGTTCTCGGGCGTGAACACCGAGCTCGATCTCGTCGAGGTGATCGAGATTACCGATCATCCGCACTTCGTCGGGTGCCAGTTCCACCCGGAGTTCCAGTCGAAGCCGTTCGCTCCGCACCCCCTGTTCTCGGGGTTCATTCGTGCGGCGCTCACGGCCCGCGACGCGAAGTAGTCGGTCAGGGCAGCGTTCTCTTGAGAACGTTGAGACCATCGCTGAAGTACAGGTCGTCACCATCAAGTGCGAACGAGGGCAGGCCTCGCGATCGTTGAGGCAGGCCCGGCCGGCAGAAGCGAAAGACACTTCCCGTGCCGTCGCGACGGGTGGCCGACAAGCACCCGGTGTTCGGAATAAACCAGGCCACGTGGTGTGGTCCGATCACTGCCTGGGTTGCGTTCGTGACTGAGAACATGACCTTGGCCCCGGCCCAATCACGAATCGCAATACCCGCATCTTCCATGGTCACGACGCCATGATGGCCGACCGTTAACACCGGGTCGGTGCCGGCCTCGACGAACGCGCTGCCACGAACCAGAACCGACTGGTCCCGGCTGCTGCCGGTTTCGGGAGCGAGCAGATAGCTGACGGCGAAAGTGCCATCAGGTTCAGCGTCGATGGCCCAGGGGTTGCCTGACACCGGCCACGATGGGATGACATAGACACAGTCGGGTCGAGCACTGCGAGGCCTCCCGACCGAACAGACCTGGCCACCCCTCACGCCAATCGACTCCTGAAAGCCACCGTAGATCCGGTCGCCGAGAACCGCAGGTCTCAGCACCGGTGACCCGAAGCGACTGCCGGCAGTGAGGCTCGTGAGCTGATGCTGGCCGCTGACGTCTGCGGTGAAAACCCGCAAGAAGCGCTCGACGCCCTGGTGCATCGCTGTAAATGCGATCCCATCAGGAAGGGCGACGAACTCCTCGGCATCACCAGGGAGCGTCGTCGTTGGAATCCACAAAGAGCCGCCGTCAGACCGAACGACCTCGATGTTCGCGCCGTAGTGCAAAAGCAGACCGTGCTCGTTCGCCGAGAGTCCGAGCACTCCGGACGCAGCTCGAAAGATGGCTCCCGCATCTGCACCAACTGGCTCCATGCCGCCATCTGGCCTGCCAGCATCTGCCGTCGCACCTGCGTCGTCCGGTCCTGCGGGAAACCGGAGGATCAGTCTTTGTTCGACGCGGCCAGACGGCGAATCAAGATGAATGAGAGCCGTCGTCTCGACAGACGAAGGTGGGTGGCCGATTGACGAAACGAAGACCCTGCCACC
Organism: Myxococcaceae bacterium; assembly: GCA_040275325.1. GTDB lineage: Bacteria > Myxococcota > Myxococcia > Myxococcales > Myxococcaceae > Xiheimicrobium. The sequence goes on along the minus strand of JBEOKA010000146.1, from coordinate 6,356 downwards.
TTCGATTCGGACGCGGTACGACCACGAGCTGAACTGACCACCCGCAGAATCAGCCACGAGGCCGAACGCTTCGACACCGACCCGCGCCTTGGCGACTGCAACCCTTCCCGCCTCGCCAAGACCGTCGACCAGCAAGTCGCGCAGCCTGCGAAGCGACCGATGAACGGGGGCAAGCTGGGGCCGTGGTGCTGCTTCATCGAGCGACACGACTTCGAGGGTCGCACTTGAACTCGTCTCCTCGTCAACGACCTCCAGGCTCTCTGGGCTCAAGCTCAACGCCTCTGGGGCAAACGCGTCCTTCACCGTTTCGTCGAGCCACCGAAAGACGTTCCAGAGAGCAGCAAGAGAGAAGGCGAGCGCTGCAAGCTTCACCAACGGATGGGCACTGAGCACCAAGATGACGCTCAGGCCCAGGGCAAGCGGCAATCGGGCATTGAGACCTTTGGTGACGCAAAGAAAGCGGGGAAACGCTCCAGCCCGAAACAGGGGGAGCTGGCGGCAGTCTCCCAGGAGTGGCTGGCCGCCCTCGATTGCGACATCTGCAAGGAACCAACGCCCGTTCGCGGCCATGAAGCGGTCCACCTCGCCACGAGCCTCTGGCTCTGCAATTGCCCATGCGCGTTCGAAGTCATCGAGGGCCTTCATCACCGGTGGCGGGGCGCTGTCGGAGAGAGCCTGTTCGCGCATGTGGCGCAGGATGCGAGCAGTCGCACCGGTGGGGTCTCGCTCCGGCTTGAGTGCGACGGTCAGGAACTGGGCACGTCCGTCGGTGGACGCCAGCTGCAGACAGGTTGACGCCGGGAACTTGGAACGCTCGACAACTAGGAACCCGGAATCCACTCGGAGCGTTCGCTCTGAACCGTCTGCCAAGCGCCCGGCCTTGACCTGCTGATCTGGCCAGTCCGGCAAAGCAACGAGTTCGACGGCGCCGTCGAGCTCGACGTGAATTCCGCGCTCACACGCCAGATCCTGCGAGTCCCGCTCGTGACAAGCACACAACGTCGTGACTGCCACGAGCGCCACGACGCGACCCATGCCCGAAACGTGAAGGCCCATTCGCTCTCAGACCATAGGTCATTGGATGGCGACAGCTGTGCGCAGCTCAACACACGCGAGTTAGCTAGCTAGAACGCACCCAGCACGCGAACCACGCCGTCGGGCAATGTGGAGTCGGTCTCGTAGACGTCGAGCACGCCCGGGTGACAGCGCGCGGGAGCATCGTTCGCTCCGAAGCGCTCGGTCGCCACCACTCCACCATCGGCGCGCACGAACGTCGCCGTGATGGGAAAACTCACGCTGCCATTCGTGATGCACGCGTCGTCGACGACGGGATAGCGGAGCACCATCACCTGCTTCGGCGTCAGCGGCGCATGACCGGTCAGGCCCACACGTCGCTGATCGGGCGTCGTCGCCAACTCGACCTCGGTGCACTCCCGCAGCACCGCGCCGTCGGCTGAGAAGAAGCGCACGCTCGCGCTCCCTCCACAGCCGATGAGCAGCAGAAACGCCCACCTCACAACGAATCGAGGAACGCGAGCACTGCCGCCTGATCAGCCGCCGGCATCGCCTCGAACGCCAACCGCGACGCGTTCGCTTCACCCTGGTGCGCGACGATCGCCGCGCGAACATCAGCCGCGCTGCCATCGTGCAGATACGGCCCCGTCTTCGACACACCCCACAACGGCGTGGTGCGGAACTCCCGCGGGCGCGCCGCATCGCCAATGCCCTTCGTCGTGTTCGGAACGATCTCGTGAAGCAGCAGGTCGGTGTACGCGTTCGCCATCTTCCCATCCGACATCGGCAACGACGGCACGTGGCACGCGTCGCACTTGGCAGCACCGAACAACGCTTGCCCACGGTCCTCCTGCGCCATGTCCTTCCGGGTGCGCGGCGGCGGAGCGAGCGACGCCATGAAGAACGTCAGCGCCTCGACCTGCGCGACCGTCAACTCCGGGTCGGCCACGCTGTCCGAATCCGTCATCGCTCCGAAGCTCAGCCCCGATTGCATCGGCAGCGTCAGGCCCAGCTCGTTGAAGAGCGCGTCGCGCGAGAACTCCGCCAGGTTGGGAACGTTCGCCTTCCACCCGAGCCGGCCGATGCGCCCGTCGCTCAGCCGGTTCGCGCGCCCCTTGATGCCGTCACCGTTCGTGTCGTTCGGATCTTCACGACGCGTGATCTCCGAATCCGACACGCGCTCGAGCAGCCCGAGCCCAAACGCCGGCGGCGGCTGACGGTGCTCGAAGAAGTTCGCCATCGGCGAGGGCTCCGGGCGCTTCGTGAGGTTGGTCTGCAGCCGGTGCACCATCGTGCCCGCCGGCGGCGCCGTGAACGACAGGTCGGTCGCGATGATGCCCTGACGAATCACGTCGACGTCGCGCGGGCCCGCGCCACCGATGACGGGATCGAAGTGACACGCGCGGCACGAGTCTCCGTTGAAGCTGGGCCCCAGCCCGGCGCTGCGCGCGAAGTCGCGATCGAACAGCTCACGCCCCGTGAGGAACTTCGTCGCATCAGTGCCCGTCAACTCGACGGCCGGCCCACCAAACGTTCCCGCAGCCGGAATCGGCGCCTCGGGAGAAACGAGCCCGGTCGAGTGCTGGCTCTTCCCGCCGAGCGACTCCACGAACACGATCAGCTTCGCGCGCTCGCCTTCGCTCAACGCGACATACGCATCACGCGACGCCTTCGCTTCACCCGCGTGCAGGCGAATCGCTTCATCGATCGTGTCAGCGCGGCCATCGTGCAGATACGGCCCCACCGCCGAGACACCCCACAGCGGCTGCGTGCGGAACTCTGCTCCCGTCGCCGTCTTCATCTCGATGCCGTCAGCCAGCTCTTCACCCATGTCGTGGAGCAGCAGGTCGCTGTACGCGGGAATGAGGCCACGCGGCCCCTTCAGCGTGGGCAGGTGACACGCGGTGCACTGCGCCTTCGAGAACGCCGTCTGGCCTGCGCTCACGTCGGCCGTCACTTCATCGGGCTGCGGAGCCGCGAGCAGCATCGAGAACGAGACGAGATCGAACAGCTCACTCTCAGACAGCTCGGGATCCGGAGCGCCGTCGTTGTCGGTCGTCGGCTCGTCGGGCGCCGCCGCCTGCGCCTGGCGAATCACGCCCTCACCTTCGAGCCCGTCCTTCAGCGTCATCACCGAGTTGCTCGGCACCGGCAGCTTCGCGCGCGCCTCTTCCGAGAGCGGGTTCGACGTGAGGCCCACGTGATTGAAGAGCGGCCCACGAATGAAGCCCTCGATGGAGACCGTCTGCGACTTGCGCCCGAAGCGGCCGACGAAGCCGCGGTCGTAGTTCGCCTTGCCGCTGATGCCGTCTTTGTTCTTGTCGTCAGGGTCGGCGTTCTTCAGCAGCTCGGCATCGGGAATCTCGGCCAGCAGCCCGACGCCAAAGAACGGAATCGGGTTGCGCGTCGCCGTCACGTTCACGCCCGCCGGTGTCGGCGTGCGGCCTGACGTGGCAAGGTCGAAGTGGGGCATCACGCCGCTCTTGCCGAGGAACTGAAACGAGCCGTCGCTCAGCTTCTGGCCGACGAGCTGAAACGCGCGATACCTGCCAGCGCTGCCACCCAGCACCGGTTTTTCGTGGCAGGCCCCGCAGAACGAGACATTCATTTCAGGCCCAAGCCCCGTGGCCGGCGTGTACCGCTTCTGCGCGACCGCTTGACCCCGAACAAACGTGGCGCGCTCGGCCTCGGTCGCGCTCGGCCGAATCTCTCCCAGCTTTCCGAAGATTCCCGGCGCGATGGGCTCGGGCGCCGGGCAGGCCGAGAGCGCGAGGGACAACACGAACAGCCGCTTCATGGTGACTCCGGGAGTGGGCGTGAAATGGCGACGCCGCGGTAGGTAGGAGGGTTGGCCGACTGAAGGTTGCCGCCGACTGCAAACAGCGTGCTGCCGATGCCGAAGCAGTTGTGAAGGTCGTCGAAGGTGCCCGAGCGTTCACGCGTTGGCTCGAGTGTCGTCAGGTTCAGACGCGCGATGGTGCCTTCGACGCCGACGACCCACGCCGTCTTGCCGTCGCGCGTCCACACGCCGTTGAAGCCTGCGAGGGGCGCGAGGTTCTGCGTCGTCCACGTCGTGCCGTCCCACTTCGAGACGATGCCGTTGCTGCGGCCGCCCACTGCGATGACGACGCCGTTCGCGCCCCAGAGCGAGACGAGGTCGTCACTCGCGCCCACCAGCTCTTCGCGCCACTGCCCCTGCGTGCGGTGCAGCACGACGCCACGCTGGCCAACGACGTAGACGTCGTCGGCGCCGGTGCCCCAGACCTTCAGGAACTGACCGACGCGTTGTTTCTGCAACGTCGGCAACGCCGTCTCCTTCGTCCACGTGGAGCCGTCGTAGTGGAGCAGCGTGGCGTTGGGCTCCATGCCATTGCCGCCCACGGCCCAGACGTCATTCGGCGCCGCGCCCCACACGCCCCACAGCGGCTGCGTCGTCGGAGTCGCCTGCCGGCTCCAGCGCGTGCCATCGAAGTGCAGCACCGTGCCTTCGTTGCCCACCGTGAAGACGTCGCTCGCCGAGAAGCCGAACGTCCAGTTCAGCAGCGGCGTCGACAGCCCGACGTTCGCCTGCTGCCAGGCCGCGCCGTCGAAGCGCATCACGACTCCGGCATCGGCCCGGCCACCGACCGCGTACATGTCGCTGGGCGACGAGCCCCACGCGTTGAGCAGCCAGCCGGTGTTGGTGGTGTCGAAGGCCTGCGTCCACGTGACGACGCCAGCGTCAGGCTCGGCAGGTTGAGGACAAGCCGCGTTCAGCAGCACGACGACGATGACGAGACTGCGCATGTTCGAAACCAGCCCCCGAAAAGTCCTGCGGCCGGCGCGCATCTTCGACGACGAAGAAGCAGCCTCACAACACCAGAGCGAGCTTCCTCCCACGCACAGTTTGCGCTGCTCGGCGTCGCGTGGCCGAAGGCACTGAGGTACAGGCCGCGCATGGCCTTCCCCATCACCCTCGCCGGCGCGACCGTCGGCCCGAACCACCCGCTCTTCGTCATCGCCGGCCCCGACGTCATCGAGTCGGCCGACCACGCGATTCGCCACGCGAAGCGCCTCAAGGACATCACCCAGAAGCTCGGCGTGCCGTTCGCGTTCAAGTGCAGCTACGACAAGGCCAACCGCACCAGCATCACCTCGTTCCGCGGGCCGGGCATGGTCGAAGGCCTGAAGGTGCTCGCGCGCGTGAAGCGTGAAGTGCAGGTGCCGATCCTCACCGACGTGCACGACCTCTCGCAGGTGGGCGCCGTCGCCGAGGTGGCCGACATCATCCAGGTGCCCGCGTTTCTCTGCCGGCAGACCGACCTCGTCGTCGCCGTCGCGAAGACGGGCCGCGGCGTCAACATCAAGAAGGGTCAGTTCGTCGCTCCGAAAGACATCGCGCACCAGGCGCGAAAGGCCTTCGACTCGGGCAACCCCAACGTGCTGGTGACCGAGCGCGGCGCGACGTTCGGCTACAACAACCTCGTCGTCGACATGCGCGGCTTCGCGGTGATGCGCGAGGCGGGGCTGGCGACGTGCTTCGACGCGACGCACTCCGTTCAGCTGCCGAGCGCGGGGAATGGAGAGACCGCCGGTGAGCGGAAGTTCGTCGGCCTGCTCGCGCGCTCGGCGGCGGCGGCGGGCATCGACGCGCTGTTCACCGAGGTGCACGAGAACCCCGACGCCGCGCCCTGCGATGGGCCGTGCAGCCTCACCTTCGAGCTCTTCGAAGAGACGTTGAGCGACGTGCTCGCGATTCGCCGCGCGCTGAGGCACCAGCCGTGACTCCGGCGGAGCGCGCGAGCGGCATCAAGCTCGTCGTCTTCGACGTCGACGGCGTCTTGACCGACGGAGGCCTCTGGTACGGCCCCGACGGCGAGGTGATGAAGCGCTTCGACGTGAAAGACGGCCACGCCATGGTGCTCGCACGACTGACGGGGCTGCCGGTGGCGATTCTCACCGCGCGCACCTCCAAAATCGTCGAGACGCGCGCGACCGAGCTGAAGCTGGCGAAGGTGTTTCAGGGCCGCCGCGAGAAGGGGCCCGCGCTGCTCGAGCTGTGCGCCGAGCTGAACGTCGCTCCGGCCGAGACCGCGTACATGGGCGATGACGTGAACGACCTGCCGGCGATGGCCGCGTGTGGCCTGACCGCGTGCCCAGCCGATGCCGTCGCCGAGGTGAAGGCCCAGGTGCACTTCGTCTCGCAACACCCCGGGGGCCGAGGCGCCGCGAGAGAGCTCATCGAATTGGTGCTGAAGCAGACCGGGCGGTGGGCCGACGCGATGGCCCACGTCGCCGGCCGGCCCTGAGCGTCACTTCCAGCAGGCGTTGGTGCAGGCGCCGTTGCAGTCGCCGTTGAGGCA
>JBEOKA010000145.1:0-3606 GCA_040275325.1 Myxococcaceae bacterium | reverse complement strand
GAATGAACGCGAGCGTGTCACTGGTGGCCGCTTTCGCTTGCTGGCGGGCTTCAGCGTTCTCTCGCGCGGCGACCTTCTTGGCGTCGTCACCGCTGGCCGCGGCCGAGAGGAAGTACGTCTCGATGCCCTCGTTCACGCGGCGCTGCGTCGCGGTCGGCATCGAGTTGGCGTGGATCGACACGAAGAGATCTGGCCGCTGCCGGTTCGCGAACATCACCCGCTCGTCGAGGTGCAGGCGCGAGTCGCCTTCGCGGGTCAGCTTCACCTTCGCCTCGAGTTCGGCCTCGAGCTTCGCCTTGAGCTTCTTCGAGATGCTGAGCGCGAGGTTCTTCTCGAGCAGCCCGCCAGGCGACGACGCTCCGTCTTGCGCACCGCCGTGACCGGGATCGATGACGATGACGGGCCCGGCGAACGCGGGAGCGGCGAGCAGCACCACGAGCAAGAGCTTCGTCATCGAGGGGTGATGGTAGTCCGACTCCAGCGGGGTCGCGAGACGGCGGTATGATTCGCCCGTGCGCCTCCCCTCTGGCTTCGGTCCCTTCGAGCTACTCGAGCGCGTCGGCGTGGGTGGCATGGCCGAGGTGTTCAAGGCGACCGCGTTCGGCGCGAGCGGCTTCGAGAAGACGGTCGCGCTGAAGCTGCTGAGGGAAGAGTACATCGGCGACTCGACGTGGGAGCGCATGTTCCTCGAGGAGGCGCGACTGCAGGCGACACTGGTGCATCGAGGGCTGGTGCAGGCGCACGACTTCGGCGCGGTGGAAGGACGGCCGTGGGTTCGCCTCGATTGGATCGATGGGGCCGACCTCTCGGCGCTGGCGGGTGGCGCCCCGGTTCCCGAGCCGATCGCGCGCGCGGTGATCGCAGACATCGTGACGGCGCTCGCGTTTCTGCAGCGGGCGACCGACCAACGCGGCCGTCCGCTCGGGCTCGTGCATCGCGACGTCAGCGCGACCAACGTGCTCGTGTCGCTCGCGGGTGAGGTGAAGCTCGGAGACTTCGGCATCGCGAAGGCGACGCTGCTGAAGGATCAGACGCGCGGTGGAGTTCGCAAAGGAACGTACGCATCGATGTCCCCCGAGCAGGTCGCAGGGAAGCCGCTCACGGGAGCAAGCGACGTGTTCTCTGCGGGCGTGTTGCTGTTCGAGCTGCTGACTGGAGCACGGCCGTTCGATGGCGCGACGCCCGTCGAGACGATGGAGCGCATTCGTGAAGCGACGCCGTCGTTCGACGCCCTGCCCGCTTCGCTGCAGCCGACCGTCAAGCAGATGCTCGAGAAAGACCCGGCGTCCCGCCCAACCGATCTGCACGCGCTGACGAAGACCCTGCGCGAACAGGCAGCCGACGAATTCGAACTCGCCTCCTGGGCGCGGCAGCGGAATGCTCTTCGCGTCTCGTCGTTGGAGGGCACGTCATGACCGACTTCGCGCACACCACGTTGAGAGCCGTGAAGAAGCCGACGCATCGCATGGGGCTCGCGCTCAACTTCGGCCTCGACGCCAACGGACTGAACGCCGCCATCGATCGCGGCATCACCTACTTCTTCTTTCAGAAGCTGAAGACCGGCTACGCGGTGCCGGTGCTGAAGCAGGCGTTCAAGGCGAACCGGGAGAAGTTCATTCTCGCTGGCGGCCCCTCGCTCGCGTTCTTCGGAGGCTCGGTGCGGCGCGGCTGCGAGAGCCTGCTGAAGACGTTCGGCACCGACTACATCGACGTCTTCCAGCTCTTCTGGCTCAGCAAGATGTCAGCGTGGACGCCGGGCACCATCGAAGCGCTCGTGAAGCTGAAAGAAGAAGGCAAGGTGCGATCGATCGGCGTGTCGATTCACGATCGCCCGCGCGCCGGAAAGATGGCCGAAGACTCGCCGCTCGATCTGTTCATGCTCCGGTACAACGCCGCGCACCCCGGAGCCGAGAAAGACATCTTCCCCCACCTCGAGAAGCGCAAGCCGTCAGTGGTCGCGTACACCGCGACGTCGTGGCGCAAGCTGCTCACGGCCCCGAAGGGCTGGACCGGGCCGACGATGACCGCGGGAGACTGCTACCGCTTCTGTCTCTCGAACCCGAGCGTCGACGTCGTGCTGATGGGGCCGTCGAACCAGCAGCAGCTCGACGAGAACTTGAAGGCGGTCGACAAGGGCCCGCTCTCGGACGACGAGCTGAAGTGGATGCGGGAGTACGGCCGACTGGCCCACGGGTGACCGATGGAATCGACGCAGCTGGTGGTGGGCACTCCAGAGAACCTCGACGCGATGATCGCGTCTGCGCCCGAGCACTTGGTCGTCGTCTACTTCTGGGGCCCGCAGTGCCCGAACTGTGAAGTCTTCGCGCGCGATCTGCCCGAGCTGCTCACGGCCTTGCCGAAGAACGTGACGGTGGTGAAGACCAACGCCTACGAGTACCCCGAGCTCGCGCGACGCTTCGCGCTCTTCGGCATTCCCGGGTTCGTGTTGTTCAAGGGCGGCGTGAAGCTGGGAATGATGCGGCAGTACTACGGGCGCGAATACTGGCAGGCCGTGATCGACGAGAAAGCTGGGGAGCCGCCCGCCGCGCAGGGGTAGGTTCCCGCGCATGTTTCGTCTCGCGCTGGCCTCGCTCGTTCTTCTGGCTGGGTGCCGCATCGAGAGCGCAGCTCCGGCGTCGAGCGTGGCGGTGACGAGCGACGGCACCATTCGCGGCGAGCTCTGGGTCTACACGTCGATGTACCGGCACGTGATGGACGCGTTCGATCCCCTGCTGAAGGAGCGCATGCCACAGGCGACCGTGCGCTGGTTTCAGGGCGGCAGCGAGAAGGTGGCGACGAAGCTCGAGGCAGAGCTGGCGGCCGGTGGTTCGCCCTGCGACGTGCTGATGACGAGCGACCCGTTTCTCTATCGCCGCCTCGCGAAGGAGGGCCGGTTGATGCGGGCCGTCTCTCCGAATGGCGTTCGAACGCCACGCGCGCTGGTCGATCCCGATGGCCATTGGGAGTCGGTGCGACTGTCGACGATGGTGCTCGTGCACAAGACCGGCTCCGAGGCACCAACGAGCTTCGGCGAGCTGCTCGACCCGAAGTGGAAGGGCGAGGTCGTCATCGGCGATCCACTCACGAGCGGCACGGCGTTCACCTTCGCCGTCGCCATGGAGCGAGCGCACGGCGCTGACTTCTTCGACAAGCTTCGAGCAAACGGCGTGCGGGTCGCGGGTGGAAACGCGGCGGTGCTGCAGAAGGTGGAAGGTGGAGAAGCGAAGGTCGGCGTGGTGCTGCTCGAGAACGTGTTGGCCGCGAAGGCGCGCGGAAGCCCGGTCGAAGAAGTGTGGCCAACCGACGGCGCGGTGATGATTCCCGGGCCCGTCGCGATTCTCTCGTCGAGCCGAAACCCGGTAGCGGCGCGCGCGTTCAACGACGTGGTGCTGTCTCCCGAGGGGCAGAAGGTGATTCGCGAGCTCGGCGACATGCACGCGGTCGACCCGCGCCAGCCTGGTCCACGTGAGATTCAGGGCGTCGAGTGGCTGCTGTCGAAGAGCGCTCCGTTCGACGAGGCGCTGCTCGATCGCGGGTTGAACGACGGAGCTGCGCTCAAGTCGCGGTTCAGCGCGGCGTTCTCGAAATGAAGCGCGCCCTGCCCTT
>JBEOKA010000144.1:0-18159 GCA_040275325.1 Myxococcaceae bacterium | reverse complement strand
TCTGGCTGCGACGACGATGAGGGCTTCGCGATGACATCTCGCCGAGGCTCGTGCTAGGGCCGCCGTCGCCATGGGACAGCCGAAGCGCAAGGAGGAGTCGTTGGAGTCATCGACCCCCGCGGTCAGCAGCACCGCAGCAGTGGCCGAAACGCCGTGGCAGAAGCCTGCCGCCCTGCCCCGTTCGTCGATCATCGGCATCGTCGCCGCGGTTATCGTCTTCAACCTGCCGCTGATTCACTACTTCCTGCTTCGCGGCGAGTCGGCCGTCACCACGACCGTGCCGTATGGCCCGCAGAGCTTCGATGCTCCGGCGGTGGTCGAGACCGACTTCTGGTCGACCGGCGGCATGTGGCGCACGGTGGGCGGCGAGCTGTTGTCGCCCGGCGTGAAGAACAACCCGCTCTGGCTCAAGGCGAAGCTGCCCGAGAACGTCGCGGTCGACTTCGATGTTCGCTCGATGTCTCCCGAGGGCGACATCAAGGTCGAGATCTTCGGCGACGGCAGCGATCACGCGTCGGGGTACGTGCTGATTCACGGCGGCTGGAACAACTCGATCAGCATCATCGCGCGGCTCGATGAGCACGGCGCGTCGCTGGCGGCGCTCCAGGCCGAGGCGGGTCGGCTGCAGCGCGAGAAGAACTTGCCTGATGCCGATCTCGTGAAGACGGGCGTGTTCCGTGAGAACACCCGCATGCGTGTCGAGGCGAACCCGTGGCCGGTGCAGATCGGCCGCATGGAGCACTGGCACATCGAGCGTCGCGGCTCGACCTTGATCTGGTCGATCGATGGCCGCGAGTTCATGCGCTTCGATGATCCGTTCCCGCTCAAGGGCAAAGGCCACGACCGGTTCGGGTTCTCGAGCTGGGAAGCACAGCTGTACTTCGACAATCTGGCCATCACGCCGCTCTGAGTTGACCGGCTTCGCCACGCGTCGGCACACTGTGCAGATGCGAGCGGCCGTCATCCTCCTCTTCGCGGCTGCGACTGGATTCGCCCAACCAGCCCAACCTCGTCCGCTCCTCATCGACGGGAAGGCCGTTCGTGCGCCGGCGCTGCTCGAGCGGGGAATCGTGCTCGCGACGCGCGCTGAGGACGGAACGTGGCGCGATCCTGACGACTTCACTGCACTCGACAGGTCGACGCTCATCGCCGAGCCCAAGTCGAAGCCCATCAAGCTCCGCAAGGAGTGGATTCACCTCGCCAACGCGACCTACCGAGGGAAGGAAGGCTTCGAGTCGCTGCGATGGGGCATGACGAAGGCGGAGGCAACGCGGGCGCTTGGTGACGTCACCTTCGTGCCAACCACGCCCATGATGCAGCTTGCGTTTCGGACCACCAGTGAAGGCCGGACAGTGACGGTGCAGTGCACCTTCGCTTCGGATCGGCTGGCGATGATGAGCGTGCATCTCGAGGAGATGACGTTCGACGCCGCGAGTGCGCTCTACCGAACCCGACTGGGCAGCCCGTTCTCCGAGACCGACACCCGTCGATTGTGGCTGACACACGAGACGGAGATCGTCCTCAATGATGAAGACAAATTCCCTTTTCTCATCCTTCTCTCCAAAGCCTTCTCTCGCATCGCTGCAGATCAGATGATGAATCGTGGCCAACGAGCGCACTAAGAAACCCAGAAGTCCTTCAGCGCGGAAGCCCACTGCTTCCCGGCCGACCCGCATTTCTCTGCGCGAGGTTCTTCAAGGGCTCGACGCTTCCCCTCTCGGACCGCCTCGACGACAACATTCCCGACCCGCCTCCCGAGCCCGTCGACCTCTGAAAACACCACGAGCCGAGGGAGGCCGCCAAGCGCCCCTCGGCTCGTGTCCATCAACCGCCAAGTCTGATTACGCCGGGTCGTTGCTGTGGCCGCCCTGGCGGCGCAGGAACGTCGGAATGTCGTACTGATCTTCATCGAGCGGCAGCGACGCATCGCGCGTGACGATGCGCGGCGACTGCGGGCGCTCGTTCGAGCCGAGCTGCCGCGAGCCGACCTTGTTCGGAACCAGCGTCGCGACCTGCTCGACGGGCTCCTGCGCCTGGGGGCGGGGGCTCATCGACAGCGTGCTCGACGACGACTGCGCGCTCACGGTGACGGGCGCCATCACGGCGGGCATCGACGGAACCGACGTCGTGCGGCCGGGAATCAGCGAGCCCTGCGTCGCCGGGCGGAACTCACCCGAGCCACGCGAGGTCACCTTCACGTCGCGGCCCACGAAGCCGGTCGCGATGACGGTGATCTTCACCTCGTCCTTCACGTTCTCGTCGACCAGCGAGCCGAAGATGATGTTCGCCTCGGAGTCAGCCGACTCCTGCGCGATCGAGATCGCCTCGTGGATCTCCTGCAGCGTGATGTCGCGGCCCGCGGTGATGTTGATGAGCAGCCCGCGCGCGCCATCGATCGTCACGTCTTCGAGCAGCGGAGACGCGATCGCCTGCTCCATCGCGCGCAGCGCCCGCTTCTCACCCGACGCGCGGCCGGTGCCCATCAACGCCAGGCCCTGCTCGCTCATGATCGTCTTCACGTCGGCGAAGTCGACGTTGATGTACCCGTGGTACTGAATGAGATCGGAGATGCCCTGCACGGCGTGCAGCAGCACCTCGTCGGCCTTGCGGAACGAGTCGAGCAACGGCAGCGGCTCGGTCTGCAGCGTCAGCAGGCGCTGGTTCGGAATCGTGATGAGCGTGTCGACCGCGGCCTTCAGCTCCTGCAGGCCCTGCTCGGCCGCCTTGCGACGACGGTTGCCTTCGAAGAGGAACGGCTTGGTGACGACGCCGACGGTGAGGCAACCGAGCTCGCGCGCGATGTCGGCGACCACCGGAGCCGCGCCCGTGCCGGTGCCGCCGCCCATGCCTGCGGTGACGAACACCATGTCGGCGCCCTGGAGCAACGCGGCGATCTCTTCGCGAGACTCCGTCGCGGCCTGACGACCCATCTCGGGGTTGGCGCCTGCGCCGAGACCGCGCGTCAGCTCCTTGCCGATCTGCAGCCGCGTCGGCGCCTTGTTGTTGGCGAGCGCCTGCACGTCGGTGTTCAGCGCGATGAAGTCGACCCGCTCGAGGCCTGACTGAATCATCGTGTTCACGGCGTTGCTGCCCGCGCCGCCGACGCCGACCACCCGGATCTTCGCTGCCTGCTTGCTCTGCTCGAACTCGTTCATGAGAGGTCCTCGGAAATCGTGTTGGGAATGGCCGGGCGAAGCGACTTTTGCCCGGCCGAAGAGCCCCGCAAGTTTTCAGCCACGTGGCTGTAGCGGGATGTGGGGAACTGCAGCGGTCAGAAGACCTCCTGCAGCCACTCCCCCATGCGGCGCTTCACCTTCTTGAACACGTTCTCGCTCTCACGAATGCGGAACATGCGGCGATCGAGATTCTTGGCGCCGTAGACGACGAGGCCGACGCCGGTCGCGTACACGGGGCTCTTCACGACGTCGACGAGGCCGCCGATGCCGCGGGGAACGCCACGGCGCACGGGCACGCCCATGATCTCTTCGGCGAGCTCGGCCATGCCGGGCAGCAGCGTGGAGCCACCGGTGATGACGACGCCCGACGCGAGGAGCTCGGAGAAGCCGTTGCGCTCGATCTCGTGGTGCACGAGCTGGAAGATCTCTTCGACGCGCGGCTCGAGGATCTCGGAGAGGATCTGCCGACCCATCACGCGGGGCTCGCGGCCACCGACCGACGGCACCTCGATCATCTCCTGCTTGTCGACCATCGAGGCCAGCGCGCAGCCGTGCTTCTGCTTGATGCGCTCGGCCTGCTCCATGGGCGTGCGCAGGCCCATGGCGATGTCGTTGGTGAGGTTGTTGCCGCCGAGCGCGATGACGGCGGTGTGCACGATGGAGCCGTTCTGGAACACGGCGATGTCGGTGGTGCCGCCGCCGATGTCGACGAGGCAGACGCCGAGCTCTTTCTCTTCATCGGTGAGCACGGCCTCGCTCGAGGCGAGCGGCTGCAGCACGATGTCAGCGACGTTGAGGCCGCCGCGGTTCGCGCACTTCACGATGTTCTGCGCGCTCGTGACTGCGCCCGTGACGATGTGCACGCGAGCCTCGAGGCGGGCGCCGGTCATGCCGAGCGGCTCCTTGATGCCGCTCTGCTCGTCGACGATGAACTCCTGCGGCAGCACGTGAATGACTTCACGATCGACGGGGATGTTGACCGTCTTGGCCTGCTCGATGACGCGCGCGATGTCGGCCTCACGAACCTCACGGTCCTTGAGCGCGACGACGCCACGGCCGCCGAAGCTCTTGATGTGGCCTCCGGCGATGCCCGTGTAGACGTGGGTGATCTCGGTGCCGGCCATCGCTTCGGCTTCGTCGATGGCGCGCTGAATCGACTGCACGGTCGACTCGATGTTGACGACGACGCCCTTCCGCAGCCCGCGCGACGGGTTGGTGCCGATGCCGATGATGTCGATGCCCTCGTCGGTCAGCTCTCCGACGATGGCGCAGATCTTCGTCGTGCCGATGTCGAGGCCGACGATGATCTCTCCTCCCCGCTGCTTGGCCATGGTGTTCTCCCCTGCTCCGCCTCTCGGAGGAGCCGTTTGCTACGAGACCGGAGTTCCCCTCTCAGGGAGCCCGGCTCTTTGATTTCGACGTCTGCACGGCGACCCAGTCGGGGCGGGTGCGGTTGTCGAGACGAATGACCTCGGCGGTCAGCTGCCGCGCCGAGAGTTCTTTGCGAATTCGTGCGAGCCGCGCGAGGGCAGGCTCGACGTCGGCTTCACCGAGGACGATCTCCTGCCCGCTGGTGGTGACGAGCGTGAGGCCCGAGTCCGACACGTTGACTTCCGAGATGGCGTGGCCCTTCGAGGCAGCCGAGCGGCCGTACGCCTCGAGCGCGATCAGCGCGCGGCGAATCACGACGCGGGTCTCGTCACGGCGAGACACGAGCGCGTCACGCGCGATGCCCGTCACCAGCGGCAGATCCATCGCCTCGGTGGCCTGTGCGCGCTTGAACGGCTCTCCGTCGCCGTCGACGAGGTAGAGCTCATCGAGGGCGAGCAGCGCGACCGGCTGGTTCTCGGTGATCTGAACGGTGAGCGTGCCGGGCAGGTGGCGGCGAACGACGACCGACTTCACCCACGGGTGCGACGACAACGCGCGCTCGACGCCGCCGACGTCCATCGCGATCAGGTTCGACCCGAGCACGAGGCCACCCAGCTTCGTCACCTGCGCGTCGGTCACGCGCGCGTTGCCGAGCACCTGCACCTGCTTCATCGCGAAGGTCTCGGTGGTGTTCGCCCAGGCCCAGCCCTTCCAAGCGCCGTACGCGAGGCCGACCGAGAGCGCCGTCGCGCCAAGCGCCTTGAGCACCGACGGAGCGTGGTGCTTGACGGAAGCCTTCACCTCGCTCGTCTTCTTGGCGAGATCGACTTTGCGGCGGTTGCGGCGGGAGCGGAACATCGACGCCGCCATCGTCAGGCCGGTTTCACGACCCCGCAAATTTCTGGCCACAGCGATGTGGCTGTAGCGGCTGTCACACATGGCGGCGGTGCTCACGGGAGGAACTCCCCGATGCGCTTGACCTCGGGCGTCAGCTCGACGCCTGACATTTCGCGGACGCGCGTCTGGGCGAGCGCCATGAGCGAGGTGACGTCGTGGGCCTTCGCGTCGCCGAGGTTCACGATCCAGTTCGCGTGCAACGTCGAGATCTGCGCGCTGCCGATGGTGTGGCCCTTGAGGCCGGTCTTCTCGATGAGCGCGCCCGCGGCGTGGCCCGGCGGGTTGGTGAAGACGCTGCCGAAGTTGGGCTGGGTGAGGGGCTGCGTGCGTTTGCGATAGCCGAGGTCGGCATCCATCGCGGCCTGACTGGCGGCGACGTCTCCGATGGGCAGGCGGAACTTCGCGCGCGTGATCACGGCTCCGCGGGGAACGTCGGTGTGGCGGTAGCGGAAGGTCGGAGGCGGAATCCACCCGAGGCCGTCGGCCGTGGCGACCTCGATGGCCACGACGCGAGACATGCACTCGCCGTTCTTCGTGCCCGCGTTCATGGTGACGGCGCCGCCGATGGTGCCGGGAACACCTGCGAGAAACTCCGCGCCGACCAGCTGGTGCTGCTTCATCAGCGTCACGAGCCGCGCGATCGACGCTCCGGCGCTCAAGACGAACGTGCCGCCTTCGGGGTCGAGCGAGACTTCTTCCTGAAACGTCGAGTTCGGCAGCTTGAGCGTCAGCCCGCGTACGCCGAGATCGCCGACGAGCGTGTTGGCTCCCAGACCGAGAATCGAGACCGGCGTGCCCGAGTCCTTCGCCATCACGAGCGCGGCCACGAGCGAGTCAGGCGTCTTCGGACGAAACAACACGTCAGCCGCCCCACCCGCGCGCACGGAGCACCACGGCGCGAGCGGTTCGTTCCGCTTCACCTCAGCGGGAGCGACGCGCTCGAGCCACTCCGCAAAGCTCGAGGGGCGCATGACGGCCACGGCGTTCACCTGCCCTCTTCGGTGTTCAACGCCGAGAGCAGCTCGGGGCCGGTGTTGGTGATGTCGCCGGCGCCGAGCGTGATGACGATGTCGCCCGGCTGCAGGCGCGGCTTGATGGCGCTGACGAGATCGGCGCGCTTCTCGACGAAGGTGACGTCAGGGTGACCGTGCGAACGAATCGCCTCGACGAGCCGGTCAGACGTGGCACCGACGATCGGCTCTTCGCCGGCCGCGTACACGGAGGTGAGGAACACCACGTCGGCGTCGTTGAAGGCGCTGCAGAAGTCTTCGAAGAGATCGTGCGTGCGCGTGTAGCGGTGCGGCTGGAAGGCGACGACGGTGCGGCGACCGAAGGCGCGGCGGGCTCCGGCGAGCGTGGCCTTCACCTCGGCCGGGTGGTGACCGTAGTCGTCCACGACGGTGATGCCCTTCGCTTCGCCCTTCACCGTGAAGCGCCGCTGCACGCCGCCAAACTCAGCGAGCGCCTGGCGAACGACGTCATGCGGAATGTCGAGCTCTTCGGCGACGGCGATCACCGCGAGCGCGTTCATCGCGTTGTGCGCGCCGACCATGCGCACCGAGAACTCGCCGAGGTCGGTGTCGCGCCGGTACGCATGGAAGCGCGTCGAGAAGCCGTCGAGCGTGATGCCCTCGAGACGGTAGTCGGCCGCGTGGCTCGAGCCGTACGTGACGTAGCGCTTGTCGAGGTGCGGCAGCAGCGCCTGCACGTTGGGGTGATCGAGGCACAGCACCGAGAGGCCGTAGAACGGCACGCGGTTGCAGAACTCGACGAACGCGGCCTTCAGCGCGTCGAGCGACTGGTAGTGATCCATGTGCTCGGGGTCGATGTTCGTCACGACCGCGATCGACGGGTGGAGCTTCAAGAAGCTGCCGTCAGACTCATCAGCCTCGACAACCATCAGCTCGCTCTTGCCAAGCTTCGCGTTCGAGCCGAGCACGTTCACTTTGCCGCCGACAACGGCAGTCGGATCGAGTCCCGCCGCGTTGAGCACGGTGGCGACCATGGAGGTCGTCGTCGTCTTCCCGTGCGAGCCGGCGATGGCGACCGAGTACTTGAGCCGCATGAGCTCAGCCAACATCTCGGCGCGGGGAATGACGGGAATCTTGCGACGCTTCGCCGCTACGACCTCGGGGTTGTCCTTCTTCACCGCCGACGAGATGACGACGACGTCTGAGTGCTGCAGGTTGTCTTCGCGGTGCCCGTAACCAATCCGCGCGCCCATCGAGACGAGGCGCTTGGTGACGTCGGACTCCTTCAGGTCGCTGCCCGACACCTGGTAGCCGAGGTTGATGAGCACCTCGGCGATGCCCGACATGCCGATGCCGCCAATGCCGACGAAGTGAACGTGCGCGGCGTGGCGTGACTTGAAGCGGCTGCCGAGAGGCGATTGCACGGTCATGACTTCTTCTCCGTCTTCGGGCGCATGGGCTCGCCTTCGCGTTTCTGGCCGGTGAGCGCGCCCCACTTCGCCAGGCACATCTGCTGGAGCACGTCGGCGATCTCCCGCGCAGCTTCGGGGCGACCGAGGTTTCCCGCGGCCTTCTCCATCTTGTGCAGCCGCGCCTTGTCGGCCTTCAGCTCGAGGATCGCCTTCGCCAGCTTCTCGCCGGTGAGCTCGCCTTCGCGGAACATGAGCGCAGCGCCCGCGTCGACGAGCGCCTTCGCGTTCACGGCCTGGTGATCGTCGGTCGCGAACGGAAACGGCACGAGAATCGAGGCGCGTTTGCAGGTCGTGAGCTCGGCGATGGTCGTTGCTCCCGCGCGACAGACGACGAGATCGCACGCGAGATACGCAGCGCTCATGTCGTCGATGAACTCGCGCACATCGGCGTCGAAGCCCTTGCCCTCGTAGCCCTGCTTCACCGTCTCGAGATCGGCCTTGCCGGTCTGGTGCACGAGGCGCAGCGAGTCCTTCTCGCCGGCGAGCACCGTCAACGCATCGACGACGCGGGTGTTGAGGCCACGCGCTCCGAGTGAGCCGCCGAAGATCAGCACCGCGAACTTCTCGTGCGCGATCGACGGCTTGAGGAAGTTGTCGAGCAGCGCCCGGCGAATCGGGTTGCCGAGCACGTGCGCCTTGCCCTGCGGGAAGAAGCGCTGCGTCTCGTCGAACGACAGGAACACCGACTTCACGAACTTGCCGAGCAGCTTGTTGGTGAGGCCCGGCAGCGCGTTCTGCTCCTGCACCGCGGTGGGTACTCCGAGCAGCCACGCCGCCATCACGACCGGCCCCGACGAATAGCCACCGACGCCGACGACGACGTCTGGCTTGTACTTGCGCACCAGTGACAGCGACTCGATGAAGCTCCACGGCAGCGTGAGCAGGCCGAGCAGCAGCTTGAGCACGCCCATGCCTTTCAACCCGCGCGACGTAATCGACTCGAAGACGAAGCCGTTCTGCGGCACCACGCGCGCCTCGAGCCCGCGCGTCGTTCCGACGAACACGACGTCGTTCTTCGGGTGACGGGTGACGACCTCCTCCGCCAGCGCGATGCCGGGGAAGAGATGCCCGCCCGTTCCGCCACCGGCGATCAACACCCTCACGCAGTCGCCTCCGCTCCACCCATGGGCAGGTCGGCCTTCGTCACCTTCACGGCCTTCACGCGGTTCTTCCCGCCGTCGGCTGCTCCGCTGATCGAGAGCAGCAGGCCGGCCGCGCCCATGAGCACGATGAGCGAGCTGCCGCCGTAGGAGATGAACGGCAGCGTGAGGCCCTTCGTCGGCACGAGCCCCATCGCCACCGACATGTTCACCACCGCCTGGAAGCCGATGAGCGTGGTGATGCCGAGGCCGAGGTACGTACCGAACGGCTCGGTCGCGTTGAGCGATGCCCGAATGCCGCGCCAGATGACGAGCCCGTAGAGCGAGATGAGCGCCGCCACGCCGAGCAGGCCGAGCTCTTCACCGATGATCGCGAAGATGAAGTCGGTGTGCGCCTCGGGCAGGAAGAACAGCTTCTGTCGACCGTCGCCGAGCCCCAGGCCCGACACGCCGCCGGAGCCGATCGACATGAGCGACTCCGCGACCTGGTAGCCCGAGCCCTGACGGTTCGCCCACGGGTCGAGGAACGCGGTGATGCGCTTCATGCGGTACTCGCTGGTGGCGATGGCCGTGTACGCGAACGGAATCGCGAGCAGCACCGAGCCGACCAGCCACGACAGGCGCGCTCCCGCGGCGAAGAGCATCACGAACATGAGAAACAGCAACGCGACCGAGCTGCCGAAGTCGGGCTCGAGCATGCAGAGCATGACGAGGAAGCCGGCGATGCCGAGGTGCGGCAGGAAGCCGATGGAGAAGTGCTGCACCTTCTCGCGCTTCTTCGCGAGCGAGTACGAGAGGTAGATGACCCACGCCACCTTCGCGATCTCGGCAGGCTGAATCGACACGCCTGGAAAACGAATCCACCGCTTGGCGCCACCGACCTTCGTGCCGATGCCGGGAATGAGCACCGCGATCAGCAGAATCACCGCCACGACGAGCAGCGGGTACGCGAGCCGGGCCATGCGCCGGTAGCCGAGCTTCATCGACACGGCCATCGCGACGAGGCCGATGGCCGCCGCGAACGCCTGACGCTTCAAGAAGAAGAAGCCGTCACCCAGCTTGTCCTGCGCGGTGATGGCGCTCGACGAATAGACCATCACGAGGCCGAAGCCGACGAGGCCGAAGATGGCCGCGAGCAGCACCGGGTCGTACGCGATGGTCGCCTTGCGGGAGTCGTTCATGTCAGAGGCCCTTCACCAGCGACTTGAACGAGTCGCCGCGGTGCTCGAAGTGGTTGAACTGGTCGTACGAAGCGCAGGCGGGTGAGAGCAGAACGATGTCGCCCGACTTCGCGAGCTCGCGTGCCTTCTTCACCGCGACGTCGATGGTCTCGCAGCCGTGCACGGGGAACGCCTTGAACGCGTCGGCGATGGCGGGAGCGTCTTTCCCGATCGTCAGCACGCCGAGCACCTTGCCCTTCGCGGCGTCGACCATCGGCGTGTACGGCGCGCCCTTGCCCTTGCCGCCGGCGATCAACCAGATGCGGCCGGGCAGCGCGTTGAGCGCGACGAGTGACGAGTCGACGTTGGTGGCCTTCGAGTCGTTGAGCCACTCGACGCCGTCGAGCTCGCGCACGAACTCCATGCGGTGCGGCAGGCCGGGGAACGCGTCGAGGCCTTCTTGAATCGTGGCGGCGGGAACTCCGGCGAGGTGCGCCATCATCGCGGCGGCCATCGCGTTCTCGAGGTTGTGCTTGCCGCGCAGCGAGCGGTTGCGCACGTGGAAGACCGGCTTGTCGCCGAACGCGAGAATGAACTTCGAGCCGCCACCGACGGCGACGCCCGTGAAGCCAGCGTTCGTGCGCATGGCGTCGCTGGTGAATCCGTAGAGCGGAACCTTCGCTGCGCGCCCGAGCCGAACGACGTGCGCGTCATCGGCGTTCACGATCGCGAAGCCCTTCGGCGGCTGCGTCGCGAAGATGCGCGCCTTCGCGAGGCCGTACTCGTCATGCGAGGCATACCGATCGAGGTGGTCGGGCGTCAGGTTCAGAATCGCCGTGCCCTGAAACGACGCGTCGATGATGCCCTCGAGCTGAAACGACGAGAGCTCGACGACGTGCATCGCGTACGGCTTCTGCGCCGGGTCTTCGTACGCACGGGTGAGCGCGGTGCCCAGGTTGCCGCCGACGAACGTGTTCGGCTCGTGACGCTTCATGAGCTCGCCGAGCAACGCGGTGGTGGTGCTCTTTCCGTTCGTGCCGGTGATGCCGAACATCGGGCCCGCGCCTTCGGGGCGGAATCGCCAGGCGAGCTCGATCTCTCCGTACACGACGGCGCCAGCCTGCTTCGCGGCGACCAGCTCGGGCTTCGAGAGCGGCACGCCAGGGCTCACGACGACGGCCTCGGCGCCTTCCCAGAACTTCGCGGGGAACGGGCCCTTCTTCAGCGTGAACCGATCGGACGTGAACGGCGCAGTCGCCTGCTCGTTCTCATCGAGGGCCGTCACGCGCGCACCGCGGTTCAGCAGCAGCGACGCCGCGCCAATGCCGCTCTTGCCGAGGCCGATGACGACGAAGTGTTTTCCCTCGAGCGACGCCATCGGTTACCTCAGTTTCAGGGACGCGAGCGCCACGCCGCCGAGCAGCAGCGAGATGATCCAGAAGCGGACGACGATCTTCGTCTCCGACATGCCGCTCTTCTCGTAGTGGTGGTGCAGCGGGGCCATCTTGAAGACGCGCTTCCCCGTCGTCTTGAAGCTGGTCACCTGGATCATCACCGAGAGGATCTCGGCCAGGAACACGCCGTGAACGATCGCGCTGACGAGTTCGTTCTTGCTGAGCATCGCGACCGTGCCGAGGGCTCCACCGAGCGCGAGCGAGCCGACGTCGCCCATGAACACGCTCGCCGGGTAGGCGTTGAACCAGAGAAAGCTGATGCCCGCGCCGACGATGGCTGCGCAAAAGACGGCGAGCTCGGCACCGCCGTCGACCTTCGCGATGCCGAGGTATTGATGCACGGGTACGCCGACGAGCTGCTTCGTGCCGTTCACCGTGGCGTAGTCAGCGATCTCCACCGACGTGCCGGCGACGTAGCAGAGCACCGCGAACACGAGCGCCGCGACGATGGTCGGCGCGATGGCCAGACCGTCGAGGCCGTCGGTCATGTTCACCGCGTTCGACGTGCCGACGACGACGATCCACGCGAAGAAGACGTAGACCCAGCCGAGATCGGGGTTCGCGTAGCGCGTGGGAATGAACGGCACGGTGAGCTTCGTGTCGATGAGCAGGTGTGGAACGCCGCCGCTCCAGTCCGTCAGCAGCCCGAACACGCTGACGAGGAAGAAGCCCGTCTGCAGCACGATCTTGTAGCGACCCGCGAGGCCCTTCGAGTTCTTCTTCGACAGCTTGAGCCAGTCATCGAGGAAGCCGGTGAAGCCGTAGCCAGCCGTCATCAACAGCGCGACGAGCACCACGCGGCTGCGCAGGTCGGCGAAGAGCAACGTGCCGATGAAGATGCCGAGCAGAATGAGCGAGCCACCGAGCGTCGGCGTGCCCTTCTTCTTCTGGTGCGACTCGGGCGTGTCTTCACGAACGTTCGAGATGCCGTACTGCGCGATGCGCAGGCGCTCGATCAGCTTCGGGCCGATCATCATGCCGATGACCAGCGACGAGCCGAAGCCCGCGACGATGCGGAACGTCGGGTACCTCAGGAAGTTGAGATACCGCGCGGCCTCGCCGTCCTTCAGCCACTCGTAGAAGAGATAGAGCATGGGTCAGTGGCCTCCCGCCGCGCGGTGGCCGGTGAGGGCTTCGACGACGCGCTCGAGCTTCATGCCGCGGCTGGCCTTCACCAGCACCACGTCACCCGCGCGCAGCTCGTGCGAGAGCCACTCGTTCAGCTTCGTCACGTCTTCGAAGTGCTGAGCGGCCTGGCCGAGCTTCTTCTTCGCGTTCTCGTGCGCGGCCCTCATGCGTGGCCCGAAGAACGCGATCACGCGGGCCCTGTCACTCGCCACCACGCCCATCTGCGCGTGGGCCTTCGCTTCATCTGAACCGAGCTCGAGCATGTCGCCGAGCACTGCAACCGGCCGGCCCGAGGTGGCGAGCGACGACAACGTCTCGAGCGCTGCCGTCATCGACGCAGGGTTGGCGTTGTAGCAATCGTCGACGACGGTGACGTTGTTCGGAGCGTCGAGGATCTGCAGCCGCCGAGCGTGCGCCTGCGCCGACTCGAGCCCACGAACGCACTCTTCGCCCGAGTAGCCGAGCGCGAGGCCCATCGCGAAAGCGCCCGTCGCGTTCATCGCGTTGTGATCGCCGACGAGCCGCAGCGCGACCGAGAAGTCGACGCCCTTCGCGCGAATGGTGAGCGAGAGCCCATCACGCCCCTGCGCCGTGACGGACAGGAGCCGAACATCGGCCTTCTCGTCACGGCCAAACGTGAGCAGCGGACCCTTCGCGCGGGGAGCCTGACCGGCCACTCGAAAGTCATCGAGGTTCACCACGGCGGTCGCTTTGTCCGACAGCCCACCGAACAGCTCGCCCTTCGCCATCGCGACGCCTTCGATGGAGCCGAGCCCTTCGAGGTGCGCCGGCTGCACGACGGTGATGAGCCCCGCGTCGGGCCGGGCGATGTCAGTGAGGCGCGAGATCTCTCCCGCGTGGTTCATGCCCATCTCGACGATTGCCGCGACGTGGCGGGGCTCGAGGTTGAAGAGCGTGAGCGGCACGCCGATCTCGTTGTTCAGATTTCCTTGCGTCTTCAGCGCAGGGCCGCGCGTCTGGAGGATCGACGCGATCAGCTCCTTCGTCGTCGTCTTGCCGTTCGAGCCGGTGACCGCGCCGATGGGGAAGCTGAACCGATCGCGGTGCGCCCGGCCGAGCCGCCCGAGCGCGTTCAGCGTGTCGGTCACCTCGAACACCGTGACGTCTTTGCCCTCGAGCGAGCCCGCCCTGCCCTGCTCGACGATCACGCCACCTGCGCCCGCGTCGACCGCCTGCGAGAGAAAGTCGTGCGCGTCGAACTTCTCGCCCTTGAGCGCGACGAAGAGGCAGCCCTTCGTGATCTGCCGGCTGTCGGTGCACACGGCGTCGAACGACGCACGGCCGCCCGAGCGCGTCTTCTTCGCGCCCGTCGCCTGGCACACCTGAGAGTCGGAGAACCGAACGGCCATCGTGTCTTCTCGCTCAGCCCAGGGCCTTGCGAGCCTCCTCGAGATCGTCGAACGGCGTCTTCGTACCGTTCTGTTCCTGGTACGCCTCGTGGCCTTTGCCGGCGATCAGCACCGTGTCGTTCTCCTTCGCGAGCGAGAGCGCGGTGGCGATGGCGGCCTTGCGATCGGCCTCGACGAGGTAGCCCTTCTCTCCCGTGCGCGCCTTCGCAGGGCTCATGCGCCGCAGGCCGCCCTTCTCGAGGCCGGGGAGGATCTCCGAGATGATGTCGTCAGGGTCTTCGCTGCGCGGGTTGTCAGACGTGACGATGGGCAGATCGGCCTGCGCCGCGGCTTCACCCATGAGTGGACGTTTCCCCGTGTCGCGATCGCCACCACAGCCGAAGACGACGATCAGCTTGCCCTTGGTGACGTTGCGGGCCGAGTCGATGGCGCGGGTGAGCGCGTCGTCGGTGTGCGCGTAGTCGACGAGCACGGTGATGCCCTTGCCGCTCAGACGCTCCATGCGGCCGGGCACGCGGGTGACGCGCTCGACGCCGTCCTGCACGTCGCGACGTGACGCGCCCGCCGCCAGCGCGATGCCCGCGGCGGTGAGAATGTTGTCGAGGTTGTGCGCGCCGACGAGCTGGCTCTTGATGGGAATGTCACCGGCCGGCGTCTTGAGCGTCGCCTTGATGCCGCTGGTGGTGAGCTCGGCCGAGCCGCAGCTGACTTCACCGGCGCCGAGACGAGAGAACTTCCACGCCATGCGCTTCTGGCCGCGCAGCTCGCTGTAGATGCGGTTGGTGTTGGTGTCGTCACCGTTCACGACGGCCACGCCGCCGGGCGAGAGGTTCTCGGTGAAGAGCTTTCGCTTCGCCTGAAAGTACGACTCCATGTCCTTGTGGAAGTCGAGGTGATCGCGCGAGAGGTTCGTGAAGCCCGCCGCGCGAAACGTCAGGCCGTGCACGCGATCTTGCGAGAGCGCGTGGCTCGAGACCTCCATCACCACCGTGTCGCAGCCCGCGTCGAGCATCTCGCGGAAGGTCTGGTGCAGCTGAATCGGGTCGGGCGTCGTGTGCGTCGGCACGCGCTTGTTGCCCTGGAAGCGCACCTCGATGGTGCCGAAGAGCCCGCACACCGAGCCGCCCGCCGTCATGATGCTCTCGAGCAGCCACGCGGTCGTCGTCTTGCCGTTGGTGCCGGTGATGCCGAGCAGCGACATCTCGCGCGCGGGGTTTCCGTAGAAGTTGCCGGCGACGAGCGCCACGGCCTTGCGCGCTGACGGCGTGATGAAGAGCGGCACCGACAGACCGGGAATCGGCTTCTCGGCGATGACCGCGACGGCGCCCTTCTCGGCAGCGGTGCGCGCGAACTGAGCGCCATCGGCCGTCGTTCCGGGAACGGCGATGAACAAGTCTCCCGTCTTCACCTGCCGCGAATCGGAGCAGACGCCGGCCACGTCGATCTTCGCCTTCGCAGAGGCGACCGGCTCGGTTCCGACTCCTGCCAGCACTTCGGTGAGCTTCATCGCGTGTCCTTCTGGCCGCGGCTTCTCGGCCTTCAACGTGTGACGGAGGGCAAGTTGCCTGCCAGCTCCAGCGTGATGCGGGCGCCCTTCTCGACGAGGCTTCCAGCGGGGGGCGTCTGGGCGACGACGCGTCCGCTTCCAATGAGACGCGGCTCGAGAGCCGCGGTGAGGGCCTGGGAGACGGCCGACCGTCCAGGCTGTCCGGTGAGATCGGGCACGCGCACGGCGCCCTCGGCCGGTCCTTCGGTAACCGTGTCGAGGCGCTCGATGGCCGCGACCACGGCGGACTTTTCGGGCTTCGGCGCAGGTTCAGGTTTCGACGCCACCTCGTGCACGGGCACCACGCGAGACGGAGGCACCGCGAGGTGGGGCATCGCGACCTCGGCGATCTCCTTGAACGCGGGCGCCGCGACGAGGCCGCCGTAGATGTCGGTCTTCGGCTCGTCGATGAAGATGGCGATGACGACGCGCGGGTCTTCGGCGGGCACCATGCCGATGAAGCTCGCGAAGTGTTTGTCGGAGTAGCCGCGCGCGACCGGGTCGGCCTTCTGCGCCGTGCCCGTCTTGCCCGCCACGCGATACGCGTCCATGCGCGCCTTCGGAGCGGTGCCGCCCTTCTCGACGACGCTCTCGAGCATCTCGACGACGGTGCGCGCGGTCTTCTCGCTCACCACCCGGCGCACCTCGGTCGGCTTGTTGTCGAGCAGCACGAGGCCGTCGGAGTCGACGACCTTCGAGACGAGGTACGGCTTCATCAGCACGCCCTTGTTGGCGAGCGCTCCGAACGCGGCGGCGGCCTGAAGCGGAGACGCGGTCAACCCCTGCCCGAAGCTCTGCGTCGCGAGCGAGATCTCGGCGCGCGGAAACGGAATGACGCCCTTCGCTTCACCGGGCAGCCCGAGCCCGGAACGTTCGGCGAACCCGAACTGCTGGTAGTTCTCGACGAGGCGCTCGCGGCCGAGCTTCTGGCCGACCTTCGCGGCGCAGATGTTCGAAGAGACCTGCAGAATCGTCTTCACGTCGATCACGCCGCTCGGGTGCGTGTCGTGAATGACGTGCCGGCCGATGGCCATGCGGCCCTTCTCGCAGTCGAAGGTCGACGCCGGCGTGATGACGCCCTCTTCCAGCGCACGCGCGATGACGAAGGCCTTGAAGGTCGAGCCCGGCTCGAAGGCGTCGGTCACCGCGCGGTTGCGGAAGACGTCGGCGCTCACGCCCTGCGGGGCGTTCGGGTTGAAGCGCGGCGCGTTCGCGACCGCGAGGATCTCGCCCGTCTTCGGGTCGAGCACCACCGCCATGCCGGCCACGGCCTTCGCGTCGTCGACGGCCTTCACGAGCGCCTTCTCGGTCACGTACTGCAGCTGGCGATCGATGGTCAGCGTCACGGCCGCGCCCTGTCGCGAGAGCGGGTTCTCGACACCGTTGGTGAGCACCTTGCGGCCCTTGGCGTCACGCACCGAGGGGCGCTTGGCCTTGTCTCCAGAGAGTTCGTCTTCGAACGAGAGTTCGAGCCCATCGAGGCCGTGCGAGTCGGTGCCGACCAGGCCGATGACGTGCGCGGCGAGCTCGCGCTGCGGGTAGAACCGGCGCGGCTCTTTCGTGAAGCCGAAGCCCGGCAGGTTGAGCGCCTTCACCTTCTCGACCTCGGTCTGCGTCACCTGGCGCTTCACCCAGACGAAGCGGCGGCCCTTCTGCATGCGCTCGAGCAGCTCCTTCGTCTCGACGTTGAGAAGCTTCGAGAGCTTCTTCGCCGTGTCGCGCGCGTCGGGGAGCATCGAGGGGTCGACCCAGATGGAGTCGACGTCGACGCTCTGCGCAAGCGGCGTTCCACGGCGATCGAAGATGTCACCACGGCGCGCAGGAATCTCGAGCTCACGCAGGTACTGATCCTGCGCCATGCCCTGCAGCCGGTTGCCCTGGTGGATCTGCAGGTTCACCGCACGTGCGAACATGCCGCCGAGCAGGGCCACGAAGACGAAGCCCACGAGCGACACGCGCACCCGCATCCACTTCCCGGGCGCTTCGACGGCAGGCTGGTGGTTCTTCAGGTCGCGCATGGTGACGAGGTCACTTCTTGACGTGGAAGACGAGCGCCGGAGACGGCGGCACCATGCCCAGCTTCGTGCGCGCGACGGCCTCGAGCTTCTGCGGCCCTTTCAGCGTGGCGAGCTCGAGCTTGAGCTGATCGTTCTCGCGCATCAGGTCGGTCGACTGCGCGTCGAGCCGCGACAGCTCGTAGCCCTGGGCCACGACGAGCACGCGCGAGGTGACGTGAATGATGCCCACGGTCGCGAGCAGCATGACGGCCAGCGCGGCGGGCAGAATCTCTCCGAGAATGACCGACAGCGGCAGGCCACCGCGGTTGCGGGCTTCGATGACGACGCTCATGAGACGACTCCGGCTTTCTTGCGAACGGCGCGCAGCTTCGCGCTGCGGGAACGGGCGTTGCCCTCGACCTCGGCGTCGGTCGCGACGATGGCCTTGCGGGAAAGTGACTCGAAGGTGGCGACGCTCTGACGCGCGACGGGAAAGTCCTTCGGGGTCTCGTCGACA
>JBEOKA010000143.1:0-13460 GCA_040275325.1 Myxococcaceae bacterium | reverse complement strand
TCAGGAGATTGTCGAACTTTCAAATCAGAAACTGGAGAAGGGCTTCAGCGCGAGTCACGCGAACCAGATGTTGGCTGCTTTGGCGAATGGCGGTCTGATCTACAAAAACAGACATGGAAGATACTCCTTCGCAGTTCCACTGTTTGGGGCGTTCGTTCGGCGCCAAGGCCTGATCATCGAGTCGAAAAGCTAGTCACCGCAGCGACTCGAGCCACGCGCGAACCAACGGCAGCCACCGCTCCATGGTCAGGCCCGCTCCAACGCCGAGCGCCACACCGAACATCAACCCGAGCCCCCACCGCGGCCCACGCACGGCCGACAGCTCCGCCGGCGACAACTGCGAAAGCGCCGTGAGGTCGGTCTGCGACAGCCGCGCGAGCGCCTCGCTCTCGGTCATCTTCTGTCTCGCCCGCAAGAAGTTCACGAGCAGCGCGGCAGGCGGTTTGTCGAGCCCGCCCAGCATCGGCTCGAGCGCGTGCCGCAGCGACGTCGCGTCTGAGAACCGGTCTTCGGGCTTCACCGACAACAGCCGCTCCACCACCTCGCGCAGCGGCTTCGGCGTCATCGGCGCGGCCTGCTTCACCGACTCGCGCTTGCCCGTCGTCACCTTCGCGAACACCTCACCCGGGTTGTTGCCGATGAACGGCCGCTTGCCCGCGAGCGCTTCGAAGAGCACCACGCCCAACGAGTAGAGGTCGCTGCGCACGTCGACCGGAGCCCCCGTCACCTGCTCGGGCGACATGTACGCGGGCGTGCCCACTGCGAGGCCCGCCTTCGTCAGCCGGTCGAGCTCCTCGTTCTGCACGATGCCGAAGTCCATCAGCTTGGTCTCGCCGGTCTTCGAGAGCATCACGTTCCCCGGCTTCAGGTCGCGGTGCACCACCTTCTGAAAGTGCGCGTGCTCGAGCGCCTGCGCGAGCTGCAGCGCCACCACCATCACCACCTGCGGCGGCAGCGGCGCTTCTTTGATCAGCTCGCCCAGCGTGGGCCCGTCGACGAGCTCCATCACCATGTACCAGCCGTCGTTCTTCTCGATGAGGTCGTAGAGCGTGACGATGTGCTGATGATGAAACGCCGCCAGCGCCATCGCCTCGCGCTTGAAGCGGCTCATCTTCTCGGCGTCCTTCGCGGCGTCGGCGGTCAGCTCCTTGATGGCCACCTCGCGCTGCAGCGTCTCGTGCACGCCCCGGTACACCAGCGCCATGCCGCCTTTGCCGAGCGGCCCCAGCAGCCGGCAGTCGCCCACCTTGCGAATCGCCATGGCGCCCTCCCGCGCGAAAGACCGGCACCCTACCCGCACGCACTCAACACGAACACGCGCCGACGTGCCGAGACGTGTTCGAAACGGCGCAGATGTGCGCGACGCCTGATTGTCACGAGTCTGTTGCCCGCGAATTCGCGATGCGATTCCCGAACGGGGGCTTTACGCTCCGCGCCGCAATGGCTGATCGCCTCATCTTCAGCAACACCATCGAGCCGATGCTCAAGGTCAGCAAGGGCAAGGTCGCCGCGGCGACCGAGCAGCGCCTCAGAGCGCTGGGCCTTCACTTCGACCGCAAGCTCGAGCCTGCGTACCCTGCCGACAGCTGGGCCGAGGCGGTGCGGTTGATCAGCGCCGACCTCTTCCCCGGCGAGCCGCCCGACGTGCAGCACAACAAGCTGGGCCAGCTCACCGTTCGCCTGTTCGCAGACTCGGTCATGGGCAAGGCGATGTTCACCGCCGCGAAGGTCTTCGGAGCGCGTCGTTCACTCGCCCGCATGACGCACAACTTCCGCACCGGCGCGAACTTCATCGAGACGCGCTTCACCGAGCTCGACCCGTACACGCACGAACTGTGGATCAACGACGTCTCTGGCGTGCCGGGGTTCTACGCGGGCCTCGTCGAAGCCGGCCGCGACTTCCTCGAGGGCTGGGTGAGTGAGATGCGCATCAAGCAGCGTGACGGCGCGAGCTGTCTGTACGAGCTGAAGAGCGGGCCGAAGAAGTAACGGCTCGTCGAGCCGTGACACTGCAGCACCAGGAGGGGGACCCCATGACAGACGTGAACCTCGCAGAGGTGCAGTTCGCCCTCGACCGCGCGCACCGCGTGGCGTGGCGAACGCAGAAGCCCGACGGCTCGTGGGACTGCAACGGCCAGGTCGGCGCGTGGGTGACGGCGCAGGTGGTGACGGTGCTGCGCTACCTGAAGGTGCTCGACGACGCCGACACGAAGGCCGCCGCGACGTGGCTCTCGACGCAGCAGCGCAGCGACGGCTCGTTCGCGATTCACGCGTACTCGAAGCACGGAGACCTCGGCACCACGGCCGCGGGCTGGGCCGCGCTCCACCTCTGCGGAGCACCCGAAGCGGCCGCGAAGGCAAAGTCGTGGGTCGAGGCCCACGGCGGCATTCCGGCAGTGCTCGACCGCATCAACGAAGGCGACCTCTCGGCGCTCTTCCTCGGCATGGCCGGCCTCGTCGACCCGCAGAAGCTGCCGTGCCCCTCGAGCGCGGCGCTGCTCGTGCCGCCCCTTCGCAAGGTGCTCGAGACCCGCTTCCACTCGGGCGTCTTCATGATGGCCTTCGAGTTCGAGCTGCTCGTGAAGAAGCTGCGCGGCGACTTCGGGCCCGACGGCAAGCGCAAGTCGTTCCTCGACACGCTCAAGTGCCGCGGCGCCATCGACGTGCTCAAGGAGTTCCAGAACGACGACGGCAGCTGGAACGACTCCGCCGTCATCTCGGTGCTGGCCCTGCCCTGCCTCGACGCCATCGGCTCGCCCGAGTCACGCGCCATGCTCGACCGCGCCATCGCCTGGGTGAACTCGCAGAAGGTGAAGGACGCGAAGGGCCTGCGCTTCGACGGCTTCGGCACCGAGGTCTGGAGCACCGCCTTCAACACGCGCGCCTTGCTGGCCGGTGGTGTGCCTCCCAACGACCCCGACCTCTCGCACGCCCTGCTGTGGATGGCGCAGGCGCAGCTGACGAAGCCGATGCCGAAGGTCGACAACCGCAAACCCGACGCGGTGCTCTCGGGCGGCTGGGCGTTTCAGCGCACCAACCACACCATGCCCGACGCTGATGACGCGGGCGTGGTGCTGACCTCGTTCGGCATGGCGATGGCGGCGAAGAACGGCTCCGCGTTGCCGGCCGACGTCTTCGCGAAGGTGCAGCGCTCGAGTCAGCTGGGCATGCAGTGGGTCTTCAGCATGCAGAACCCCGACGGTGGCTGGTCGGCCTTCGTGTGGGGGCTGCCGGGCAAGGCGCCCGGCCCCATCATGGAGAAGAACCCGCGCGTCGACATGTCGAACGTCTTCGACCTGCTCGAGAGCGTCATCGACGTGCCGCCTCCGATGGGCGACCCCTCGACCGAAGACCTCACCAGCCGCGTGCTGCACGGCCTCGGGCACCTGGGCCTCACCGAGTCACACCCCGCGGTCGCCAAGGGCGTCGAGTTCCTCCGGACGCAGCAGGCCAGCAACGGCGGCTGGTGGGGCCGCTGGGTGGTGAACTACCTGTCGGCGTCGTCGTTCGTGCTGATGGGCCTCGCCGCGGTGAAGGTCGACCTGAAACAACCGTGGGTGCGCCGCGGCATCGACTTCCTGCTGCGCCACCAGAACGCAGACGGCGGCTGGGGCGAAGGCACCGAGTCGTACGTGTCGATGGCGAACGCGGGCAAGGGCCCGACGATGTTGCCGCTCACCGCGCTCGTGGTGCAGGCCCTCATCGACGTCGGCGAAGGTGACAGCGAGGCCGTGAAGCGCGCGATGAATCTGCTGCTCAGCCAGCAGGCGCCCGATGGCACGTGGTCGAACGGCGAGTACCTGCACACCAACGTGCCGCCCGACACCTTCTACGTGTACCCCGAGGCCGCGCGCTTCTACCCGACCGAGGCGCTGGGCAAGTACCTCGCCTGGCGCAAGCAGCCCTCGACTGCGGTGACGCCGCGCTCCCGCTGGAGCGACGCGCTGCTCGACGCCGCCCGCCTCGAGATGGACCCGAAGGCTGATCAAGTCATCGCCGACATCGTCGCGAAGCACGGCATCGCCGAAGTGAACAAGGTGATGTTCAACATCTTCAAGACCGACGAAGCGCTGCCGCCCGGCCTGCCTGCGCTGACGAAGGCGTACTTCGAAGACACGCAGCTGCCGCCATGGGCCGATGAAGCACAGCTCGAGGTGGCGCAGCGGCTCTTCACGCGCGCGGGCTGGCAGGTGGCGACGTGTTTGTTCTGCTCGTCACTGCCGCAGGCGTACGCTGCGGCGAAGGGCGCGCGCGTCATCTCGGCGACGCAGGCGATGACGAAGCACACCAAGCAGCGCATCTTCGAGACGGCGCAGTTCCTCTTCGATGCGGTGAGCGAAGGCGCCTTCAAGCCCGGCGGCCGCGGCGTTCGCACGGTGCAGAAGGTTCGCCTCATGCACGCGACGGTTCGGCACTACCTGCGCACCGCGACCCCCGCGTGGGACACGGCCTTTCTCGGCGAGCCCATCAACCAGGAGGACATGGCCGGCACGCTGATGACGTTCTCGGTGGTGGTGCTCGACGGGCTCGAGAAGCTGGGCGTGCAGGTCTCGCTCGAGGAGCAGAACGCCTGGCTGCACGCGTGGAAGGTCATCGGCCACTTCCTCGGCGTCAAACCCGAGCTCAACCCGAACGACCTCGACGACGGCCACGAGCTGATGGAGGCGATTCGTGACCGCCAGTGGCGGCACTCGGCCGACGGCGTCGAGCTGATGCGGCCCCTCGTCGAGTTGATGCAGCACTACTTCCCCGGTACGGCGCTCGACGGCTTCCCCGTGGCGATGATTCGGCTGCTCTCGGGCGACCACTGCGCCGACCTGCTGGGCCTGCCGCCGTCGGACTGGACGAAGCACGTCATCGACATCATGGCCGAGCTCGACCGGTGGGTGACTGGCGGCGACCCGAACGAGGTGGCCCGGCGAATGGTCGACAGCTTCTCGTTCGCCATCATGAAGATGGTGGTGCTCGTCGAGCGTGAAGGAAAACAGGCGCGCTTCCGCATTCCTCCCTCGCTGCAGCAGACCATCGACCCGAATCTGTGAGCCTGCTCCTCGCGCTGCTCCTGACGCAGGCGCCCGACGCGCCCTCGACGTCGAGCGGTAAACGCACCGCGGCGCTCATCGCCGTCGGCGTCGGCACTCCGCTCGTCACGGCCGGGGTCGGAGCCCTCATCGGCCTGCCTTTCACCACCAGCTGCACAGGCAGCCTCTGCGGCATCTACCTCGTGCTGGGAGCGCTGGCCGGCGGCGCCATCGGGCTGGTGGTGATGCCCTTCGCGCTGCTGCTGACCGACCACCTGCTCGGCACCAGCTCCGAAGGCAACGCAGGCCTCGTCATCGGCGGCTTCGTCGGGCTGCTGCTCGGCCTCGGCGCGGGCGCGGGCTTGGTCGCCATCGGAAGCCTGCTCGGCTCCTCATCAGCCGCTGGCCTCACCGTCTCGATTCTGGGTGGCGTGGTCGCGCTCGGCCTGCCCATCACCGGCGCCATCATCGGCAAGAACCTCGCGCGAGCTCCGTCGCCGGGCCCAACCCTCACGCTGGTGCCACTGCGGGGCGGTGCGGCCCTCTCGTTCAGCGGCACCTTCTGAGGGTAGCGCTTCCCGCCAGCCCCCATCGAGTCGATACTGGCACAGGTGTTTCTCCCGGCAGCTGACCTCACCGCGCTCCTCGATGGCCTCTCGGCGACGGTGCTGCTGCTCGACGCGAAGACGGGCCACGTCACCACCTGCGAGCTGCCCGGCTGGCTCGAAGGGCTCGACCTGAGCCGGCCCCTCGTCGACTCCGCGCTGTCGCAGGACAGGCAGGCGCTGCTCGACGCCATCTCAGCGGTGCAACACACCAGCCCCGTATCGGTCGAAGCCCGGCTGCGGGCGGGCGGGCGGGAGGTGTGGGTGCGCGCGAGCCTGGCCCGTCGACAAGACTCCGTGGCCGTCGCCCTGCAAGACGTGACGGCCGCGCGGCACGACGCCCGGCAATGGCGCGAGCTCGAGGCCTGGCTCGTGACGCTGGGCGAGACGCTGCCCTTCGACTTCTTCATCCTCGACCGCGAGGGGCGCTACCTCTTGCAGAACCCACCCTCGGTGAAGCGCGTCGGTACGGCCCTCGGCAAGCGCTTCTCGGAGCTGGGCCTGCCGCCCGACGTGCAGCACCTGTGGGGCGCCGGCGTCGAGCGGGCGCGCGCGGGTGAGCTGGTGCGCGAAGAGCTGACGTGGCTCGTCGACGGCACGCCGAGAACCTTCTCGCATGCGCTCTCTCCCGTGCGTGATGGAGACGCTGTCGTGGGCGTGCTGGGCGTCGACATCGACATCACGCCCCTCAAGGAGTCGGAAGCCGCGCTGCGGCGCTCGCTGGGTGAGCTCGAGGCGACGCAAGAGGCGCTCGTTCGCAAGAAGCAGCTGGCCGCGCTCGGTGAGATGGCCGCCATCGTCGCCCACGAGGTGCGCAACCCGCTCGGCAGCATCTCGAACGTGGTGACGCTCCTTCAGCGCGGCATGGTGTCGCGCGAAGAGGAGCGCGAGCTGTGGCAGGTCATCGCCGACGAGACGAAGCGCCTCGACCTGTTGGTGGCCAACCTGCTCGACTTCGTGCGCCCGGTGACGCTGACCTTGAGCCCACGCCCGCTGGAGCCCCTGCTCGAGCGCGCCCTGCAACAGACGTTGTGGACGGAGGACGCCTCACGCCGCGTGAAGACGAGCGTCGAGGGCAGCGCGCCGCCAGTGCCGCTCGACGCCGGCCAGCTCGAGCTCGCCTTCACCAACCTCTTTCGCAACGCCGTGCAGGCCATGAAGGGCGACGGCAGCCTGCACGTGCGCATCTCGACCGAAGAGCACCGCGCCCAGCGCTGGGCCCGCGTCACCATTCGCGACACCGGCCCCGGCCTGCCCTCAGAGGTGCAGGAGCGCATGTTCGAGCCCTTCGTGACGACCCGCGCCCGCGGCCACGGCCTGGGCCTGGCCATCGTGCGCAAGGTGGTGGAGCAGCACCACGGCGAGGTCTCGTTCGAGAGCGAAGCAGGGCGTGGCACGACGTGCGTGGTCCGGTTACCAATGACGACCTGACGCATGAGCACGTGGACCATCGACACCTCGCAGTGGCCCATCGTGGTGCACGCCGTCGAGGGAAGTCTGTCTGACCGCCAGCTCGACGACTACCTGCGCGAAGCGACGGCGTTGATGCAGCACGAGGGCAGCTACGTGGCGGTGATGGACGCGAGCCGCATCGGCAGCGTGTCGGCGTACATGCGCGCGCGCATCACCGAGTGGCAGCGGCAGCACCGGGCCATCGTGAACCAGCGCTGCCTGGGTGTGGTGTACGTGCTGGCGTCTCCGCTGCTGCGCTTCGTGACGATGACGATTCTGCTCGTGACGGGCCTGGGCGTTCCCTACGTGGTGTGCGCGACGAGAGACGAGGCGCTCGCGTGGGCCCGGGGCCGCGCAGGCGATGGAGCGGCCGCGAGCGTTTGAAACCGGCGCTTGCCACGTCACGAACACAGGCACTCAGACGAACGCGGCGTGGCCTCCGGTTCTGGAGACCACGCCGCGTGACTTCAGGTCATCGAAGGCTCAGTGCAGGCCGCGCATCGATGGGTCGGCCACGCCGTAGTCACGCATCGCCTGGCGCATGAAAAAGGGCACCTCCTGGTAGCGCGACAGCTCGAGGCAGGCCCGGTTCGACGCGCAGGTGCAGGCCGTCATGTCGTTGGCGTCGCAGCCGGGGCGGCCGGCCTCCACTCCACCCTCGGCGGTGATGGAGCGAATCGTCGGGTCGAACTTCACCAGCGGCTTGCCGCCGACGATGCGGGGCAGGAACCAGTCGGGCTTGCCGTCGCCGTCGCGGTCGGGGCCCGGGTCGGTGACATAGGCGCGCTCGAGCAGCTCGTTCGCCCACTGCAGCATGCGGGCGGCCACGCCCTTCTGCACCTGCTTGCCCAGCACCGTCTCGGTGCCCGACGTCTTGGCGATGTACACCTTGCCGTCCGGGAGGTGCAGCTCGAGGCGGTTGGCGAAGCCGGGGTCGCTGTCGGCCCCGAGCTCCCAGAGGCCCATCTGGTTGAGCCACTGCTGCTGCTGGTTCTCGGGCAGGTACAGCAGCGTCCACGCGATGAGGAACTTCTGCTGCTCCCACCCCACCTGCGGGTCGATGACGACGGTCTCGTCGGGCGGCGTCTCCTGGCACCGAATCGACTCGACGTTCGCGAAGCACGTCGACACCTCGGCGCCCGTCCACGAGACGTGGCCCATGCCCTGCGCCGGGAAGCCCGTCGCGTCGGCCATCGGCCTGCCCGCGCTCGTCACCAGGCGCATGCCCTTGATGGCGTCGTCGCCCGTCAGGTTGTTGCCCAGCCAGCGGCGGTAGCCCTCGGGGAAGACGTCGGCGAGCGACACCGAGCGGTAGCGCGCGTCGAGGAAGTCGCGGCGGCTGTCCGAGATGAAGTTGTCGACCGACTCCGTCATCAACATCGCCGTGTAGGCCTTCTCGTAATAGCTGCCGCTGTTGATGGTGAACTCGGCGTTGTACTCGCCCTTGTCGTCGGCGAGCGCGTTCTCGAGGGGGCGGCCGCCGTAGCTGACGTTGCCGAAGTAGCCGGTGGCTCCGTTGGGCACGGTGATGGCCGTGGTGCCGCCCGTCGAGATGGAGTCGGTCTGGCTGCGCAGCACCCCGTTCTCGAGCGTGTGCGGGCCCGCGGCAGGGCGCGACAGCTGCCGCGCGAAGTGGTCGAAGCCCAGGCCCGACACCATCAGGTTCTCGGCGAAGGCGTTGGCGCCCAGCAGCGGCCAGTACGTCTCGAAGTCGTAGCCCTGCGAGACGGCGAAGTCGCGATAGATGTTCGCCATCAGCCCGAGACCCTTGGCCGCGTCACGCAGCTTCTCGCTGTAGCGCGAGAGGCTTCGGGTGGCGGCGCCGCGCACGGTGAACGTCTGCCGCCCGCGCCGGTAGTTGTCGAAGATGTGGTTGACCTCCTGCTGCGTGATGAGGAAGTCGAAGAGCTCGTACGGGTCGGCGCCGTTGTCGTGGCGGTACACCGACAGGTTGCCGAGGTCGGCCCAGCGGTCGGTGGCGAAGCCGTAGGGGAAGCGCACGCGGCTCTGCGCGTCGACGGCGGGCCCGCCACGGCCGGCGTTCGGCATGGCCAGCGTCGCCCAGGGAACGTAGTCGACGGGCACCTGGCGGCAGCGGGTGTACTGGCCCTTCACCTTGACGATGAGGCCGTCGAGCAGCGGGCTCCAGGCGCCCTTCGTCGTCGCGTCCCAGGTGGCCGGCTTGAAGGCGTTGGGGTCGACGACGCGGCAGTTGCTGATGAGGCGGTAGTACCGCTGCAGCTGCGAGTAGTGAATCGTGTTGGTGTTCGTCGGGTCCTGCGGGGTGGCCGCGCCGATGGCGAACTGCAGGCCGAGAATGCCGCCGAAGCTGTCCATCTTGTCGAGCAGCCCGAGGCCCTTGGCGGTGCCCACCTTCATGTCGGTGACGTCGGCCACGGCCACCACGCCGCCGTAGAACATGCGCGCGGCCGCGAAGTCGTAGGCACCCAGCCCGATGAGGTCTTGCGTGGCCTCACCGGCGTAGTCCATCGTCGACGACTGCATGAACATCGTCAGCAGCTGCGACTTCTCGTTCTCGGTGACGACGTCGTGGTACCGCGGGCCCGTGCAGCTGCCGGTGGTGTCGAGGGTGGTGCAGGGGCGAATGGCCGAGCCGTCGTCGGTGCGCAGCTGCCAGTACTGCGGGCGGTAGTTGAGCGCGTCGGACGAGCTGACGAAGTTGTGCCGCAGCGCGATGGAGTGCCCCATCTCGTGCGTCACCACGGCGTAGTGGGCGCGGTTCGCGAGGTACTGACGCATGCGGGCGGCGCGCAGCAGCTGGTCGCCCTTCGACGAGTTCTTGTCGAAGCGGCCGAACTTGTCTTCGAGGTGGGTGGCGAGGTTGGGAATGGCGAGCGGCGCGGGAGCCTCGTTCATCACGCAGGCGCCGCGCTCGGCCAGCTTCAGCTCACGCAGGTTGCGCAGGTCGCGCGTGCGGGCGGGGTTCGCGCCACGCAGCGGCGAGGCGAGCTCGCTCATCAGGTCTGACGAGAGCAGGCCCGTCTTGCCGGCGAACGACTGGAACATCTTCGTCGTCAGGGCCGCCTCGGTCGGGGTGTTGAGCGCGCGCTTGCGGCGGGCGTCGTAGACGGGCTTCGTCGAGGTGGGCGCGAGCGCGTCGGCCTTGATGTCACGGGCGGTGCGCAAGAGCTGCTTCGCCTGCACCGACATGGGGCTCGCCTCGAAGGCCTCGAGCTCCTGCCTGGTGATGGCGCGGCCCTTCGTCATCTTGCCCAGCATCTCGAGGCGCTGGTCCGAGGTGAGAATCGGCAACGTGCCCCGGGTGGTGGCCGCTTCGGCCGCCGCCGCCCAGTCGCGCACATAGGTGCCTTCGGTGATGTCGGCCGTCGAGAGCTCGCCGCGAATGTAGCGGGCGGTGTCGACGATGCCCTGGCTCCAGAGGTCGGTGACGTGGCTCCACACGTTGATGGAGGCCGAAATCTTCTCGCCCGTCAGCGGGTCATGCGCGTCGACCATGATGCCCCAGGGTGACGGGGTCTGCGGCGAGACGATGGTGTTGACCTGGTGGTAGCGCAGGTCGCCCTTGCGAACGCGCAGCGCGGCGTTGCACGTCTTCTGAAGCTCGACGTCGCCCTCGCGGTCGGCACGGAAACAATCGGCCGCGGTGAGGTTGGTGGGCAGGCGCTGGGCACCGCAGAGGGCGTCGTCAGACGCCTCGACGGGCGAGTGACACAGCACGACGGCCTCGGGCAGCTTCGCGAGCGCGATGACGCCAGCGGTGTAGCCGCGGGCGGCGCCGACGGCGTCAGCGACCTGGTTGCAGTCGGTGCCGGGGTACGCACGGCCGGCGCGGCAGTCGTCGACTTCACGGGCGAGCGCGATGGCGTCGTCGTTGTCGTCCTGCTGGCCCGAGTACACCGGGTAGAGCGCGTCACAGTCGGGGCTCTTCGTGGCGACGCACTCGGCGTAGCGGGCCGACATCACCGAGGCGCGAATGGCGACGTCCCATTCGTGGGTCGCGTCGCGGGTGGGCTCGAAGTACTCGGGGTTGGAGCCATCGGAGTGGTACCAGAGCACCGGCTTCACCTCGCGGTCGCGGTAGGGCAGCGTGCACTTCTGGCTGAAGGTGTCGCAGCGGCTGCCGCGGCCGACGGCGGCGCACTCGTCTTCGGTGCCGTCCTTGTTCACGTCGCGGTGCGGGTTCGCGCCAGCGGGCGTGGTGGTGGGGTTGAAGCAGCCGACCGCGCCCGTCTTCGCGTTGGCGTCGGCGTAGAAGTGCGACAGCTTCCAGATGTTGTAGCGGTTGATGAAGCGGTGCCACTGCGTGTCGGTCATGCCGTACTCACGCGCGTAGCCGGAGCGGTCGGTGGTGAAGGCGCCGAAGGCCTTGAAGCGGTCTCCGTCCCAGTCGGCGGGCTCGTAGTCGGTGTCTTCCACCTTGCGGAAGGCCTGACGAATCGTGAGCTCGACGGGCGAGCACTGGGTGTTGGGGCCGGTGCCTCCGCTGAAGTCGGCGTCGAAGTAGCAGGCGGGCATCACACCGCCGCCCAGCGCCGAGAGGTCGACGAGCTGCGGGCGGGCGAAGGCCTTGTTGGTGACGTCGAGGTAGCCCGAGGCCGTGTCGACGTGGGGCGCGTCGGCGTCGCCGGGCGTCTGCACGGTGTACGCGAGGGGCTCGTAGCTGACGCCGCCGTACACGCCGAGCTGGCTGAGCGTGTCGAACTCGTAGTTGTCGGTCGAGAGGTTCTTCGACCAGTCGACGCGAATGAACTGGCGCTGGTACCAGGGGCGGTCGACGGTGTTCTCGCCGATGACGTTGGTCTGCTCGCCGGTCTGCGGGTTGTAGTCGCGCTTGATGTCGAAGTGGCTCTTGATGGCGTACGCGGCGACGACGATGCCGTCGTTGGTGGCCTTGCCCACGCCTTTGCCGTCGCTGCCCTGAATGCGCTCGTAGGCGAGGCGCGCGATGAGCAGGTCTTCGGTCACCGTCCACTTCACGCGGGTGAGCGGCTGGGCGTAGCTGCTGGTGAAGAGCCCGTCTTGCCCGGCGCCGTAGCCGACGTCGACGACGGTGGCCTGGCTGTAGAACTCGGGGTCGTCGCTGGTCGCCTGGTAGTCCTTGCCGACGAAGAACGCCTTGTCGAGCGCGTCGGGCTGCACGCGGTTGATGGGCGCCTGTTGCTCAGCGCACGAGAGGGCGACGAGCGCCGCGGACAACACCGCGACGCGAAGGGAGGGACGACCGGTCATGACTTCTCCTTGCGGAAGCTCGACACGGCGCCTTCGAGGTCGAAGGTGGCGTCGAGGTACAGCGTGGTGTTGCGATTGAAGAGGGGGAATTGGTAGCGGCCGTCTTCGCCGAGCTGGTTCGAGAACGTCCACGCGCCGAGCGAGAAGCCGACGGCCTTGAACGCCTGATACGAAACGCTCAGCGAGAAGATCATCAGGTCACGTGTTGCGACTCCGGTGCCAGCGGCGTTGATGGCCTCGGCGCCAGGCTGCGAGTCGGGCACTGCGGCGAGCGCCGGCAGCCAGCCGCGCTGCATGAGGAAGCTGGCCGAGACGTCGACCTTCGGGTGCGGCGCGAAGCTGACGACGGGCCCGTGGAGCAGGTCGAACTGCACGGTGCGCACGCCGCTGTTCAAGATGAAGTCGGCGCACTCGAGGGCGCGGGTGTCGCCGCACGACTTCGGGCCCTCGTTCTGGCGGGTGGCGAAGCGGTTCGCGCGCCAGGTGAAGCGGCCGGTGTAGATGAGCGTGAGGCCAGACAGCACGTCGAAGCGGCGCGAGACGTTGACGCCGGGGCCGAGGGTGAGAATGCGGGTCTGGGCCTGCGAGACCTTCGAGGTCGGCAGCGTGACGCGCAGGTCGGCGCCGAGGTGAATGCGGCTGTTCTTCTCGGTGAAGCCGCTCCACACGGTGTCGAGCCACACGTCAGAGAGCTCGACCTCGTTGCGATAGCGGGTCGAGTCGCTCTCGGTGAACTCCTGCGAGAGGAAGAAGCGGCCGCGCAACGTGATGACGTTGCCGAAGTGCCACTCGGGGAAGAGGCCGAGGCGCTGGCTCCAGGTGGGGTTGTAAAAAGGCTCGGCACCCGGAGCGAGCGTCATCACCCCGAGGTTGTGGCTGTAGTTGACCGAGGTGCCGCGCCACGGTGCCTTGTTCGCGGTGTCGGCGGCTCCGCCGGTCGAACCAGACAGGCCCGTCGCGATCGGCTGCGCGTGTGCCACAAAAGTAACGGCAACCACGAGCAAACCGATGAGATTCAGCGGCAGCTTCGAAGAATGGGTCGCAAACCGGGCGGAACGACGCATGGAGCGCCGCCGTGTGCGGGATTCGTGCCAGTGGTGGGAGTGTGTAGGTGCTTTACCGCACTGGTGCAGGAACGTCGCAATGCTGGGTAGTTGTGAGTGCCCTGAGC
>JBEOKA010000142.1:0-29186 GCA_040275325.1 Myxococcaceae bacterium | reverse complement strand
ACTGGAACTGGCAGGCAGGCGGCTGGCCCGCTCCGGCGCTCAGGCACTGCGCCACCGAGTTGGCGGGCACGGCGCAGGGCTGACAGCGGTTGCCGCAGGTCGCCACGTCGAAGTCAGACACGCAGTCGTTGCCGCACTGGTGGAAGCCCATGGCGCACTGCAGGCCGCAGACGTTGCCGTCACAGGTTGCCGTCGAGTTGGGCGCGACCGGGCAGGCCGTGCAGCTGGTGCCACACGTCTCGGGCGCGAAGTTCGAGACGCACTGGCTTCCACACCGGTGGTAGCCCACGTTGCACGTGAACTCGCAGGTGCCCGTCGCAGAGCACGTCGGCGTCGCGTTGGGAATACCGGCGCAGTTCAGGCACCGCGAGCCGCATGCCGTCACCGTCGTCGGAGGTACGCAGCTGCCACCGCAGAAGTTGGTGTTGGCAGGGCACACACACTGGCTCCGCGTGGTGTCGCAGATCTGCCCGCCCGAGCAGTTCGTGTTCGTCTGGCAGCCGAACTGACAGGCGCTGCTGGCGTTGCAGAAATAGTTCGGGGGGCA
Organism: Myxococcaceae bacterium; assembly: GCA_040275325.1. Classification (GTDB taxonomy): domain Bacteria; phylum Myxococcota; class Myxococcia; order Myxococcales; family Myxococcaceae; genus Xiheimicrobium. The sequence goes on along the minus strand of JBEOKA010000142.1, from coordinate 28,639 downwards.
CGAGCCTGGCGTCTGCGTGCACATCGTCGGAAGCCTCGTGCACTGGCTGTTGTCGCAGTACTGCCCACCCGCACAGCCCCGCCCACACGAGCCGCAGTTGCCGAAGTCGGTGCGCGTGTTGACGCACGACCCGCTGCACAGCGTCAGCCCCGCGGCACAGGTGATGGGGTCTCCGCCTCCCGCGCTGCCACCGCCGAGCCCGGCGTCGCCCACCTGCCCGCCACCGACGGCACTCCCACCGCCAGCGTTGCCACCGCCCATCGCCGACGCGCACTGACCGCTCTGACACATCTGGCCGGTGCCACAGGTTCGACACTCGCTGCCGTTGCTGCCGCAGGCGGCGATGCCAGAGCCGCTCTGACACTCGCCGTTCGCGTCACAACAACCGGTGCTGCAGGTCGCGGCAGTGCAGCGGCGGACGGGCGGCGTACACGACAGCATCGCCACCGGAAGCACGGCGGCGAGCACGACGAGGCGAAAGAAGTTCACGAGGCGGTTCCCCACGACAAGAGACGGCGGCCAGCTGCGTGCGTGCCACCAAGGGCACACCGCCGCAAGGCCCATGGGGAAGAACGTGGCCGCGCGTCAGCGACAGACGCCGGGCGCCGCGATGATCGAGCGGCTGCCGGCCGGCCCCTGCAGCACGATGAGATCGCGCTGGGCGTCGGCGTTCATCTTCGCGATCGCCACGTCTTCGATGACGGCCCCCGAGGAGTAGCCGTTCGGCGTGCTGGCGAACCCGAAGGCGACGCTCGACGTGCCTGGCAACACCGACAACACCGAGCTCGCGCTGCCCGCGCCCACGAGATCGAGCGACCCGTCGTTGTCGAGGTCGAGCAGCACCTGCCGCGGCGGCTGAATCGGCAGCACCGAGCCCAGCGACGTGAACGTGCCCGAGCCGTTGCCTGTGAAGACGATGCGGCCGAAGACGAGATCGGGTTTGCCGTCATAGGTGACATCGGCAGCCTGCACGCTGAAGTTCGTCGCGGTGGTGGGGAAGATCGAGGTGCCCGTGAGGAAGCCGACCGTGCCAGGCAGCGCCACGTTCATGAGCGGCGTGAGCGTGTTGAAGGCCGTGTTGGCCACGACGAGATCACGCCGGCCGTCGAGGTTGAAGTCTGCGACGGCGATGCTCGAGACGCCGGTCGTGTAGACGCTGAGCGGCGGCGCGAAGGTGCCGGCGCCCAGGTTCCGGTACACGTCCACGCCGAGCGTCGAGCCCACGATGATGTCCTGCGCCGTGTCATTCGACACCTCGGCGATCAGCACGAAGGTGGGGATCGCGCGGGCCGGGTACTGCGTCGCCGGGCTGATGGTGTTGTTCGTCGCGCCGACGCGCACCTCGATCACCGGCGTCGAGCCACCGTCGAGCGAACCCAGCGCGCTCGTCACCAGATCCTGGGCGGTGTCGCCGTTCAAGTTCCCGATGGCCACGCGATCGCCGCGCGTGGTGAACGACTGACCGACGGTGAACGTGCCGTTGGTCGCGCCGTAGAGCACCTGCGTCGTCGTGTCCTGCGAGACCGCCGTCGTGGTGAGGCACTCGATGCCGACATCGCTGGCGTTGGTGCAGGTCGACGCGCTGTAGCTGCACGACGACCACGAGAGGGTCGCGCTGCTGCTGCAGTAGAAGCCCGAGATGCCGGGCGGCGTGGTCGTGCTCGGAGAGGTGAAGTACGTCACCGCGCTGCTCAACCCGAGCGAGCGGCACAGCACGGGAATCTCGTAGCTCGACGACAGGCCCGAGTTGCACACCGTGCCCCACTGCCCGTTGTAGAAGACCTCGACGCGGCCCCGCACACTGTTGGTGGTGAAGGTGGTGTCGACCAGCCGAATGTTCGTGCCCATGATCGGGCCGCTCGTCGTGGGAGAGATCGCCGCGACGTCGCTGACGCCGTCACCGTTGAGATCGCCCGTCGAGATGCGGGTCGCGTTCGCGACGGCCGTGCCCGTGACGCCCGTGAAGGCGCCGCTGCCGTTGTTGACCGCCGTGACGATGGTGGTGCCAGCGGGCGCGAAGATCTCGGGGCGCATGTCGCCCGTGACGTCGACCACCGCGAGCGAGTTGAAGAACGTCGCCGAGAACGAGATGCCCAGCACCTGCGGCGTCGAGAAGCCACCGCCCACCTGTCCCAGGAACACGCGCACGTCGGACGAGGCGACGACGAGATCGCGGCGACCGTCTCCGTTGATGTCGGTCGCGACGATCGCGCGGGCAGGTCCGGGCAACGAGAGCAGCGTCGAGGTGCCGAAGGCAGGACCCGCGGTCAGGGGGTAGACGCGCACGCCAGCGGTCGCTCCCGAGACGACGGGCACGATCAGGTCGGCGATCGAGTCACCCGTGACGTCGGCCACCTCCATCATGAACGCAGTGCCAGCCGTGCCCGAGGTGAAGGTCTCTCCGGCAGGCAGCTGCTGCAGCACGGCGGTGCCCGAGTTCACGGGCGCCGTCGCCACGCCGGTTCCCAGGTACAGGTAGATGGCGTTGGAGGCAGCCGTCGCGATCACATCGCTGAAGGCGTCTGCGTTCGCCGAAAGCGCCCGCACGTTCGACACGGTGCCGATGCCAAGGCCCGCGCCTCCCGAGAGCGTGACAGGGTTCGACGAGGCGAGCCCGTTGCCCACGTAGAGGCTCGCCGACGAGCCCGCGAGGCTGGTGTTGACGCTGACCAGCAGATCGGCAGGCGCCGCGCCGTTGAACTCGCCGATGGTAGCGCTGGTCGGCGTGTACGAGAGCGAGACGAGATTCGCCGTGAAGGTGCCGGTGCCCGAGTTGCGCAGCACGTTCATGTAGATCGAGGTGGTGAGCGCGACGATCTCGGGGCGCCCATCGGCCGTCAGATCGCCCGCGACCAGCTGCGAGACGGTGTAGCTGACGTAGTACGAGGTCGCGGCGCCGAAGGTGCCCGAGGGGCCGGTGCCGGTCGAGTTCGCGAGGCCGAGCCGCACGTAGACGTAGGTGCCTTCGCCCGTGACCAGGTCGTTGCGGCCGTCACCGTTCACGTCGAGCACGAGGAAGGGGAAGCTGGTCGTCGAGGTCGTCACCGACGGCACCATCGACGAGAGGCCCACTCCGCTGGCGCAGAAGGTACGGCACTCGCCCTGCGTGCAGCGATCGGCGACGGCGCAGGCGTTGTTGCAGGTGCCGCAGTGGGTCACGCTCGTCTGCGCGTTGACGCAGCTGCCGCCGCACGAGGTGATGCAGCCCGTGCTGCAGATGCCGTTGGAGCCACAGACGCCGCGCTCGTTGGCCAGCGTCGAGGAGCAGACCGCACACGTCGGACCGCACGCGAGCGTGTAGTCCGAAGGGACGCACTGGCTGCCGCCTGCCGGGCAGCGGTTGGTGCCGGGCCCACAGTCCCACCCGCAGGTGAAGGGGCTGGTCGGAGTGGCGCGCGTGCAGGTCGTGGCGGTGTTGGGTGGGCCTGCCGGGCACGCGGCGCAGAGCGAGCCGCAGCTGTCGACCGAGTTGTCGGCCAGACACTGCGAGCCGCAGCGGTGGTAGCCCGTCTGGCAGGTGAAGTCGCAGAGGCCGCTCACACAGGTGGCCGTTGCATTCGCAGGCGGCGTGCAGGTCTGGCAGCTGGGGCCGCACGAGGTGACAGAGTCGGCCACACAGACGTTGCCGCAGTAGTTCGGCGTGGAGGTCGAAGCGCAGCGCAGCCCGCAGTTGAGGCCGTCACAGGTGACGGTGGTGCCGCTGCCAGTCGGGCCATCGGGGCACACGGCGCATCGGCTGCCGCAGGTGTTCACCGAGAAGTTCGACACGCACTGGCCGTTGCACTCGTGGTACCCGACATTGCACTGAACGCCGCACGCGGTGCCGTTGCAGGTCGCCGTGCCGTTCACGGGCACAGGGCAAGGGGTGCACGAGGTGCCGCAGGTCGCCACCGCGGTGTTCGTCACGCACTGCGTTCCGCACTGATGAAAGCCCGTCGCGCAGGTGTACTGGCACGCGCCGTTGACACACTGCGGGTTGGTGGCGCCCGCGGGTGGTGTGCAGGTCTGACACGACGCACCGCACGCGGTGATCGACTCCGCCACGCAGGTGTTGCCACAGCGCACGAAGCCCGGGTTGCACTGGAAGGTGCAGGTGGGCGCCTGGCCAGCACCGCCCGACATGCACTGCGCGACCGCGTTGGCTGGGGCCTGACAGGGGTTGCAGCTCGTGCCGCAGGTGGCCACGTCGAAGTTCGACACACAGTCGGGGCCGCACTGGTGAAAGCCCTGGGAGCACAGCGTGCCGCAGTCGTTGCCGTCGCACGTCGGCGTCGCGTTCGGAGCACCGGGACACGCCGAGCACCGCGTGCCGCACGTCATCGCGTCGAAGTTCGAGACGCAGCTGTTGCCGCAGCGGTGGTACCCCGTCATGCAGGTGAAGTCGCAGGTGCCGTTGGTGCACGAGGGAATCGAGTTCGGCCCGCCGCTGCACGAGAGGCACTGCGAGCCGCACGCCGTCGGGGTGTTCGCCGGCACGCACGAGCCGCCGCACAGGTTCGAGCCGGTGGGGCACACGCAGGTGTTCCGCTGGGTGTCGCAGATCTGCCCGTTGCTGCAGTGGCTGTTGGTCTGACAGCCGAACTGGCACCGGCTCGTGGTGGCGTCACAGAAGAAGTTCGTCGGACAGGCGTTCGGGCTGCCGGGCGTGCAGCTCGAGGGCACGTTCATGCACATGCTGCCCGTACAGTACTGGCCCGGAGCGCACGACCGGCCACACGCGCCGCAGTTGCCGTAGTCGGTCGCGGTGTTGAGACACGTGGAGCCGCAGAGCGTGAGCCCGCTCGCGCAGGTCAACGGTTGGCCGCCGGCTGCTCCGCCTCCCATCGATCCGCCGACGCCGCCGCCCACTGCTGAGCCGCCGCCCGTACCCGCGGTGCCACCCGCCATGTTGTTCGGCATGGTGCACTGCCCGCTGTTGCAGAGCTGGTTCGTCGCGCAGGTGCGGCACTCATTGCCCTGAGCGCCACACGCCGTCACCGAGCTGCCTCCCTGGCACTGCCCGTTGGCGTCGCAGCAGCCCGTCGAACAGGTCGCAGGGCCGCAGGGCCGCACTGGCGGAGTACACGCCACGAGCGACAGGCCCACGGCGCAGAAGAACAGTTTGAGTGAGTTCACGGGTGAGGCTCCCAGAAGTCAGATTTCGTACGACAAACACCTGAAATGGCGCAGAACCGCAAGAGCGGCGCCCTTTGACGACACCCTGCCCCGTTGATTCAAGGGGTTGTGGAAATACAGGCTATTCCGCGCGCATCGCGTCGACGGGATCGAGCCTCGCCGCGCGGGCTGCTGGGTAGATGCCGAAGACGAGCCCGACGCCCGAGCTCATCGCCAACGACAGCGCAGCCGCCCAGATTGGGACTGCGGTGTGAAGGCCCAGGGCCCAGCGACCCAGGGCCGCGAGCCCCAGCCCAGACCCAAGCCCGATCAGTCCGCCGACCAGCGAGAGCGTGACGGCCTCGGTCGCGAACTGCCACAAGATGCGGGAGCGCCGCGCTCCCAGCGCCTTGCGCACGCCGATCTCCCGCGTCCGCTCCGAGACCGACACCAGCATGATGTTGAGAATGCCGATGCCGCCGACGAGCAGCGACAACAGGCACACGCCGAACGTCGCCGCGGTGATCACCTTCGAGAGATCGTTGAGTGTCTTCGCCATCGACTCGTTCGTCGAGACCTCGAAGTTGTCGTCTTCAGCGGGCGCGAGCTTTCGGCGCTGACGCATCAGGCGAGACACCTCTTCCATCGCAGGATCGAAGACGTCCTGGCTCTTCGCTTCCACGCTGATCGAGACGGTGCGCCGCTTGCCGTAGAGCGAGAGGAACGTCGTCATCGGCACCATGACCTGGTTGTCGAGGTTGAACAGGCCGAGCACCTTGCCGCGTCGCTCGAGCACGCCGACGACCGTGTAGGGCCTTCCTTTCAGCCGCACCTCCTGGCCGATGGGGTCGAGGCTGGGGAAGAGCTTGTCGGCGACGTCGGGCCCGAGCACGGCCACCTGCCGACCGTCGAGATCCTCCTGCTCATTGAAGTAGCGGCCGGTGGCGACGACGACGCCCGAGGTGTCGGGATACTCGACGGTGGTTCCGAGGATGAAGACGTTCGCCTGCGTCTCGGTCATCGCGGTGCGCACGCGCTGGGCGGGCTGCCACGACGACGCGCTGGTGCGCTTCACCGACGGGCACTGCTCGGCGATCGCGCGCTTGTCGTCGAGCGTGAGCACGGGCCGCGCGGCGATCTTGTTCCAGTTGATGCGATCGCCTCCGCCGAGCCGGAAGCCCTGCGGCCACTTGTCGACGCGGAACACGTTCGCGCCGAGCTGCGAGAGATCCTTGTTCACCTTGAGGCGCAGGCCCTCGAGCAGCGCCATCATCGTCATCACGGTGGCGACGCCGATGATGATGCCGAGCAACGTGAGCGCCGTGCGGAGCGGGTGCGCGATGAACGTTCCCGCCGCCAGCCGCAGGTTGTCGATGAAGGCGCGGAACACGATCACTCCTGCCTGAGCGCTTCGACGGGGTCGAGGTTGGCGGCGCGCGCGGCCGGCCAGATTCCGAAGAGCAGACCGACGAGGGCAGCGAAGACGACGCCGAAGACGACGGTGAGCGGCTTCACGGTCGCAGCGAGCGGGGTGATCAGGCTGATGATCTTCGCGCCGCCCAGCCCGACGAGCGTGCCCAGCGCTCCGCCGACCGCCGAGACGACCATCGCCTCGAGCATGAACTGGATGATGATGGTGCGCTTGCGGGCACCGAGGGCGCGACGCACGCCGATCTCCCGCGTCCGTTCGCGCACCGAGACCAGCATGATGTTCATGATGCCGATGCCGCCGACGAGCAACGTGATGAAGCCGATGCCCAACGCCACCGCGTACAGCGCGCCGGTGAGCTGCTGGTAGGTGCTCGCGAGCTGCTCGGGCCGGTTGATCGCGAAGTCGTCGGGCTTGTCGGCAGGCGTGTTGCGCACCCGACGGAGCACGCCCACGAGCTCGTCCTCCACCGCGTCGAGCTGATCGGGGCTCTTCACCGAGACGCCGATCGTGTAGCTGCGCCGGCCCGCGAAGAAGCTGGTGAAGGTGTTGAACGGAATGACGGCGCGAAGATCTTGCGAGCTGTCGAGCAGCTTGCCCTTGCGGCCCAGCGTGCCCACCACCGTGAAGGGCTTCTTCCCGATGCGCATCGTCTGACCGATCGGGTTCAGCCCGGGGAACAGCGTGTCGGTCACGTCGGCGCCGAGCACCACGACGAGCCTTCGGTTGTCATCGTCGGTCTGGTTGAAGAAGCGCCCCTGGGTCACCTCGAAGCCGTTCACCTTCGGCCACTCCTCCGAGGCGCCCGAGATGACGACCTGCGATAGCTCGTTGCCGAGGAACTGCACGTCGGCGTTGTCGTCGACCATCGGAATGACCGAGTCGCACAGCGAGCACTGCGCGCGTACCGCTTCGATCTGCGCGAGCGTGATGTTCTTGCGGTTGCGAAACTCCCACCAGTTGCCGAGCTGAACCCACGGTTGCCGCGAGACGAAGACCGAGCTCGAGCCGAGCGTCGCGAGCTGCTTCTCGAAGGAGGAGTCGAGGCCCTGGGTGATGCCGAGGATCGCGAGCAGCGTGGCGACGCCAATCCCAACGCCCATCACCGTGAGCACCGTTCGCAGCCGATGCGCGAAGAGCGATCGCACGGCGATCGACGCGCCCTCGACGAGATCGATGCGAAGGCTCACGCGGGCACCTCGGCGTACGCGACCTGCGCGCCGGGGCCATCGCCGACCACCTTGCCGTCGGAGAGGCGAACCGCGCGCGGACACCGGGCGGCCAGCTTCGGCTCGTGCGTGACGAGCACGATGGTGTGGCCCTGATGGTGAAGCTCTTCGAACAGCCGAACGATCTCCTCGCCCGTCGCGCTGTCGAGGTTGCCGGTCGGTTCGTCGGCGAGGAGCAGGGAAGGATCGGCCGCGAGCGCGCGCGCGATGGCGACACGTTGCCGTTGACCGCCCGAGAGCTCGGTCGGCTTGTGCAGCATGCGGTGCTCGAGCTTCACCTTCTTCAGCGCTTCGATCGCCCGCTCCCGTCGCGCCTTCGCGCGCTCGCCCCGGTAGACCAGCGGCAGCTCGACGTTCGCCAGCGCCGTCTCTCTCGGCAGGAGTTGGAAGTTCTGGAAGATGAAGCCGATCTCGCGATTACGAATGTCGGCCAGCGCGTCGTCAGACATGCGCGAGACGTCTTTGCCGTTGAGCCGGTACGAGCCCGAGGTCGGCGTGTCGAGGCAGCCGATCACGTTCATCAACGTCGACTTGCCCGAGCCCGACTGGCCGATGATCGCGACCCACTCGCCCTTCTTGATGTGCACCGTCACGCCCGCGAGCGCGCGAACCGTCTCGCCGCCCACGACGTACTCGCGCGCGATGTCGTCGAGCTCGATCAGCGTCTGTGCCGAAGCAGGAGTCATCAGCCGCGCTTGCCCTTGAACTTGCCGCCCTGCCCCGGCTTCACCTCTTCGACCGCGTCGCCGTCTTTGAGCTCCTTCGCCAGGGTGCGGTACGGCCCTTCGACGATGCGCTCCCCCTCCTCCAGCCCCTCGAGGATCTCGATGTCGGTGTCCGATGCGATGCCGGTACGGACTCGACGCAGCGTGACCTTCTGATCCTTGCCGACGACGAAGACGACCTTCGCGAAACGTTCTCCCGTGCGGCCCTTCGCTTCGATCGGCTTGCCCTCGACTGGCACGTTCGCGTCCTTGAGTGACGACTCGGGGCGCACCGTCACGGCCTGTACTGGGACGACGATCGCCGACTCGCGCTGCTCGGCGGTGATGCGCACCTCGGCGCTCATGCCTGGCATCACGCCGGGCGGGCGCGAAGTGAGCGCGACGGTGACGGGGAAGCTGGTGGTCTCCTGCTCCGAGCCTGCGTTGCGAATGAGCGCCTTCTGCGCGATCTCGACGACGCTGCCGTCGAAGGTCTGCCCTTCGAGCGCGTCGACCTTCACGTCGGCCTTCTGCTCCATCGCGAGGTGAACGACCTCGTGCTCACCGACCTCGATCTTCACCTCCATCGACGCCAGCGCCGCGAGCGACATCACGACGTCTTCGTTGAAATCGCTGCCGCGCACGCGCTCGCCGATCTCGCGGTTGCGCTCGATGACGGTGCCGTCGATGGGAGAGACGAGCGTCGTCTTCGCGAGGTTGTTCTGCGCCTCGTCGAGCACGGCCTGCTGCTGGTTGACGCGATCGTTGAGCGCGGCGACGCGAGACTTCGCCGCCGCGAGGGCCGACTGCGCCGACTCGACCTCGGCCTGCGACGAGAGGCCGCGGCTTGCCAATCCCTGGACCCGCTCGAACTCCCGCTGCGTGCGCTCGACCTCGACCTGCGCGGTGGCCACGTCGGACTTCGCGGCGTTCTGGCCCGCCTGCGCCTGGCGAACGTTGGCCTCGAAGCGGCGGCGATCGATGCGTCCCAGCACCTGGCCCCTGGTGACGTGATCGCCCTCCTTCACGGTGAGCTCGATGAGATCGCCCGAGATGCTCGAGCTGATCTTCACCGTGGTGGCGGGCTGCACCTTGCCGGCGCCCGTGACGGTTCGGGTGATCGGTGATCGCTTCGCAGTGCCGAGCTGCACCTCGGTCGCAGGCGGCGGGCGCTCCTTGAGGCCGGCGACGGTGATGGCCGCGAGACCTCCGAGAATCGCGAGCGCGATGAGGGCTTTCCACCAGGTCATGGCTTCTCCTGAACGGCGATGGGGCCACCGGCGAGGCGCTCGAGCGCGGCGGTGGCGATCTCGAGATCGACGCGGGTCTGCAGTTGCGTGAGCTGGGCCTGGAGCGCGCGGGTCTGCGCGTCACGCACCGAAAGGCTGGTGGTCGCGCCGGCCGTGTAACGCTGCTCCTCGGCTGAGAAGCTCTCTTCGGCCAGCGCGCGGTTCTTCGCGGCGAGCAGCGCGATCTCTCCCTGCGCCGAGAGCGCTCCAGTCGCGCGCACGATCTCGGACTCGAGCTCGATGGTGGCCTGGCGCTGTTGCTTCTCGAGCTCGGTCAACTGCGTCTGCGCGCGGGCGACCTGGGAGTCCGTCGCGAAGCCGCTGAAGAGATCCCACGAGAGGTTCGCGCCCAGTGAGAACGCGTGCTGCTTGGTGGGGTCGATGAAGAGCTCGGCCGAGGGCGCGGTGCGGTTGTAGTTCGCGTTCGCGGTGAGCCTGGGCAGGTAGTCCGCGCGCGCGATCTCGACGGCCAGCTTCGCGCCCCGCCCCTGCGCGTCGAGCACGTGAAAGAGCGGGCGACGCTCCCGAGCCAGCGCGAGCAGCTTCGGCGCCTCTGGCACCACCGGCGCGAGCACCGTCTGAAACCCGGCTGGCGTCACCGCTTCGACCTCACGCGGAGGCTGCCCCAGCCACTGGAGCAACGACGCCTGCGCCGCGACGATCGCCTGCCGCTGCCGGATCACCGCGATGCGATCGTTCCCGAGATTGACCTCGGCATCGAGCACGTCGCGTCGCTGCGCGCGGCCCGCCTCGAACAAGCCCTTCGCGCGTTCGAGCAGATCGCTGCTGCGTTTGACCGACCCCTCGAGGACCGTGAGCGTCACCTGTGCGCGCAGGAGTTCGTAGAACCGCCGCACCGCCTCGAGCTCACTCGCCGCCTGTTGCTCGATGAGCTGGCCCTTCGCGGCCTCTTCCATCGCGCCCGTGCGCGAGAGCTGATTCCACCAGCGCCCGCCGTCGTAGAGCAGCTGCTGCACGCTCAAGCCGAGCTGGAAGTTGCCCTGCGCGAACGACGGAATGTCGACTGGCCGCTGCACGAAGCTGAGCGAGCCATCGGCTTGAATCTGGGGAGCCGTCGTGAAGCGTCGCTGCGGGCCAGCCAGCGTCTCACTGAAGCCGAGCGTGAGATCGACCTGCGGAAACAACACCGACCTCGCGTCGGTGCGATCGAGGCCGGCCCGGGTGACGGCCAGCTCGGCACGAATCGCGTCGAGGTTCTGCCGCGAGGCCTGACGAACCTCGTCCAGCGTGATCGGCGTGGCGGTGAGCAACAGCGCGATGATCATCGGGGGCCTCCGCTACCGCCGTCACCGAGCCCGGGCACGCCGATGGTCACGGCCGCGATGACGAGGAAATAGAGCAGCACGCCGAAGGACGTCGCGAACCAGCGAGGGCGCTTCGTGGCAGCAGCGAACCCGAGCCCGAGCAGCAGGGCGCTCCAGACGTGAAAGAAGTCGACGAGGCCGACCAGCGACTTCGTGGCCGTGGCCTTCCAGCCCGGGCGCTGCGTCGGAGCCGGCTCGTCAATCACCGCGCTCAACGACGAAGGCACCAGGCTCGTCGCCAGCTTCGGCGTCAGGCTCTGCTGTCTCAACGCCGACGCCAGCGTGATGCCCTGCCCCACCGCCATCGGGAGCAAGGCGAGGCACACCACGGTGAAGAGCTCGGCGAACGTGCCTCGCCCACCGACGAGCCAGCTGCACACCCACAGCCCGCCGGCCGCCAGCAACGCGAGCAATGGAACGAGGAGCACGCCCTTCGCGACGCCTGCGACGATCGCCACCCGCTGCGCCTGCTCGACCTGCTCCGAGATCTCGCGCTCGCTCACCTTCGAGAGCTCTCCCGCGGCTTCGAGCTTCGGGATCACGATGCGTGCGGTATCGAGCCTGGTCGCGATCGCGGCCGACGCGCCTGCGGAGAGACTCATCGCGAGCAACAACGGCACGACCCAGCCGCGAGCCTCGACCGCCCGAGGCACCGCCCCGATGGGGTCGACGATGACGGCGAGGGGCCGCAGCGCGCGCATGCTGGGCGCCTTACCCTTCCCCTCGGCCATCGAGATCGACATTCGCAGGTTCCCTCACGTGAACGCACACGTGTTGCTCCGTAACGCCCGGCGGTGCAGCCCATTTCCGAAGAACCAGAGCACGTCGTTGGTTCACGAACGCCGCAGCCGCTCGACCTCGGCCACCACCGACTGCTGGCCCTCCGCCGAGAGGAAGTTGCGCGGTGAGAGCTCGATGCGAAAGACGCGCCGCTTCGCCTCGTCGACGCCTTCGATGGTGACGCCACCACCATCGACCCTGACGGATGAGACCGATGGCCAGGGGAATGACTCTTCTCCCGCCGACAGCCCGCGTGGTTCGAAGGCCACGGCCACTCCCGATTGCATCGTCGCGCCACCACCGTTCGCGAGCTGCGCGCGGCCCATCAGACTCATGGGCACGAGGAGCGCGGTCGCCAGCCAGACGACCCCGAGCAGGGCGATCCCACAGAGGCCGACGGCGAGCGGTTGCTCCACCCTGCTGGCCACGAAGGCGAGGCCGATCGCGAGCGAGACCGAGAGGCCGAGGCGCACCCGCCCCTTGATGCGCCGACTGCGCACGACGAAGTCATCGAAGCGCGCGAGCAGCGAGCGCGCGTCGGCGGCGGCGCCCTCTGCGAAGGTCAACGTCTGAACTCGTGCCGAGAACGGGCCGCTCACCCGGCCACCATGCCTCGCGCCCGGCGCTATTTCACCGAATAGAGCGGGTAGATCGGAGACTCCGGCCGAACGACCAGCTGCTGCTGCACGGGATCGACGAGCAGGTCGAGTCGCTCGAGTGGAATCTGACCGAGCAGAGGCTCACAGGTCGGAGGCCCAACCAGACACTCGAACACACCAGCGCGATTGCCGATGCGAACAGTGACGGGACCGGCGGTCTCCCACTCGACCTTTCGATCATCGGCGAAGCTCACGACGCTCTTGCCGCGCCGGCGAATTCCCAGGTGGTCGACGATGTCTTGCGGCAACACGAGCAACACCGCCCCGGTGTCGACGAGCGCACGCACCGAGTGACGTCGCACGGCCGCTGAGGCGATCAAGCCCTCCTCCGCCTTGTCGGAGTCCGTGGTGTTCTCGAGATCGATCGTGACGTGAACGGCACCCATGTGATCACTATGCCACGGCTGCTCAGCCCTGCGGAGGTGCCACCTTCCACCGTCGGTGCAGCCACAACCACTGATCGGGGTACCTGCGAATCAGGCCTTCGATGATCGCGGTGAGCGTCGCCGTATGCGCAGTCAGGTCGCGATCACGGTCACCGGTCTCGACGAACGGCACTGGCCCCTCGACGAACATACGCAGCCGCTCGCCTTCACGCACCGCCGCCACGACGTACACCGGAGCCTTCGAGACCCGCGCCGCCATCGACACCGCTGGCGTCGTGCTGGCGAGCCGCCCGAAGAACGGCACGAACACGCCGTCTTTCGCAGGCAGCACCTGATCGATCAACTGCACCACCGCGCGGCCCCGCTCGAGCGCGGCCAGCATCTTCCGGAGCGCGCCTCGTTGCAGAATCAGCTCCACGCCAGCGCCCTTGCGGTTGTTCACCACCCACTCGTTGAAGGCGCCCGCGAGCGGCCTCACCACCGCGCTCAGCGCGATCTTCCGGCGCGCCATGACCTCGGCGAACAACTCCCAGCTGCCGAGATGGGCCGAGGCGATCAACACCGGCTGGTGCGCCTCGAGCACCACATCGAGCCCCTTCCAATCGACGATCTCGACTGCGCGCTCGAGCTCCTGATCCGACAGCAGATCCGACGTCACCGCCTCGATCGCCGCGAGCGCGAGGCTTCGGTAGACGCCGCGCGCGATCTCGAGCCGCTCGGCCTCGGGCTTCTCGGGGAAGGCGTGCGTCAGGTTGTCGAGCGCAACACCGCGGCGAATGCCCAGCACGAACGCCACCTTCGCGACGAAGAACGCCAGCGCGCGACGGGTGGCTGGCGACAACCACCGCAGCCACCGCATGACGAGGCCGACGACGAGCCGTCCGAGCGGACCTCCGGGCGTGATGTCTGGTTTTCGGGTGACGACTGCCGTCACTCGGCCTGTCCGGGAATCGCGGCCGCCGAACACGCGCCCATGCCCCGCTTCGCCGCATCGAGGTTGCCGTTCAGCTTCTGAGCGGCGCGGTACGACCGCATCGCGGCATCGCAATCACCGCGCGAACGAGCCCTGTCTCCCGCCACGACCGCGTCTTCGACCGACTTGATGTCTGCCAGCAGTTTGTCAGCGTCTGCCTTCGGCTTGGTGTCTGCATCGATGGCCATCAAGTCGGTTCTGGCAGCGTCGAGATCGCCCTTCGCCCAGTTGGTCTGCGCCGACTTGTACTTCTCGTACGCGGCCTGTTCGTGAACGACCTTCGCCGCAGCGGCAGCAACGAGCGCAGCCGTGTCATCGACCTTCGGCGGGTCGACGACGACGGGCTTCGGTACCTCTGGAACGTTCGCGACGGGCGGCTTCGTGGGCTCCTGGCCTCCCGAGAACAACGCGATGCCGCCGCCCACGAGCACCAGCAACCCAAGGCCGGCTGCGATCATCGGCAGCTTCGACTTCTCGACTCGCGGGGGCAGTGAAACGTCGGGCACTGGCGACTTCGAGCCGCTCGGGCTGATCGAGCCAATGCCCGGCTGCTGCGTCAGCGCGCTCTGGGCCGAGCCCTGAATCGTCACGTTCGGTGACGGCGTCGAGCCCTGCAACATCGTGCTGTCGATCGTTGCGGCGCCGGCGTTCGTGCCCGGTAGCGCCAGGCCGGTCGCTTTGCCCGGGGCCGGAGTCGCCGCAGCCACTGCCGCGCGACCTGCATTCGTCGCCATGCGCTGCAGCGGCGGCAACGACATGTGCAGCTGCGTGGGAATCGCCTGCGAGAGCGCGCTCGCGAAGGCGATCATGTCGGGGTAGCGGTGCTCCCGGTTCTTCGCGCACGCCTTGTCGAGCACCGCCTGCAGCTGCGGCAGATCGATCTCGGGCGCCACGTCCGCCAGGCGCGGCAACGGCTCGAGCGCCTGCTTGCGCATGATCTCGGCGATGGTGGCGCCGTCGAATGGCTGGCGGCCGGTGAGCGCCTCGAAGCACACGATGCCGAGCGAGTAGATGTCGGCGCGACGATCGGCCTCACGGCCTTCCACCTGCTCGGGCGACATGTACCGCGGCGTTCCAGCGATCGCGCCTGCGACGGTCAGCTTCGTGCTCGCGTCCATCAAGCGCGCGATGCCGAAGTCGAGCACCTTGGCGTGCATGCCCCGCAGCCCTTTGCGGATCATGATGTTCTCGGGCTTCAGATCGCGGTGCACGATCTGCTTCTCGTGCGCGTCGGCCAGCACATCGGCCACCTGCGTCGTCACCTCGATGGCCTCGACGATCGACAGGTGCCCGCGCTCGGCGATCGTCTTCTTCAGATCGACGCCTTCGCAGTACTCCATGGCGATGAAGAGGTTGCCTTCGTCGTCCTGCCCGAACTCGTGAAAGGTAACGGCGTTGGGGTGAACGACCTTGGCGTAGGTCTTCGCCTCGTTCAGGAAGCGCCGCGCGATCTCGACGTCGGTCGAGAACTCACTCTTGAGGAACTTGATGGCGACGCGGTGCCCGATGCCGACCTGCTCGGCCAGGTACACGGCGCCCATGCCGCCCTGCCCCAGCTTGCGAATGATCTTGAAGCGGCCGGCGATCATCCGATCGACCATGCGATCGGCGCGGTTCAGACGAATGGTCTCGGAGCGGCCGCACTTCGGGCACTTCGGCGCCTCCGCCTCGTACTCCTCGCCGCACGCCTGACAGATGAAGAACGCCACCCGGACTCCCGCGAGAGTGAGACCTATTTTTCTGCAGGGAAGCGCGTGGTGAAGAGCAACCGCTCGAGCTCGCTGGCCCCGACCTCGGGAGAATTGCCGAGCGCGAGCGCCGTGCGCAACACCGCCGTCCGGGGGTCGTCCTTCAGATCGGTCTCCAGCGCCTTGAGCGCCGCCAGCTTGTCGCCCGCCTGGTAGAGGGAGAGGCCGCGGTAGAAGGCGTACTCCTTGTTCGCCGGGTCGAGCTTCGCGGCCTCACCGAAGAGCTGGGTCGCGCGCTTGAAGTCCTTCTCGGTGAACTCGGCGAGCCCGTCGAGGAAGGCGGTGACGCCGCCCGAGTTCCCCGCGGTGACGCCGCAGTCGGCCGCGATCTGGAAGAGCGGGCGGGCGCTGCGCAGCTGCTCCGACGGCAGCTTCTCGTTGGCCAGCGCGCGCTTGTGAATGCCCTCAGCCTCGGCGACGGCGGCCGAGCCGAGCTTCTGCGCCATGTCGGCGAGCTCGATGCCGAGGAAGCCGTCCTTCACGAGCGTGCGCAGCTCTTCAGACGCGCCGGTCGGGCCCAGCACCGCGCCCTTGTCGAGCTGCGCGAAGAAGGCGGCGCGGGTCTCGACGTACTTCTGGGTGAGATCGGGCGGCTGGCCCTTCGCGTTCTTGAGCTGGCGCTCGCACTGATCGCTCTCGGCCGAGGCCTTCTTGCGCTCTGGCGTGTCGGGGCTGGCCTTCAAGTACACGCGGTACGCATAGCAGCCACGCTGCAGCTGCTTGGCGAGCACCGACGCGCGCGCGAGCTGCAGGTACGTCGCCAGCGTCGTCGGAGCGACGCGCGTCGCCTTGAGGTACAGGTCGACGGCCTTGGCGTGCTGCTTCTTGTTGTAGAGCCGGCTCGCCTCGGAAATCAGCGCGTCGGCGTTGCCCACTCCGGCGCCGACGAGCGGCTCGGCCGAGACGATCGACGAGAGCAGAACCGCGATCACCACCAGCGCGCGCTTAGAAGCCATAACCCAACCCCACGTTGAAGCCCCACTGGTGTGAGTTCCTGAACTGCGGCTCGGGGCCGGTCGCCATCGGAGGCATCGCGCCATCATTCGGCGCCTCCATGCGCGAAGACTCACCGAGGATGTAATAGGTGAAGTTGCCGCTGCCGTAGAAGTACAGGCCCTCGACGATGAAGAACCGCACGTTGAGGCGCGCGGCCGCGAGCAGGTCGAGGATCATGAAGCCGTCTTTGTAGAAGGTCGTGCCGGGCTGAATGATCTGGCCGGTGCGGAACTCAGCGCCGATCTGCAGCTGGAACATGAAGCGCCAGGCGGCGAGCCGAAGCTGCGGCTGCAGCGCGCGAATCGTCACCATGTGAACGCGCACGCCGTCGATCTGGTTGGGCCCCGCGATGCCCATGTCGACCTCACGCTGTGAGCCGGGCGCGTAGCCGACGCCGAGGTCGAAGCGCTCGACGTTCGTGAGGTAGCTCAGGCCGACCACCGCGACGCCGAAGTACTTGCCGCCGGTGCCGTACTCGAGCGAGCCGCCCATCAACATTCGCGAGCTCGACTTGATGTCGGTGGTGCGGCCGGTTCCGGCGTTGCCCCAGCGGCGACCGACGAGCGAATTCCCCAGCAGCGAGCCGTACTCATACGAGAGCTGAAAGTACGACCGCTTCTCGTAGGTGCTGTCGGTCTCAGAGGGCGGCGGAGGAGGCGGCGGCAGCGGCGTCGTCACCTTCACGGCCTGATCGGGCTGCTGGTTCTTCACCACGACGACCACGTTCTCGGGCGGCTTCATCGGGTTGACCGGGTTGACCACCACGGCGCCGGGCAGCGGCTCGAGCGTCTTGTCGAGCACGTACTGCTCATCGGGCTTCACGCTGATCGTCTGCTCGAAGGCCTTGTGGTTCTCCGCCGTGAGCCGAATGACGTGCTGACCGGGAAGAATGCCGCGGTCGACGCGATCTTTCCCGAGCGGCTGGCCGTCGATGAAGATCGTCGTGCCGGCGGGAGAAGCCGTCACGATCAACCGCGCGGCCACCTTCTCGAGCGTCTTGTCGAGCGACGCCGAGCCCTTGATGGGCACGATCAGCGTCTCTTCGATCGGCTGGTGCAGCTTGAGATCGATCTTGATGACGCGCTCACCGGGCAGCACCTGCGTCGTCAGCGGCGTCGTGCCCATCTTGGTGTCGTCGACGTAGACGGTCGCGCCAGGCGGCTCCGACTTCACCTCGAGGGTCGAGGCGACGGGCACGACCTTGGCGACGGCGCCCAGCAGGGCCTTCTCGAGCACCGGCGCCGACGAGGTCGCAGGCACCACCTTGTTCAGCGCCGCCTCGTACGACACCACGCGAAACTTGAAGCCGGCCTCGTCCTGACCGCCCTGCACCATCACGATGCGCCCGAACCCGAGCGTCGCGACGAAGGGGTCGATCGGATCAGCGCAACGCTCGGTCGTGCTCAGACAGGGAATCTCTTCGACCTTCCTGCCCTTGAGCGCCGCAGAGAGCTCGGTACGGCCGATGACGTGCTCTTTGCGATCGGTCGACGAGATGAGCTTGTCGAGCGCCTTCTCGGTGCGATCGACGAGCGCCTCTTGACCCGGGTACAGCGGTCGCACCAACCACAGCGTGGTCTCGGCGTATGCGGGGGACGAGAGGATGAGCGCGACCGCCAGCATCCCCCCGGAAAGCCTCATGAAACGCGTCATGGTCGACGCCTTCCTATCGGAGTCCCCCCGCGAGTGGCCACATATTCCTCCAGCTCGTCGAGGGTGGTCGGCCAGTCGTCCTTGAGCAGCCGTGAGAGCGAGCGATCGGCCAGCAACCGCCCCTGTGATTGGCACTTCGCGCAGTAGTTCGTCTCGTTCTCGGCGTAGACGATTCGTTGCACCGCCGCGCCACAGACCGGGCACGGCTGTTTGTGTTTTCCATGCACCGCCATCTCGGGACGAAACGCGGTGACCTTCTCGGGCCAGCCGTCGCCGATCTCGGTGGTGAGGCGTTCTTTCCACTCCGTCAGCACCGCGCGCGTCGCCTCGTAGAGCCGGGCGATCTCTTCGCCATTGAGCGACTTCGACTGCTTCACGGGAGACAGCTTCGCGCGGTGCAGAATCTCGTCGGAGTACGCGTTGCCGATGGCCGAGAACAGCCGTGGATCGGTGAGTGATCGTTTGAGGGTGTGGTTCTCTTTGCGCAGCTGCTCGGCGAACTGATCGAGGTGCGCGGTCATCGGCTCGAGGCCGCCACGATCCATCTGCTTGAGCGCGGCTTCACCGTGCACGACGTGAATCGATGCGCGCTTCTTCGTGCTGACCTCGGTGAGCAGCAGCGTACCGTTGGCGAAGTCGAAGGCAGCCAGGCCCGCGCGCCCGGGGATCTTCGCGTTGGCCTCTTTCCAATACAGCCGGCCCGCGACCATCAGGTGAATGACCAGGAAGAAGCCCTCTTCGAGCTCGAAGACGATGCGTTTGCCGACGCGCCGAAAGCCGAGCACGCGCTTTCCGTGAACGACCGAGAGCGGGGGCTCCACGCTGCGAAGGACGAACGGGCTCGCGAGCCGAACGCGCTCGATCGTCTGACCTTTGACGCGTGGCTCGAGCGCCGACAGGTAACACTCGAGATCGGGGAACTCGGGCATGCCTCACCTGGAGTCGAAGCGCTCGACCAGCGCTTGAGCCCAGGCAGTGTACGCCTTCTGGTTCGGGTGCAGGCCATCGGAGGCGAACAACTTCTTCGCCCCCTGCTCCATCATCAGCGGCCAGAGATCGACGTAGACGCCGCCAGCGGCCTTCGTCTCTTCGGCCAGAATGCCGTTGTAGGTCTCGATGCGGCCACGCAGCTCATCGCGATCGCCGAAGGCCTCGGCGATGGGCGCCTGGCTCCAATCGGGCTGGGGAATGACGAGCAGCCGGTTGCCAGAAAGGCCCGCCGCGCTCAGCTTCGCGAAGATCAGCTTCAGCCGTGCGCGGTACTCGGTCGGGCCACTGCCCCGCACGATGTCGTTCGCACCGACCGCGAGGGTGACATGGGTGGGCTTCACGACGTCGAGGGCCGGCAGCTCGTCGCGAATGATCTCCTTCGTCGAGTAGCCGTTCACCGCGACGTTCTCGAGCCGCACCGCGCGCCCGCGCTTCTTGAGCAGGGCGCTCAACTGGCTGGGGAAGTTCAGGTTCTCGGGCGTGCTGGTGCCGATGGTGAAGCTGTCTCCGAGCGCGAGGTACCGAATGGCCTCGGGTGGGGCATCAGCCGCGCTCACCAGCCCAACCAGCACCGCCAGCGTTTTCAAGGCCACAGGTGGCTCCGGAGTGAATGTTTTCCCGCCGATTTCGTATCGTGTTGTCGAAGGAGTCTTCCAATGAGCCTACGACGCGCGCTGTCGGTCGGTTTTGTGGTGTCGATGCTGGTGGCTGGGAACGCCGAGGCCCGGTTCGGCCGACGCGGGAGCGGATCGTCTTCTTCGAGCTCCTCCTCGTCGTCGTCTTCTTCGAGCAGCTCGAGCTCCAGCTCGTCTTCTTCGTCCTCGTCCTCGTCTTCGTCGGGCAGCAACTACCACGGGGCCGTTCCCGTCGGCTCGGGCGGGTCGTCGAGCTCGTACAGCTCGGGCTACTCGCGCGGCTACACCGGCTGGTCCAATGGCTGGGGCCCGTCGTACCGGCCGTACCGCTACGGCTACTACTCGGGCGCGTTCGTGCCGACGTACGGCTACGGCTACGGGTATTGGACTCCCGCTCCCGGCGCGGTGGTCGTGCAGGGTCAGCAGGAGTCGGTGCGTGAAGAGCCCTCGGGCATTCGTGTCACCGCCGGCGTCGAAGGCTTGTACTCGCTCTCGACGACGAACGGCTCTGGCTACGTGCTCGGCCTCACCGGGTTGTTCGAAGGTGAGCGCTTTGGGGTCTCGCTGATGGGCCAGACGATTCAGACGCAGATGAACCAGATGTCGCAGCTGAACGCGCACCTCACCTTCGCGTTCCTCACGGGCCGCTACGGCCGCCTGCGCGCAGAGCTCGGCGCCGACACCTTCTTCGCCGAAGACCTGATCATCATGGCCCCGACGGGCGGGCTCTCGGGCCAGCTGTGGATTGCGGGGCCCTTCGCGATCGAAGGCGCCGTCTTCGCCACGCCGTGGCCGATCTGGCAGCTCGACATGCGCGCGGGCCTGGTGATCGGTATCGACTCCATCGGCATTCGCGCCGGGTTCCGCTCGCAGATCCTCGAAGATCGCGGCGTGATCGGTGGAACGCCCGACGACACGACCGGCTGCACGCAGCTCACGAACGGAAACTGGAGCTGCCGTGACGTGGTGCTCGGCCCCTACGTGGGTGTCGGCATCGCGTTCTGACCTGAACGTCAGAAGAGGTTGCGATCGGTCTCCGAGACGGGAGGCATCGAGACCG
Source organism: Myxococcaceae bacterium (assembly GCA_040275325.1). Taxonomy (GTDB): domain Bacteria; phylum Myxococcota; class Myxococcia; order Myxococcales; family Myxococcaceae; genus Xiheimicrobium. The sequence continues at coordinate 7,689 of JBEOKA010000142.1, read as the reverse complement.
CCGGAAGGTCCCCTGTGTTCGCGCGACGGGCTGCCACCTCGACCACCATCGTCTTGAGCTGCCGCGACATCACCCGGAACATGCCGCCGAGCAGCTCGGGCCGGTCGCCGAGGAGATCGAGAAAGTCCCGGCGGTCGATCACCAGCACCGAGGTGTCACTGGTGGCGATCACCTCGTTGATGCGCGGCGCTCCGTCGAAGAGCGACGTCTCACCGAAGCTCTCGCGCGCCTTCATCGTCAGCACCACCTCGTTCTCGCGCCGCGCCTCGGCCGAGCCATCGACGATGACGTACAGCGCGTCTCCGGGGTCGCCCTCGGCGTAGATGCGCTCTCCCTTCCGAAAGGTCTGCTCCTTCGCCACGCCGGCCACGGCCGCGAGATCGTCGACGTCGCTCTGCGCGAAGATCTCGACGCCCTCGAGCGCGAACAGCCGCCTCACCGTCACGTCACTCATGTCGTCCTCTTTCGGGGGCCTGGTCCAGACGTCCATCGCGCGCCCGACCCGGCGCGCGCAGGCTCGCAGCGTGAAGTCGGTGCTCAGGCACAGCTCTTCGACGAACACCCGCGCTGCGTCTTCGTCACCCAGCGGCTGAGTCCGGTGCGGTGACTCGAGGCCCTCGGCGATCAGCGCCTTCTCGTCGTCAGAGAGCAGGTTGTCGACGAGCTCGAGCGCCCACGCCCTGCGTTTGCCGTCGTTGCCAGTCAGGTGCGCGTGCGCGCGGCGCAGCGAGCGGGAATCGTGCAGCAGCCCCAGCAACCACAACGACAGCTCGAACGCCTGATCGAGCCGATCGCCCAGCACCCGCGTCAGCAACGAGGCGTCTCCGAGGGCGGCGCGAATCGAACGGTAGGCCGGCAGCAACTCCTCGCGCGTGTGCCGGCGACGAACCAGGGCCTCCATCACGCGCTCTCGATCGACCGAGAAGTCGGGGTGATCATCGTGAATGCGGGCCAGCGCCGCGCCCACGCGGTAGTGCAGCGAGGCATCGTCTCGCGCGTTCGACTGCAGCAGCGCGTCGAAGGCCGTCTGCGTGCCGATGCGCCGCAGCACGCGGGGCAACTGGGTTCTCAGCGACAACGCGCGGCTGCGATCGTCGAGCGTCATCGCGAGCAGCGGAACGAGATCGTCGCCCATCGCGGCCAGGGCATCACGCGCGAACCGGCGCTCGTCACGCCACGACAAGAAGCGAAGCAGCTTCGGCGCGAGTTCGAGGTGCAAGCCCTCTCCCGTCGCGGTGATGGCGACCTGCCGAACCGAGCCGTCGGCGTCGTCGAGATAGCGGCCGAGAATGGCGGCATGATCAGGGTCGCCCAATCGCCCCAGCAGCCGCGCGACCTCTCGACGCTCCGACACCGGCGCCCTGCCCGCCCGCTCGACCAGCTTCGTGAACGCGGCGACGGCCCTCGCATCTTTCTGGCCGTGGAGTGAGAGCAGTCCACCGACCGCCGCCGTGATCACCCCAACGTCTTCGCTCGTGAGCAGCGTTGGCAAGACGACCCGGGCCCGATCCGGCGCCAACCGCGCCAGCGCCCAGACGGCGGCATCTCGCGGCCGCCGCGCCCCGCTCCCCACCAGCACCTCGAGCTGCTTCGCCACGGCCGTCGTCTGAAGCCGCTCGGCCAGCTGCACGCCTCGCGTCTGCACGCGCTCATGTGGGTGAGCCAGCATGAGGCGAACGTGTGTCTCATCGATCGCGTTGGCGTACTCGAGCAGCTCGGCCGCCCGCAGCGCCTTCTCCGGTGACGGAGCGCGCAACGCCTCGGCGAGCAGCTGCTCGGTGCCCACGAGGTTGTTCGTCTCGACGCCTGCGACGCGCACATGCAGCGCCTCGAGGTAGCGCGGCCGAATGCGCCAGAGCACCACCCCGAGCCCCGCGCACACCACCAGCACCGAGCCCAGCACGCCCGAGAGCCCCACCGTCGCCGACACCGCCAGCAACAGCACGCCCGCCACGCCCATGCCGGCCTTGCGGAGCAGCCCGTCGATGGTCCGCCGAACACCGTCACGCACGTCGTCGGGCAACGGCGCGTAGAGCAACTGCACCGCGACTGGCAGCAACGACCAGCTCGCCGCGCTCTCGAAGAGCTTGAGCGCCCACGCGCCCCAGACCGACGGCCACGCCCAGCTCACGAGGGTGAGCACTGCGATGAAGCCAGGCACCAGCGCGACGTAGCGAAGAATGCCGAGGCGCCGCAGCAACGGCTCGGCCGCGACGAACTGAAAGACGACGCAGAACACGCCGGTCCACAGCTGATGCGAGGCGAAGACGTCGGCCATGTCGGCCTCGCCGAGCAACTCCACCGCGCGCTGACGGAAGACGAAGTCAGTCAGCTGTTGAATGAGCGAGAAGCCCAGCACGAGTACGGCCAGCAACGACGCGTACGGCAGCTCGAGCACGGTGCGCACCGACGCGAGCCCACCGCGCGCGACCGGCGCAGAAGACCCGTCACTCTGGTGGAACCGGAAGGCCGCGAAGCCGGCGAGCAACAGCGCTCCGCCGCCGAACAGCAAAGCCGGAGCCCCTGCCACACGCGCCGCGACCTGCGCGAGGAAGCCGCCCGCGATGGCGCCCGACATGCCGACGCCGTTGATCCACGTGAAGGCCCGCCTCGACTCGCGCGCGTCGAAGGCCTCGCCCACCGTGCCCCAGAAGGCCAGCGACACCTGCGTCGCGAGCGCCTCGGTGAACAGGTACGCGCCGAGCGAAGTGAAGGGCACGTCGAACTTCACGGCGAGCAGGAACGCGAATGACGCGACGCCGCCGACGAGCGCGAGGAAGCCCGGGCTGCGTCGCCGCCCACCGAAGCGTGCGCCCGCGATCGCCAGCGTGCCGGTGACGATGGCCGCGGTGAGGTACAGCCACGGCATCGCGTCCGACTGAAAGCGTGAGAGCACCAGCGCGTTGGTCGCCGGCTTGAGCATCGCGACCGCGCCGATGAAGCAGAACTGGAACGCAGCCGCAGGCGCCAGCCGTCGTGCCCACGAGCGCGCCATGCGGCGTCACTCCCCCGGGAACTGGAGCTCGGCCTTGCCTGCAGACGACGCGATTTTCAGCGTCATCGGGCCGCTCGTCTTCGGGAAGCGCAGGCGGTAGCCAACCCAGAACGGCTCCATGTAGCTGTAGATCGAGCGCTGCTCGGTGGTGGTGCGCCCGATGCGCTCGATCAACTTCGGCGTGTACTCCTTGCCGTCGGCCACCAGCGCGATGCGCCACATCGAGCCCGCGCGATCGAAGTCATCCATCTTCGGGTCGTTCGCGTGCACCGCGAGGTGGAACTCCGTCACGTCCGAGAGGCGCTGACGCTCGGCCTCCATCGCCGCGCGCTCTTCTTCGACTGGCATCGCGCGAAACCGCGAGAACCGCTTCACGCGCGCCTCCATGAACGGCGACGACTCCCAGGTCGCGTGCACGAAGAGCTTGGTGTCGAAGAAGTCGAAGACGCCCTGGCTGCGTGTGTAGCGCTCGAGCGTCTGCTGGTACGCCGACTCGAAGGCCGCGTCGGTGTCAGCCGGCGGAGGATCGCCTCCCACGCGTGGAATGCGGGCGTTCGCGCACGACACCAGCACCAGCGCCAGGCCAACGAGCGCCGCACGCCTCATCGCGGAAAGTCCTCACGCGTGAACAACGAGTACACCTTCACGCCCAGCGCCTCGATGGCCTCGCGCCCACCCTCTTGCCGATCGACGAGCGCGAACGCGGCGACGGGCTTCAGGTTCTCGGCGCGCGCACGCTCGATGGCCTTGATGGTCGACGCGCCGGTGGTGATCACGTCTTCGACGATCGCGACCTCAGCGCCGTCGGCGAGCGAACTTTTCCCCTCGATCCACTGACCGGTTCCGTGGCCCTTCGGCTCCTTGCGCACGAGGAAGGCCTGCAGCGGCTCGTTCGCGAGGTGACTGACGAGGGCGACGGACGAGGCGAGCGGGTCGGCGCCCATGGTGAGCCCACCGACGCCAACCGCGCTGGAGCTCTCTTTCGCGATCTGCGCGAACATCAGGCGGCCGACCAGCCAGTGGCCTTCGGCGGTGAGCACCGTCTTCTTGCAGTCGATGTAGAAGTCAGACTCGCGCCCGCTCGAGAGCACGACCTTCTTCTTCGCGTAGCTCTTCTCGGTCAGCAGGGCGAGCAGGCGGCGGCGGTCGGCCTCGAGCGCCTGGGGCCCGAGATCGAAGCCGTTCACTTTTTGCTCTCCAGGAAGGCGACGAGATCGATCGAGTACTTCAGCTGCGTGAGCAGCGCCTCGCGCTTCTCGTCATCGAGCTGATCGAAGACGTCGGCCAGCAGCGAGAGGTCCTGATTGCACTGCGAGAGGCGCATGGTGACGTCGGAGGCCAGCTCGTCGGCGTCGACCTCTTCTTCGACGTTCTCGGGTGAGAGCTCGTCGTCGATCGCCAGCGCCTTGGCGATCATGTCGCGCGCGGCGGGAATGAGCTTGCCCTGCGACTCGAGCTGCTCCTGCACGGTGCGCAGCGCGTCGGCGCTGACCGAGCGCGAGTGAATTGCCGAAGCGATCGCCATCAACATCGCGTCGGCGTCGGAGAGCTCGGTGTGCAGCCGCGCCATGACCTTCTCGCGCTGCAGGAACTTGAGGGCCGCGACCCGGCGGAAGCCGGTGACGATCTGAATCGTGTCGGGGGCGACCAGCCGCACGTCGATGGGGAACAGCTGCCCCAGCCGCGCGATGTCGGTGGCGAGCGCCGTCACGTCTTCGAGCTCGGCCTCGGAGCGAATGCGGAACGTCTCGTCGCTCGACAGCCGCTCGAGCGGCAGCAGCGCAGGTGCCGAGAAGTGGCGAGGCACCTCGTGGGGCTCGACATCGAGCTCCTCGTCTTCGGTCTCGCCGGGGTCTTCGTCGTCCGACAGGCCATCGTCGTCGATGGTGTCGGGCTCCGCCTTCACCGGCGCCGCCTCAGTCGCGGGAGCGACCTGTGGCGCCGGCTCTGGCGTGACGAGCACGGCAGACGACTCACCCGGCGGGGCTCCGTCGGGGTTCGCTGCATTCTCGGTGTTCGTCACGTCGGACATGGGGCGACCTACTTCTTCTTCTTCACCAACACCTTCTTCTTGCCGGCCTCACCCACGAGCACTGGCTGGGGCGGGGGCGGCGGCGGTGCAGGCTTGTTCTCGGGCTTCGACGCGGCCTCGACCTTCGCCATGGGCGGAGGCTGGGGCTTGGCGGGCGGCCGAGCGACGGGAATGGCAGCGCGCGCGGGAACGGTCGCGGGCCGCGAGGTGGTTGCGGCAGGACGAACGACGGGCCGTGCCGCCGGGCGCTCGGACTGCGGGCGGGGCTCGGCGTTGCCCATGTCGACGTGGCCGCGGAAGCTGGCGCCGTCGACGATGATCACGCGCGGGCTGTTGATGTCGCCCACCATGCGGCCTTCGCGGGTCAGCTCGACGCTCTCGGAGGCGGTGATGTTGCCCACCACCACACCCGAGACGATCGCGTTGCGAACCGAGACGTTGGCCTTCACGATGCCGCTGGTCTCGACGATCAGCGTCTTCGACAGGTTCAGCTCGCCCTCGACGCGCCCACGAACGGTGAGATCTTCGTCGCCGGTGAGCTTGCCGCTGATGAGAATCGATGGGCCGATCACGGTGGCATCTCCGCCGGTCGACGAGAACTCCTTGGTAGCCGCCATGGACTCAGCGCTCCTTCACGTCCATGTCGACGTTGCCCTTGAAGCTCGCGCCATCGGCGATGAGGATTCGAGGGGCCCGCACGTCGCCAACAACCCGGCAGTCGGCCTTGAGCTCGACCTTGTCGGTGGCGGCGATGTTGCCCGTCACGCGGCCGGCGATGTCGACGTTCTGAACTTCGATGTCGGCCTCGACCACGCCCGACGCCTCGACGAAGAGGCTCTCTTTCAAAGAGATCTTCCCCTTCACCGTCCCCTGGATCACGAGGTCTTCATCTCCGGAGATCTCTCCGTCGATGACGATGCTCGAGCCGATGATCGTGTTCGCCATGTGTGGTCCTTCGCCCCTCGGGAATGAAGTGCTTCGTTGCAGAAAATCAGAACTCAGATGTCGTCGGGCAGCTTGACGTCCATCTCGATGGAGCCGTTGAACACGGCGCCGTCTTCGATGACCACGCGCGTGGCCTTGATGTCGCCGTTCACCTTGGCCGACTGGTTGATGCTGCACTTGGTGCCGGCGTCGATGTTGCCCGAGGCCGTACCGTTGATGGTCAGCTCGTCCGCGCGAATGTCGGCCTCGACCACGCCGCTCGATTCGATGGTGAGGTGATTCTTGAGGTTCACCTGACCTTCGACGCGGCCTTCGACGACGAGATCGCCGCCGCCGGTGAGGCTGCCTCGAATGGTGATGCCCTTACCGATGATGTTGATTTGGTCGTTCGTGGCCATGGAGCGCGTGAGGTTCCTACGTCAGAGGTGGGCCGAAATCCACGCCACAATGTCGCTCATCGGTTGCTCCTTGTTCACTTCGCAGAGCACCTCGTGGCGGAACTCGGGGTAGTCCTTCCAGGTCTTGTCCTTCGACGCGATGGTGTCGAAGAAGGCGCGCGCTGCGGGCATCGAGGCGATTCGATCGGCCGTGCCCGCAGCGATGAAGAGCGGCACGGTGATGTCCTTTCCGCGGCCGGCGAGCCGCTCCTGGGCATCGCTGCAAGCGAAGAACCACCGCGGCGTCGTCACGTGAAGATAGAGCGGGTCTTCGCCCGACGACTTCTGCCACGCGACGTCTCGAGAGAGATCTTCGAGCTTGAGCTCGTTCGACAGGTGCATCGATGGGAAGAGGCCTTTGATGAGCTTCGCGCCGAACACCTTCAGCGACGGTGGCTCGAACGCGAGGCGCAGAAACGGTGCGGTGAGCACGAGGGCCTTGAGGCCCGCAGGGTTCGTGGCGGCCCAGTGCGAGGCCATCAACCCGCCGTGGCTGTGGGCGAGCAGGAACGTCGGCGCCGTGCCCGCAGCGCCGCGCAGCTTGTCCCAGAACGTCTCCAGATCGCCGAGGTAGTCGTCCCACACGCCGACGTCTGCGCGGTGCCCGTCGGCTTTCCCGTGGCCGCGATAGTCGACCGCCATCACGCCAAAGCCGGCGGCGACGAGCTGATCGATCACCCACGCGTAGCGCCCGGAGTGATCGCCGTAGCCGTGCACCACCCCAACCCAGGCCTTCGGCGCCTCCTCGGGGACCGCCGAGCGCCAGAACAGGCGCAGGCTGTCTTTCGCCGTGAAGTACCCCTCGTCGCGTCGAGTCACCCGCACCCCTCCGATTCGGGAAGGCGCGCACGCTACACGCGCGAGTCGACGAAGTGATGCACTTTCAGAGCGCGCGCAGCTTCTTCTCGAGCTCGGCCTTCTGCAGCGGGCGATCGGCCGACTCGGGGTTGTCGATGAGCAGCTGCACGGCGCGTTTGAGGGCCGATTCGGCGCGGGGCTTTCGGCCGCCCTTCACGCAGGCCTCGGCGAGGTGCTCGAGCAGCGTCGGCTCATCGGGTGATTCGGCGACCGCCCGCTCGAGGAAGTCGACCGCGCGATCGAACTGGCCCTTGTGAAACGCCACCCAGCCCATCGAGTCGAGGTACGCCGCCGAGTCGGGCTTCGCCTCGAGCGCCTTGAGCACCAGCTTCTCGGCCTCGTCGAGATCGCCACCGCGATCGGCGAGGGTGTAGCCAATGAAGTTCATCGCGGCCGTGTTTGCTGGGCTCTGCTCGAGCACG
>JBEOKA010000141.1:0-5538 GCA_040275325.1 Myxococcaceae bacterium | reverse complement strand
GCAGGATCGCGCGTGAAGCCGCCGCCCGCGAGCGCCGAACCAATCACGACGTCCCACGCGATCCACAACCCCCAGGGGTAGCCATCGTTCAGGTTCGTCACCGCGCCGATGCCGCGCACGAACCGGAACACCAGCATCACGCCCATCACGATGATGGGAATGAGGAAGGTGATGGTGACCGGCGTGAGCAGCTTGCCTCCGAGGGGCGCTGGGGCGGGGTGCGGGTGCGAATGTTCCGCGTTGGCGCTCATGGCGTGCCCTTTCCTTCCGGAGGCGTCGGCGTGGTCTCGTCGCGCATGTTGCGGCGCGCGGCGGCCACCAGAATGCCGAGGAACGTCGCCGGTGCGATGAGCCCGTAATAGAGCCCGTGCTGAATGGTCTCTGACTGCGAGGCCGGCGAGATGTCAGGCAGTGACGGTTTGTCGAGCAGCTCGAACGGCACGCCCGACAGGTGCAACACCTGGGTGCCGCCGATCTCCTTCTCGCCGTAGACATGCTCGACGTACCTGCCGACGCGCCCCTCGTAGGTCTCGCCGTCGCCGATTCTGCCGCGCGGGAACGTGGTGAGGGTGCCGGGCTCGAGGGCCTTGCGGCGCGCGATCTCGGCCTTGAGGTCCTTCACCTTGCCGTACAGCGTCGCGCCAGTGGGGCAGACCTCGGCGCAGGCGGAGTACTTGCCGTCGGCCATGCGGTGCTTGCACAGCTCGCACTTCGCGATCTTCGGCTTGGGCGAGTCGTACTCGAAGCGCGGCACGCCGAACGGGCACGAGGCGACGCAGTAGCGGCAGCCGATGCACGCGTCGACGCTGTACGAGACGATGCCGTTCACCGGGTCTTTGGTCATGGCCGAGACGGGGCAGACCGAGACGCACGACGGGTCGACGCAGTGGTAGCAGGACTTCTTGGTGAAGGCGTGCCCGTCGACGACGGCGTCTTTCGTCTCACCGGTGCCGTTCGAGTACGCCTTGATGCAGTTGAGCGTCTTCGCCGAGATGTCGAGCGGCGCGTCCCACAGGGCGTTGACGTCGCCCTTCTGCATCTCGAGCGGCGTCAGCTCTGGCGGCATGTTGTTCGCCTCTTTGCAGGCGGGCATGCACGCGCGGCAGCCGATGCACAGCGTGCCGTCGAAGAGCAGGCCCAGCGCCTCTTCGGGCATCTGCTTGTTGGGCCGGGCTTCGGCCACCTTCGCGACGCCGGTGCTGGCCGCAGCCGTCACGGCTGCTCCGCGCGTCGCCAGCTTCAGGAAGTTTCGCCGGTCGATGGTCATGGGCGGCTCCCGTCACTCCGGCTTCTTCTGGTTCGTCTCGTCCCGCTTGCCGAGGTTCGACGCGAGCTTGATGCCCGCACCGATGGCGAGCCCGCCGAGCACTGCGGCGGCGCCTGCCGTGGTGACCGTCGCGCCCTGACCCTGCTCTTCGCCTGGCCGCGCGAAGTGGGTGGGCGGTGTCACCGTCTTCAGCGTCGCGAGCGAGTGAATCGGCTTGGCGAAGCCGACGCCTTCTTCGGTGCAGCCGAAGCACGGGTGCCCGGTGCCGACGGGCCAGCTGCCCGTGCCGCAGTCGCCGAAGAGAATCGACGGGCAGTTCGCGTACGTCTCGGGGCCCTTGCAGCCCAGCTTGTAGAGGCACCAGCCCTGGCGGTGGCCTTCGTCACCGAACTGCTTGGCGAAGCGGCCCGCGTCGAAGTGCGCGCGGCGCTCGCAGTTCTCGTGAATGAGGCGGCCGTAGGCGAACAGCGGGCGGCCCTTCGCGTCGAGGTCGGGCAGCTTCCCGAACGTGAGGAAGTGCACCACTGTCGAGAGGAAGTTGTACGGGTTGGGCGGGCAGCCGGGAATGGTGACGACCGGCTTGCCGAGCATCTTCGAGACGGGGCTCGCGCCGGTCGGGTTCGGTGACGTCGACGGCATGCCGCCCCACGACGCGCACGAGCCGATGGAGATGATGGCCGCCGCGTCTTTGGCGCACTCCTCGGTCAGCTGCATGGCGGTCTTCCCGCCGATCTTGCAGAAGATGCCCTGGTCCTTCATGGGGATCGCGCCCTCGATGACGAGCACGTACTTGCCCTTGTTCTTCTCCATCGCGTCGAGGCGCGCCTTCTCGGCCTGGTAGCCGGCGGCGACCTGCAACGTCTCGTGGTAGTCGAGGCTGATCAGCTCGAGGATCAGCTTCTCGAGCGTCGGGTGCTCGGCGCGCAAGAGGCTCTCGGTGCAGCCCGTACACTCCTGGAACTGCAGCCAGATGACCGAGGGGCGGGGCGCGGCCGTCATCGCGTTCGCGACGGCTCCGAAGGCGGTGCTGGGCAGCCCCATCGCGGCGGTGACGGTGGCGGTGATCTGCACGAACTCGCGTCGACTCAGCCCAAACCGTTCGATGGCGCGAGAGACCTCTTCAGAGCTCTCGAGATCCTGAGCAAGGGGACTCTTCTTCAGCCACAAGTCGATGGCGCTCATGTCACCTCCGCACAGCGGGAACGGAATGTGACAGCCGGCCGGTTCATCAACCGAGCCACTTGGCGGGCATCAAGGTGCCGCTGGCGGTCGGATCAGAAACGTGACCGATGAGTGCAAGCGGTGCTGCTGTTCAGAGTGAAACGCACGAACTGCGGCCTCGCGAAAGATTGTCGCATCGCGTCGGACACACGGGCGCACACGCGTTCACTCGAGCGGTGAAAGGCGTCGGCTGAACCAGCGCACGACATCGAGGGCCGTCACCACTCCGAGCAGATGACCCGCGTCGTCGACGATGGGCGCGCGGTCGAGGTCACGCGAGTCCATCAGCTGGGCGAGCTCGAGAATGGTGAGGTGTTCGCTCACCGCGACGACGGGAATGATGGCGTCTTCGACCTCGGCGCCTGGCGAGTCGCAGAGGGCCGCGAGCTCTGAAGTGAGCACGGTGCCGAGCAGCGACGCGTTGTCGTCGACGACCGGAGCCGACGACAGCTGCGACCGCTGCAACAGCCTCAGGCCGTCGTACACGGGCAGCTCGGCGTCGAGCACCACCGTCTCGTGCGGCACCAGCTCTCCACAGACACCGCGCGGCTCGACGACGCCCGCCGGCACCGAGCAGACGAGCGCTTCGGTGCTCGCCGCGGTGAGTCGCTGACAGCTCAAGCACGAGGGCACCGATTGGCCGTTGGCCTTCAGCGGGCAGTGCACCGTGTTGCGAACCGTGTCGACGCTGCCTGGCCTGACGAGCACAACCTGGCGGGTCGGCAGACGAACGGAGCGGTCATCAGGGCCATCGCCGGGCACCATCGTGGACCAAAGAGGTCCAAGTTCCGTGCCCAGCAGCCCTCTTTGAGCGGCGTGAGGCGCGCGCGGAGTTTGCGCCAGCGCCTGTGGAGACCCCGTTTCTCGGAATGCTACCGTGCCGAGATGGTCTTCAGAGCCCTCGCGCTGGTCATCGCGTTCTGGGGGTCTGCAACGGTGACTCCGGAGGGCCCTCGTTCGTGACCGACCGCGACGGCGTTCGCCGCGTCATCGGCATTCACTCGTGGACGTTCAATGGCGCGGCCTGCACGAACGGTCTCGACACCCGCGTCGACCTGTACCGCGACTTCATCGCCGACTTCATCACCGACGCCGGGGCCCAGTCGTGCGCCAGCGACCTCGTCTGTGTGCCTGGCTGTCAGCCCATCGACCAGGACTGCGCGTGCGCGAAAGATGGGCGCTGCAGCGAGGCCTGCGTCAACCCGCTCGACGACGCCGACTGCCCGTGGGGATGCGACGCCGACGGCTTCTGCTCGACGCTCGATTGCGCGACCCCCGACCCCGACTGTCACGCCGAGCTCGACACCTGCACCAGCGACCAGCAGTGCGCGTGGCGAACCTGCGCCAACGACACCGCGCGTGGCGAGCGCTACTGCTCTCGAACCTGCCAACAGGGGTGTGCCGAGGGGACGACCTGCGTCGGGAGTGTGTGCGTGCTGCCGTACGTGCCCGCCATCTCCCAGCCGCGCCTCACCGCCGAAGGGCCGGCCGTGGGGTGCCAGACGACAGCAGGCTCCGGGCTGCCGCTGCTCCTGCTGCTGCTTCGGTTCGTTCGCGCGAGGCGGCTCAGAGCTGAAGCACCGGCACGATGATCGACTCCGGCTCGGGCCCATTCGCGCCGCCGCCATTGTCGAAGCGCACCTCGTAGCGGCCCGACACCAACAGCAGCGAGAAGGGGCTGCCGGCGGTGCAGCCGAGCGAGACGCTGGCTTCGAAGCCAGAGCCCAGATTCTTGAACTTCAGCAGGCCGACGCCGTACGTGTACTGACTGCACGCGGGCGAGCCGGTCTTGATGATGGGGGCCGCGCCGTTGATGGTGAGTCGGCCCGAGACCACGATACCGTTGACGTTGAAGGCGACGTTGCTGGCCGCTCCCGAGACGACGAAGTTCGGGTTCACGATGCTCTCGGGTTCGGGTCCGTTCGCGCCGCCGCCGTTGTCGAAGCGCACCTCGTAGTTGCCGGTGACGAGCTCGAGCGAGAAGGGCGAGCCCGCGGTGCAGCCGAGCGAGACGCTGGTCTCGTTGTTGGAAGCGAGGTTCTTGAACTTCAGCAGGCCAACGCCGTACGTGTACTGACTGCACGCGGGCGAGCCGGTCTTGATGACGGGCGGAGCGCCGTTGATGGTGACGCGGCCCGAGACGGTGACGCCGCTGACGTTGAAGACGACGTTGCTGGCAGCGCCTGAGACGACGAAGTTGGGGTTCACGATGCTCTCGGGTTCGGGCCCGTTCGCGCCGCCGCCGTTGTCGAAGCGCACCTCGTAGGCGCCGGTGACGAGCTCGAGCGAGAAAGGACTCCCTGCCGTGCAGCCGAGTGAGACGCTGGTCTCGTTGTTGGAAGCGAGGTTCTTGAACTTCAGCAACCCGACGCCATAGGTGTACTGACTGCACGCGGGCGAGCCGGTCTTGATGACGGGTGGCGCGCCGTTGATGGTGACGCGGCCCGAGACGGTGACGCCGCTGACGTTGAAGACGACGTTGCTGGCTGCGCCCGAGACGACGAAGTTCGGGTTCACGATGCTCTCGGGCTCTGGCCCGTTCGCGCCGCCACCGTTGTCGAAGCGCACCTCGTAGGCGCCGGTGACGAGCTCGAGCGAGAAGGGACTCCCCGCCGTGCAGCCGAGCGAGACGCTGGTCTCGTTGTTGGAAGCCAGGTTCCGGAACTTCAGCAGACCGACGCCGTAGGTGTACTGACTGCACGCGGGCGAGCCGGTCTTGATGACGGGCGGAGCGCCGTTGATGGTGACTCGCCCCGAGACGGTGACGCCGCTGACGTTGAAGACGACGTTGCTGGCCGCTCCGGAGACCACGAAGTTCGGGTTCACGATGCTCTCGGGCTCCGGTCCGTTCGCACCGCCGCCGTTGTCGAAGCGCACCTCGTAGCTGCCGGTGACGAGCTCGAGCGAGAAGGGACTCCCCGCCGTGCAGCCGAGCGAGACGCTGGTCTCGTTGTTGGAAGCCAGGTTCCGGAACTTCAGCAGACCGACGCCGTAGGTGTACTGACTGCACGCGGGCGAGCCGGTCTTGATGACGGGCGGAGCGCCGTTGA
>JBEOKA010000140.1:0-9252 GCA_040275325.1 Myxococcaceae bacterium | reverse complement strand
ACACCGAGCCCACCAGTGACGCTGCGCTGAGCGAGAGGGCCGCGAAGGCGAACGACTCCGACGAGGTGAGCAGCAGCACGAGCCCAACGACGATCAGCGAGAGCCCCGCCACCATCAGCGCCGTCGGGCGCCACGTCAACGCCCCGCGCGCCGTCTCGGCCACCAGCATCGAGGGCTCGTGGCGCAGCTTCACGTCGCCCACTCGCGACGGAGCCGGGTTCTCGACGAGCGCCTGACGAAATCGGCTCTGCACGCCGCCCGCTTACTTCTTGATCGGAGCGTCGTCCTTGAACTCGACCGTCACTTCCTTGCCCTTGATCCACTCCTTCTGGGGACCCTGGCGTTTCCCGGCGACCCAGTTCTGCTCGAGCACCTTCTCGCCTGCGATCCACTGCGTTCGTCTGCCGTGCCAGAGATCGTTCTGAAACCCGACGTCTTCGACCTTTCGGCCCAGCTCGTCGTAGGCGATCCACCGACCGCTTCTCTTGCCGTCGACGTACTCGCCCTCGACGCGCTTGGCGCCCGACTTGGCGAAGCTGACGAAGGGGCCATGCATCACGGGCTCGCCGAGGCGGCCGGCCTTCGTGCAGTAGGCGGCTTCAGCCTCGCCGTCTTTTCCTCCAGCGCTCTTCGTCCCCGCAGGGCAGACCACCGATGGCCGACCAGGCGCCTTCTCCACGATGGTCGGCGACTGCCCGAGCGACACGGCGAGGATGGCAACGGTGACGAACATGGGGCGTTCCTCTGAAGGGTGCTCCTGAAAAAACAAGAAGGGCGGCGCCAACGAAAGCGCCGCCCTTCCTGGTGCGGCAGACCTGTTACTTCGCGGCGCGGTCGTCGACGAACGTCGTCTGCGCGACCAGCTTACCCTGGGCGTTGAACTCCTTCTGGAGCCCCTGCTTCTTGCCCGCGACGTAGGTGACCGAGAGCTTCACCGAACCATCGGCGTGGAACTCGGTGTACTCGCCGTCGTAGCCGTCGTTCTTGAACTCGATCTCGCGCACCTTCACGCCCTGATCGTTCCAGTAACGCCACTTCCCGAAGCGCTCACCGTCGATGTACAGGCCTTCGCTCTCCTTCGTGCCGTTCTTGTGAAGGCCGACGTACGGGCCCGAGATGCGCTCGCCGCCCGGCGCGCCCGTCTTCGAGCAGAAGTGCCCTTCACCATCGCTGACCGCCCGCGACCCCTTGGGGCAGTTGAGGGTGTTCAGCGTGGGCCGAACCGCGCCCTGAGGGCCGACGACCTGCGCGAACGCCGAAGCTGCGACGAGACCACTGACCAACATGAGTTTGTTCATCGTGTGTTCCTTTGGTTGAACCGACCGCATCGGTATCAACGACGCGGTCAGAGGTTGATTCACTGAACCGACGAGCACACCGGGTTGCCGTTGTCGTACGCGTAGCCGACCGTGGCCGCAGTGGTGGCCGTCGGGAAGCAGAGGTTGGCGATGAACTCGGCGTTCTTGCCGCTGTTCAGCGTCATGTACGACTGGATCTCGGCGGCGGTGACGGCGAGCGAGGTCGCGTCGGTGCGGTAGTAGCGGAGCGAGGGCTGCGAGGTCTCGCCCGTCAGGCGGCCCGGCGAGCTCGGGTCGTACGCACGGATGCGCAGGCGAGCGCGCTTGCTGTTCGCGCCACCACACACGGTGCCGGCCGCGTCGACCATGAAGTCGATCATGGTGACCTCGGTGATCACGGGGCCGTTCGACGAGGTCGGGTTCCACGCGCGGGGCGAGGTGCCCGCCGCGAAGTTGCCGCAGCTCGCAGGAGCGAACGGAACCTCGGCGCACGAGGTGCCGACGCAGGCCTGGCCAGCGACGCAGGTGCCCGGCTGGAACATGGGTGCCACGCAAGCCGCAGCCGCGCCACACACGCCGCTGTTGCAGATCTGAGGAGCCGTGCAGGAGCCCGGCGTGCAGGTCGCCACGCCCGCGTCGACGCCAGCGTCCATCGTGCCTCCGTCGGTGCCCGCGTCGCTCGCCGTGCTGCCGCCGCACTTGCCGGTGGCGACGTCACACGAGACGCCAGAGGGGCAGCCCGAGGTCGCGGTGCACTTCGCCGCGCAGATGAGGGTCGACTTGT
The DNA here is from genome assembly GCA_040275325.1 of Myxococcaceae bacterium. Lineage (GTDB taxonomy): Bacteria > Myxococcota > Myxococcia > Myxococcales > Myxococcaceae > Xiheimicrobium. The sequence continues at coordinate 7,170 of JBEOKA010000140.1, read as the reverse complement.
CCTGGCAGACCTGGCCGGCCGTGCCGCGATCGCAGAGCTGGTCGGTGCTGCACTGGCAGAAGCCGCGAACGCCGCCGTCGCCACCAGCCGAAGCGCCGGTGATCGTCGCGCACTTCTTGGCCGAGTCAGGGCAGTCGTTCGCGCTGGTACAGCCCGCGATGCACGTCTTGAGAAGGGGGTGACAGACCTCGCCTGCGCCGGTGCACTGGCTGTCGGAGGTGCAGGTCGTCGGCGTCATCGTGCCGTCGCCGCCGCATCCGGCAAAGCCGAACGCGAAGCCCGCGGCAATGGCGGCCGCGAACCAGATGCTGGTTTTCGTCTTCATCATGTCGAACGTCTCCCTGAAGCTGCGTTGGTGAACTGCCTTCGAAGGTCCCGAAGCGGGCGGGACTGTAGGAATGCCCGATCCAGAGTCAACGAAAGTTGACCGCCCCACGGACGCATGGGACGTGCCGAGTGTTCATCAAGGAAATCGGCCTTGTTGAATGATCAAACGCCGACGCGCGGCAATGAGGTCGGGCACTTGCGCCATGGCACCCGAGTCAGGGCGAACGAAGCAGCCGCCAGGCCACAAAAGCGCTGATCAGCAGCACGACGAGGGCGACCTGAAGAACGCCCAACCGAACCGCCCAGCGGGCACGGCCGAGGCCTTCCACGGGCGTCTCACGGCGCTCGATCGATCGTTGCTCGACGAGGCCCAGGGCGATGGCTGCGAGCGACACGGGGCCGCAGAAGAGAAAGCCGGCGAGGCCCAGCACCAGCGCCAGGGTCGAGCGCGCAGAAGGCAGCCGAGGCACCGCCGCGCACTCGACACACCACGTCTTTTCGTCCTTCAGCACGTCGCACTCGCCGCAGACGAAGCGCCCGCAGCGCTCGCACACGTCCACTGCCAGGGCAGCGGGGTGGCGAGGGCACGTCGCTCCGGTGGGCGGGGCCATCGACCGCCAGCGATCAGAACTTGAACGGGAACTGCACCGGCTCGCCCTGCTTCTTGTGCCGGGGGAACTTCATGCCCTTGATCAGCGTGCTCATGCACGAGGCCATGTAGCTGCCCTTGAGCTCTTCGGTGACGACGCTCACGTTCTTGACCGAGCCCGAGGTCTCGATCGTCCACTTCATGACGATCTTCCCGCTCGAGCCGCCTTCGCGCTTCTTCTGCTCTTCGGCGCAGCGCTGCAGGCCCGACTTGTTCGCGACGACGGTCTCCATGATGTCACTCGACTCGAGCGCGTCTTTCAGGTCGCCACCGCCGCTGCCCGGTGCTGCTGGAATGTAGACGTCCTTCTTCTTCGGGGGCGGCTCGGCCTTGGGCTCTTCCTTCGCCGACTTCTTCTTGCCGTCGCCGAACAGATCGTCGAACGAGTCGTCGGCCCCGCTGCTGCTGCCAGCCGGCTTCGGGGTCTCCTTCACCGCAGGCTCAGCCTTGGCGGGCTGCTCCTTCTCGACCTTCGCCGTCGCGACCCTCGTACCACCGGTGTTGGTCTTCGTGCCGTTGCCCTTGGCGACGACGGGCGGCTGCACCGGCTGGGCGGGCTGAGCAGGAGGCGGCTCGGGATTGGCGGCGGCGACAGGCGGGTTCGCGGGCTGGGTCGGCTGGGTTGGCTGCGCAGGCGGCGGCTGAGGTGGTTGCGCGGGAGGCTGGACGACCGCGACGGGCGGGTTCACGGGCTGCGTCGGCTGAGCGGGAGGATTGTTCGGCTGCGCGACGACGACCTTGGGCTCACGAAGCGCGAGGAACAGGACCAGCCCGATGAGGCAGAGCAGCAACACGCCACCACCAACGCCCAGGCCGATCAGCAGGCCGCGGTTCGAAGGTGGGCGGTACTGGGTGACCGCCGGAGCGCTGTACGTCGCGCCCGGGTTCGCCATGTACGGGTTCACCGGAGGAGGCGGTGCTGGCGCAGGCCGCGCAGCCACAGGCTCAGGCGCATGGTGCGACGGCGCTGGCTTCTCTTCAGCGGCAGGCAGATCGAGCAAGCCACCGCTGGTGAGATCGTTCGAGGGCTCGGGCTTCTTCGGAGGCGGCTTGGCGAGCACCTCCATCTCTTCTTTCACGAGCGACGCGAGGGCCGACGCCGCCGAGGGGCGCCAGGTGCCCGTGTCTTCCTGGGCAGCGATGTTCGACGGCAGCGCAGCCGCGGCGATCGGAACCTGCACCTCGGACTGAACGGTCGTGACGAGCCCGCCTGCAGAGAACGCCGACTGCACGGGCACGCTCACGACCGACGGGGCCGGCGCGATGATGCCGGGGTTCATCGTGGCAGCAGCGGCGACGACGATGGGCTTCGCCGGCTTGGGTGCGAGCACCGACGCGAGAATCTTCACCTGCGACACGGGAATCCAGTCGCTGAAGCCCGCACGCCAGCACAGTGAATCAGGGCCGACCTCGCCCTTGTCCCAGTGCTGCTTGAGCTGATCGAGCGGCATCGGGCCCGTCTGCTTGTCGTTCAAGGCGACGTACCAGTCCTGCTGGGGCACCTCTTCGACCTTGGGCAGCGTGGGGTTCGACGAGCCGCTCGAGTTGCTCTCCTCGGCGAGCTTCTTCACCATGTCGGCGTCGAGCACCTTCGTCGACTCGCGATCGCCTTCGACCGCGCCCTTCGCCTCGAGACCACCGGGAGGCAACGTCGTCGGGCCCGTGCTGCCACCCGCGAGCACCGAGTCGAACACCGCGCCGATCTCGTCTTCGTCTGCACCGAGAAAGCTGTCTCCGGGCTTCGGCTCGTTCTTCGGAGTCTCTGCGCCGTTCTTCTCTGCGCCGTTGCTCTTCTCTTTCGCGGCGGCAGTCTTCGCGGCCTTCGACTCCATGGCGGCCTGAACCGCGGGGTCGTTCATGTTGACGCGCGAGGTCGGCGGGTCGGCCGCTGGAGTTCCGGGGCTGGTGAGATCGAGCGTCGCGTCGCCTGCCGCGAGCGGGCTGTTCATCACCTGCGTCGCCGTGGCGTCGTCGGGATCGTTCGAGGCGTTGACCGGGCCGTTCTTGGCCGCCGTCGCGCCGTCGGTCTTTTTCACGTGAATGACGTAGCCGCACTTCCGGCACCGGACCTTGACCCCCTTGGGCCCGACCTTCTCGTCATTGATCATGTACTGCGCGCGGCAGCTCTCACAGACGAAGCGCATCAGGCGTCCCGGGCAGGCTAAATACTGAGAAACTGTAGGTTTCCCTTTTCAGGGGGTCAAGGGAACGGACGCCGCGCCCGTTCACGAGGTTCCGTCACTTCGCTTCATTGGCGCGAAGTGTCAATCAATCTGGTCACTTGCGCAGCTGCACCTCGACGCTGGTGCCGACGGCCACGCGCAGGGCGTGCAGATCATCGCCCAACGCGAACACCATCAGGTCGCGGATCTTGGAGCGCGGCTGCACGCGGAACGTGCTGCCGGTCTCGGCCATCACCATGCGTTTGACGGGCTCGATCTCGCCAGCCACGAAGGCGCCAGCGCGCACGGCCGTCAGCTCGGCGCCTTCGAGGTAGTTGCGCAGATCGTTCGGGGTCGCGACCTTCACGTACTCCCGGGTGACGCGTGCGAGGGCGGCGCGGGCCTGCTCTGAGAGCGAGCGCTCGAGCAGCTTTCGCTCGGTGTCGATGGCGCGCAGATCGGCCGTGAAACGGAACCGATCGACCGACAGGCTGATCGCCGCCTGCATGATCGCCTCGAGGCGCTCTGCCGACAGTCGAGCCGTGAGCACCAGCTCGGGTCGGAGCAACGCCATCGTGCGGCCCAGCAGGTAATACGCCTCGCGCTGGCCGGCCTCGCCGAAGAACTTGCCGCCGACGCGCACGCCGATCGGGTCGGTGTGAATCACCTCGACGCTCACCATCGGGTCGGGCGCCGGCTCGGTCGTCTTCTTCGCGATGCGATCGCGCGTCGAGACGAGGAACGGTGAGTACATCGCGATCTGCTCCATGCCGAGCAGCCGGCTCACGTACCGGTAGTGCGAGAGGTGGAACTCGGCGCCCTGGGTGACGTCGATGAGGTGCCGTTTGGGCACGATGCCGTAGCGGGTGAAGTCCTCTTTGTAGAGGCCGCCGGCCTGCTCGAAGAGAATCGCCATCAGCTCCGAGAGCGGGCCTCGCACGCGTGGGTGGAAGAGGTGCTGCTGCCAGAGACGATCGGTGAGGGCGCGCTGCGCGGTCTCGCGCTTCTTCGCGTACGGGGTGAGCTTCGCGAGAATCTCGCGCTCCCCTGCCCCGACTTCGCCGATGAGGCCCGAGACGACCTGCGCGGCGAGCCACGCCGAGTCGTAGTCTTTTCGGCGCGCGGCGAGCTCTGCGAGGGCCGAAGCCACCTTGCCCGGGCTGGCGGTGGTCGGCAGCGAACGACGCCACGCATCGACCGCGTCCTGCTCGTAGCCCGCCTGGCTCTGCGCGAGCGCGGCGAACTGCTCCTGAATCTCGATGTTGTCGGGCTGGCCTGCGGCGACGACCTTGTAGACCTCGACCGCCGCGTCGGGCGCCTTCATCACGTTCAGGTACATGTCACCGAGCGCGCGCCAGATCGTCATGCGCGCCAGGTGCGTCTCTTCGGTCTTGGGGAAGCGCGCGAGCATGCGCTTGTAGTTGTCGTCGAGCGTCTTCCACTTCTTGTTGCGGCCCAGCATCGCCTCGAGCGCACTGAACGCTTCGATGAAGCGCCAGTCGAGATCGAGCGCCGCGTTGAACGACGCCGTGGCCTTCTCGAGATCCATCGTCTCGTCGCGGGCGATCTCTCCGAGCGCGAACCACACGCGCTTGGCCTTCTGCCCATCGGCCCTGAGCGAGTCGGTCTGCAGCATGCGCTCGAGCATCTCGGCGGCCTTCGCGCCCTGCTTGGTCTCGCGGTACAGCACGTAGAGCGCGTCCATCACCTCGAGCACGTCGGGGCGCGCCTTGTGGGCGGCCAGGTACGCGTCGATGGCGAGGTACGGGTCGCTGAGCTTGTCGCGCGCCATCTTGCCGAGCGCGACACCGTTCTCGAACTTCGCGTCACCGTCGACGACCTGCAGCAGCTTCTGGCGGAAGTCGCAGGCGCGGTCCCAGTTCTGGGTCGCCTCGGCGATGGCCACCATCGACTTGAGCGTCGGCTCGTGGCTCGGGTCGATGCCGAGCGCCTTGTCGAACTGGTTCTCGGCGCGGTCGTACTGCTTGAGGTGCTGGTGCAGATCGCCCAGCGTCCAGTGGATCTCGGCGACCTCGAGATCGGTGAGATCGCCGCGGTGGTGGAGCAGGATCGACTGGTACACCTTGAGCGCCTCTTCGAAGCGCTTCACCTGCACGAGCAGGTTGCCGTAGCCCTCGAGCACCGCGAGGTTCGTCGCGTCGAGCTGGTAGGCCTTCTCGAAGGCGTTGAGCGCCTTGTCGCGGCGGGCATTCTTCTCGCTGACGTACCCGAGCCGGTAGAAGCGGCGGCAGAGCTCTTTGGCGAGCTCGTCGTCTTCGGGTGTCGCGGCGTAGCGCTGCGACATCTTCGCGGTGACGATGTCGAGCATCTGCTCACAGCGCGCCCAGTTCTCGGTCGACAGGTAGATGTCGGCGAGCGGCCTCGCGGCCTCGAGCGAATCGGGCACCAGCTTGAGCGCCTCTTCGTACGAGCTGGTCGCCTGCTCCTTGTCTTCGCGGCTCTCGTAGTAGCGCGCGACCGAGAGGAAGGCCTCGGAGCGCTCCTGGGGATCTTCGGTCTGGCGCGCCTCTTCGAGCAGCGCCTTCTCGTAGTTCTCCCAGTCCTTCTCGATCTCGTAGATGCCCTTGAGCGCACGAATGGCGGGCAGGTACGCGGGGTCGATGCGCAGCGACTCGAGGAAGCAGCGACGCGCGCTGCCCGCGTCGATCAGCATGTCTTCGTTGATCTTGCCGGCGCGGAAGTAGAGCTCGACGGCCTCGGGCGTGGTGCCCAGCACCTGCGCTTCACGCTCGAGCATGTCGAGGGCGAAGGGCCAATTGCCAGAGCGCTCGTAGAGGGTGCCGAGCGCATGCATCGCGGGGCGGCAGCGAGGGTCGAGATCGAGCGCCTGGTGGTAGGCGACGACGGCGCGATCGACCGCCTTGAGCTGCTGGTGGAAGATGTCGCCCATCTCGACGCACAGCACGGCCTTCTCTTCGGGGTTGTTGAGCAGGTTGATGTGGCGATCGACGACGCCGATCAGCTCGTCCCACCTGCCCTGTGCCTTGCGCAGCCGCTCGAGCGTCTTGATGGCCTGAATGTTCTGCGGGTCGACCTGCAGCGCAGCGTCGATGCACGCGTCGGCGTTGACCAGGTTCTGGTACCGCTCTTCCCAGATCGAGGCGCTCTTGAAGAGCAGCTTCACGCGCTCGCGGTAGTCGCTGGTGAGCTCGAGCTCGCGCTCGTAGACCGACAGCAGCTCGGCCGGGCGATCGAGGCGTGAGTAGAGCTTCTCGAGGGCCTCGAGGGCCGGCACGTTGGCCGGGTCGAACTCAAGCGCCTGACGGAAGCCCTCGACCGCGGCCTCGTCGTCCTTCAAATCGCGCTCGTAGACCTGCGCGACCTCGACCTGAATGCGGGAGCGCTCCTCTGGCGTGGGCGCGATGTCGCGCATGCGCAACAGCGAGCTGGCGACGGCGGCGTGGTTGCCCTGCCGGCGCTGCAAGGCGACGAGCACGTCGAGCGTCTGTTGATCGGGCTCGAGCTCGAGCGCGCGGGCGAGCGCGTTCTCGGCGTCTTCGGGGCTGCCGAGGTTCTCGTCATAGGCGCGCGCGATCTCGCGCAGGATCTCCTTGCGGGCCTCGATGCTGGGCGCGGCCTCGAGCTTCTGCTCGAGCGAGACGACGTACTCCTTGTGCGAGCCACGGCGCGCGAACATCGACGAGAGGCGCTCGAGGGCGGCCTCGTTCGTCGGGTCGAAGGCCAGCACCTTGCGCAGCGCCGCCTCGGCGGCTTCGGGGTCGTCGAGCTTCTGATCGTGGACCCGCGCGAGCGTGAGGTACATGCGCTCGGCCAGCGGGCCACGTGGCAGCTCGTCGGCCACCTCTTCGTAGACGGCAGCGAGCTCTTCGAAGCTGCCCGTCTCTTCGGCGAGGCGCTCGGTCTGCTCGCGCACCTGATCGTCTGACGGGTTGAGGTGCAGCGCGCGCGTGTACTGGAGGAAGGCGACGTCTTTCTGACCGAGCCGCGTCTCCTGCACCTTCGCGAGCTGCTGCAGCGCCGCCACCTTCTCTTCGTCGCTGTTCAGGTGCG
>JBEOKA010000139.1:0-8756 GCA_040275325.1 Myxococcaceae bacterium | reverse complement strand
GATGACCACCAGCAGCGAGACGAGAAACGGCGACCCGACCCGGTGGAGCAGGACCGCGTAGATCGCCAGGAAGGCGACCAGTTGCGCTGAGAACCGAAGCATCAGCCGACGGAGAGTCTCGTCACTGCCCTTCGACGAAGCTGCGCAGGCGCTTGCTGCGAGACGGGTGGCGCAGCTTCCGCAGGGCCTTCGCCTCGATCTGACGAATGCGCTCGCGCGTCACCTCGAAGTCCTGGCCGACCTCTTCGAGGGTGTGGTCGCTCTTCTCGCCGATGCCGAAGCGCATACGCAGCACCTTCTCTTCGCGCGGCGTGAGCGTGGCGAGCACCTTTCGGGTCTGCTCGGCCAGGTTCATGTTGATGACGGCGTCGTCGGGCTTCACGAGGGCCTTGTCCTCGATGAAGTCGCCGAGGTGGCTGTCTTCCTCTTCGCCGATGGGCGTCTCGAGCGAGATGGGCTCCTTGGCGATCTTGAGGACCTTGCGGACCTTGTCGAGCGGCAGCTCCATCTTCTCGGCGATCTCTTCGGGCGTCGGCTCGCGGCCGATCTCCTGAACGAGGTACCGGCTCGTGCGGATGAGCTTGTTGATCGTCTCGATCATGTGCACCGGAATACGAATGGTGCGGGCCTGATCGGCGATGGCGCGGGTGATGGCCTGACGAATCCACCAGGTGGCGTAGGTCGAGAACTTGTAGCCGCGCTTGTACTCGAACTTGTCGACGGCCTTCATGAGGCCGATGTTGCCCTCCTGGATGAGGTCCAGGAACTGCAGGCCGCGGTTCGTGTACTTCTTCGCGATCGATACGACGAGGCGCAGGTTGGCTTCGACGAGCTCGCTCTTGGCGCGTTCGGCGCGGCGCTCACCCAGCCGAATGGCGTCGTGCTTCTTCTGGAGCGTCTCGATCTCCATGCCCGCGTCTTCTTCGACCTTCTTGATGCGGCGGAGCGCGGTGCGCACGTCGCGATCGAGGGCCTCGACGAGCTCATCGGTGCTGTTGAGGCGGCGGGCGAGGCGCTTGAGGGCCTGCGGGTTGCCGGTCGACTCCTTGAGCCACACCTTCAGCTCGTTGAGCGGCACGCCGTACTGACGCTCGATGTCGCGCAGCTCTTCGTCCGAGCGGTTGACGAGGTCGATCATGTCCGACACGTGCTTGACGACACGGTCGATCATCTTCTTCGACAGGCGCATCTCTTCGAGCGCCTCCATCAGCTTCTCGCGAAGCTCGATGGCCTCCTGCTTGAACTCCTTGCGCTTGACCTCAGAGAGCTTCTTGCGGCCGCCGAGATCTTCTTCGACGTCCTCGAGGTCCTTGTAGATCTTCTTGAACTTGTCGATCTGCTTGTTGATCGTCTCGATGCGGTTCAGCTCGGCAGCGTTGAGCTGAATCTCTTTCGGAGCGCCGGGCACGCCGGGCACCTCAGCGCCTTCGGCCCCTTCCGCGGCCTCGGGCTCCTCGAACGACTCTTCCTCTTCCTCGCGCGCCGGCTCTTCAGGCGCGTCCTTGAGGACTTCACGAATGCGCAGCTTGCCGGCCTTGAGGCGGGGGCCGATCTCCATCACCTCGAGCACCGCGACCTTGCAGTCGAGCAGCGCGCGCATGACTTCCTTCTCGCCGTCTTCGATGCGCTTGGCGATCTCGACTTCACCTTCGCGGGTGAGCAGCGAGACCGAGCCCATCTTGCGCAGGTAGAGGCGAACGGGGTCGTTCGACTTCGCGCCAGGCTCGTCGGCGATCTTGGGGGCCTCTTCCTCTTCCTCTTCGGCCTCTTCTTCCTTCTTCTTCTCCTGCTCTTCTTCGGCCGCGACAGTGGGCTTGACCTCGGTGTTGTCGACGGACTTCTGCGCGTCGACGACCTCGATCTCGTTGTCGCCGAACATCGACATCACGTCGTCGATCTGATCGGACGAGACGACGTCGGCGGGCAGGGCGTCGTTGACTTCGTCGTACGTGAGGAAGCCCTTCTGCTTGCCGGCCTCGAGCAGGTCCTTGACCTCTTTGCGCTCGGTCACCGGCTCTTCTTCGACCTCTTCCTTCTGCGCGTCGGGGTCGACCTCGGCGTCGAGCATGGCCTCTTCGGCCTGCTCCTCGACCTCATCACCCTCGACCTCTTGCGCGCCCTTGTGGCCCTTCGCCTTGAGGAGCTTCGCGCGGGCGAGCGCAGTGGCGTCTTGCTGAGGACCCGTGGCGGTGGCGCCAACCGGCTTGGGCTTGATGACCAGACGTCTACCCTCGGGCTTCTCGGGCTCCGTCTTGATCGCCACCTTCGCCTTCTTCTTCGGGTCCTTCTCGTCCTTCTTCTTCTTGTCAGAGGCGCGGGCGTTCTTGTTCGGCATGGTCGTGAGCACCTACGGGGCTTTAGGAGAACGGCTCAAAGGCTCGGCCCTTACCCCAAAGGCCGAACACAATTCAAATTCCTGCGCGAGAATCTTCTGTACTCACTTCAACTGGTGGGCCCTCACTTTTGTGACATCAGCTTTCGTTTGAGCTCCAGCAACTGGCCCCGTTGCTCGAGCAGCAGCCTGGCGTCGTCAGTCAGCTCAGACGCCCCAGGGGTTTGAGCCGTCTCTTTGGCGATTCGGGCCAGGTGCTCTTCGATGGCCCGCAGCTTGACCCTGCGACACACCGAGTGAAACGCCGGTTCCAGCTGGTTCTCATCGTGCGGCAGCTGATCTCGCGCGGTGGCGAGCGCCTGTTTCACGACGTCAGAGGCCTCGTATTGCGCCTCTTCGGGGCTGGTGCCGCCCTGAATCGACAGCACGAGTGTTCTCAGACCCAGGTGTTTGAGCTCGTCGAAGCAGCGGTAGTCGTCTTTGCCGATCAGCCGTTTGTCGCGGAGCACACAGGCCGCGTACAGCGTCTCCATCGGATCAGGCCGGGGCTCGTTGCTGCCAGGCTTCGGAGCTGCCCGCACTTGCTGGGGATTCTTGCTCTTGAGCGCCGCCTCGAGCTCGCTCGCCGGAATGCCGAAGTGCTTCGACATGGCGCCGAAGAAGGCGCTGCGCACGAGGCCCACTGGCAGCACCGACGTCACGGCCTTCAACCGATCGAGCGCGCTCATCTTCTCTTCGAACGACGAGCCGTGGGCACCGGGGAGCATGGTGAAGAACAGGTGCTCGGTGAGCGGCCTGGCTTTCAAGACGAGCTGCTGCACTGCGTCGGCTCCCTGCTTCTTGGCGAAGGTGTCTGGGTCTTCCCCCTCGGGGAGCACCGCCACGCGTGACGACTGCCCAGCCGCGAGGATCGGCCCTGCAAGTCGTTCCACGGCCTTGCGCCCGGCGTCGTCACCATCGAGCAGCAGCACGAGCTCTTTGGCCTCGAGGCGCGACAAGAGGGCCATGTGACCCGGGGTCAGCGCCGTCGAGCACAGCGCGACCGCGTGCTTCACGCCCGCCTGATGCAGCCCGATCGCGTCGAAGTAACCCTCACAGAGCACCGCCGACTTCTTCTTGCGAATCTCGTCGCGCGCCTGGTCGGTCGCGTAGAGCACCTCTGACTTGTTGTAGAGCCGCGACTCCTTCGAGTTCAGGTACTTCGGGCCCTCGTCGCCCTCGAGCAGGCGGCCGCCGAAGGCGATGGTGCGACCCTCGGGCGAGCGAATGGGGATCATCACGCGCCCACGGAACATGTCGTAGAAGCCGTCGCCCTTGCTGCGGGGCGAGACGAGGCCGGCCTTCTCTCCGAACGCGAGCAGGCCCTGCTCCCGAAGCCGATCAGCCAGATCAGTCCAGGCGACAGGGGCCCAGCCGAGGCCGAAGGCCCGCATCAGATCGTCGGTGAGCCCTCGGCTGCGCAGGTACTCTCGTGCGTGGTGGCCGATGGCGGGGTCCCACAGGCGCTGTTGGAAGTGCTGCGCGGCGAAGTCGGTGGCGTCTTTGATCTGCTGCTTCTCGCGCATGCCGGGGTCGACGGCCGCCTCGAGATCGATGCCGAGCTCTTTGGCGAGGTCTCGCACCGTGTCGACGAACGGCTTGCCGAGCAGGCGCTGCACGAAGCTGATCGCGTCACCGCCGGCCTGACAGCCGAAGCACTTGAAGCGGCGGGTGTCGGCCCAGACGTAGAAGCTGGGCGACTTCTCCTGGTGGAACGGGCAGAGCCCCTTGTAGCTGCGCCCCGATTTCTTGAGCTCGACGCCATGCCGCTGCACCAGCGCGATCATGTCGACGCGCTCGCGGATCTCGTCGATCTTGTGCTCGGGGATCAGCAACTGGGCAGCGCTCCTCGCTCAGGAATAACCACGAACGACCCGAGCCGATGCACCGCGCACCGGCCCGTTGGAGCAGGCGTCAGGCCAGCCGTGAGAGCTGCGCCTTCACCTCTTCACTGATCGCCTTGCCCTCGGCCTGGCCCTTGAGCTTTGCCGAGGCGAGCTTCATGACCGCGCCGAGATCCTTGATGGTCTTGGCGCCCGCCTCGAGGATGCAGCCCTTCACGGCGTCAGTCAGCTGCCCGGCGTCGAGCTGCGAGGGCAGGTAGGTCTGCAGCACGACGATCTCTTTCTCTTCCTTCTCGGCGAGCTCGGGGCGGTTGGCGGCCTTGAACTCGGCGGCCGAATCGCGGCGCTGCTTCACGAGGGTGGTGATCACGCCGATCACGCCGGCGTCGTCGAGCAGGTGCTTCTCGCCTTCGACTTCCTTGTACTTGATGGCGCTCTTGAGCATTCGCAGCACGCCGAGCTTGAGCTCGTCCTTCGCGCGCATCGCGTCCTTGATCTCAGAGTCGAGACGCTCCTTCAGCGTGGCCATGATGTCTCCTTCGGTACGAGGTGGTGCTTCAAAGAAACGGAGGTTGGCAACAGTGGTCGCCAACCTCCGGGAACTTCCTGACAGGTCAGCCGACGTCGTGCCGGCCAGCGTTGTCATTGAGGGAGGGGTTTCAGGACCCCTTGCGGAACTTCTTCACCGCGCGCTTCTTGGCAGCCATCATCTTCTTCTTCTTCTTCACCGATGGCTTCTCGTAGTGCTCGCGCTTGCGGATCTCGGAGAGAATGCCTGCCTTCTCCGTCGCCTTCTTGAAGCGCTTGAGCGCGCCCTCGATGGACTCGCCGTCCTTGACACGAATCGTCGTCATCTGAGCCTGTCACCTCCTTCGCAACCCTGCCCGTGAGGCAAGGCGTCATGTGCTTCAAACGACGCGGCTCGTGGCACAGTTGTTTTCGAAAGGCAACGAGATGACCGCATTCCACGATGGGCGGGCCGAAGGAACGAAGGCCGAGGTCTACGCAGAGCTCGAGCGGCAGGCGAAGGGGCTCTTCGAGGGCGAGCGCGACGTGATCGCCAACTCGGCGAACCTGTCGGCGCTGCTGGGCTACCACCTGCCCGATCTGAACTGGTCGGGCGTCTACTTCCTCAAGGGCGATGAGCTGGTGCTTGGGCCATTTCAAGGCAAGCCGGCGTGCGTGCGCATCGCGGTGGGGAAGGGCGTGTGCGGCACGTCGGTGGCGAAGCGGGAGTCGGTGCTGGTGCCCGACGTGCACGCGTTTCCCGGACACATCGCGTGTGACTCGGCGTCGAACAGCGAGCTGGTGGTGCCGTTGCTGAAAGAGGGGCGGGTGCTGGGCGTCATCGATCTCGACAGCCCGAACAAGCACCGCTTCGACGCCGACGATCAACGTGGAGTGGAGGCGCTCGCGCGAGCGCTGGTCGACGCATGCGCCTGGTGAGGTTCACGACATCGCTTCGTGCTCGTCGGTGCTGATCTCTTCGTCGGAGCCGAGCGCGGGTGTCTCGATGGCGGTCGCGAGGTGCGACTTGAGGCGATCGGGCAGCACGCTGTCCCACGTGCCCATGAGCGGCCTGCCGAGCTGATTGAGGGCGACGACCATGACTTCGGCCACGGCGTTCTTCACCAGCGCAGCGGCCTCGGCCGACTCGTTCTGCTCGGCCAGGGCCACCAGGGCGCTCACGTCGGACAGCAGCTGCTGCAGGGTCGATGAAACCTGCGCTGCGGTCTCCTTCGTCAACGGAGCGAACGACACTTCATCTGCCATGCGCTCGACTCTCTCACGGCTCTCGACAGCGCGGAACCAGCCTCGTTTGAGTGAAGTCAGCCAGACTTCGCCTCTGATTCACGGGTGGTAGTAGCAGTCGACGACGGCGGTGCCGAGCATGTCGCGCAGCGGAACATCTGCCCCGATCACCAGCCCCGCTCCGGTGAGCAGCAGCCCGCCCTTGGGATCTTGCGGGGTGACGATGGCGATCTGCCGCAGCTTCACCTCGCGGGGAATCACCACGACCATGAGGCCCTTGTTCGCGAGCCCTGGCGCATCGAGCTCGGGAACCTTCAGCCAGCCGCGCATCGGCCCTTCGTGCTTCAGCCAGTCGACGGTCTGGGCGAGCGACAGCTCACGGGCTCCAGCGAAGTGGGGGATCTCGCAGTTCATCGCCCGGCTGACGTCCCAGACGTAGATGTGACCGCGCGGCTTGCCCGGCGCGTCTTCGTCGTAGCGATCGTTGAAACCGATGGCGAACTGCTTGAACACCTGCTCGTAGAGCTCCTTCGAGCGTTTGCCCTCTTTGCTGGTGAAGGGCGCCTTGAGCGCTCGCCACGTCTCTCGGCCGAGGCACTCGGGGAGCGGCGCCGAGCCATCGGGGTTGTAGTCGGGGTCGATCCACTCCTCTTCCTGAACGGCCTTCATCGAGCCGGGGTCGGTCGGCGTGGCGATGAAGTTGGCGCGCTTTCGCTGGGCGCCCCACGAGGCGAAGGCGTCGTTGTTCTGAATCTTCTGCACTTCGGTGAGCCGCGCCTTGTTGACCTGCGACGGGTCGAGCGAGACGGCGTTCACGCCTGGCATCGGGTGCGGGCCGCTCGTCGCGGGGTCGCTCTGAATGGGAATCTGGCCGGTCGTCGTGCGCGTCGGCTTCGCTCCGACCTGCGGCAGGCCGTTCTGCGATTTGCCCGCGACCTGAGGGAGCGACGGCTTGCTGGTGCCGCCCTGCACCGGAATCTGGCCGGTGGAGGAGCGCGCTGGCACTTGCGGCAAGCCGTTCGTCGACTTCCCCGCGACCTGCGGCAGTGACTGTTTGCTCGCGCCACCCTGCACGGGGATCTGGCCGGTCGAGCGACGCTCGGGAACGGCCTCGAGCTGCCTCGACGAGGCTCCAGCCTGACCCTGCTTCTGATCTTTGGGCGGCGCCATCTCGGGAACGTGACTGTAGCGCGAGCTGCATCGTGTTGATCAGCAACGATCAGCGTGAGCGCGCGAGCCGTTTTTTTGCCGGCGTGTGTGCGGCGTGTTCACATCATCAGGCCTGTAGCGACCCATGATCCTGATCCGTTCGACGCTGATCATCTGCTTCCTGTCGACGCTCCCTGCGATGGGCGCGGCGAAGACGAGCGCGGCCGACGAGGCGTACGAGGCGGCGAAGACCGAGTACGCGAAGCTGAAGAAGGACGAGAAGCGTCGCTCGCTGCGCCACCACTGGCTGAACGTGGCGAAGCGCTTCGACACCATCGCGACGAAGTACCCGAAGAGCGAGCGCGCGCCCGAGGCGCTGTTCATGTCGGGCCAGCTCTACTCCGATCTCTCGCGGCTCTCGCAGAACACCGACGACCTCGGCTCGGCCGAGCGCTCGTGGCGCAAGCTGATCGACGGCTGGGCGAAGCACCGGCTCACCGACGACGCGGCCCTGGGCCTCGCACAGTTGCTCGCCGATCGTCGCGACGACCCGCGCGCCGCCCGCAAGGTGCTCGAGCAGTCGGTCGACTCGGCCAACGACAAGAAGAAGGAGATGCAGAAGCTGCTCGCCTCGCTTCCCGCGCCCGTGGCCCCGAAGAAGGAGCCCGCGAAGAAGGCGCCGGCCGTCGCGAAGGTGACGAAGCACGAGAAGGCCAAGGCGCAGGTCGTCGAAGAAGCCACCGAAGAGGCCCCTGCCGAGAAGAAGGTGTCGGCGCTGGCAGAGGCGCTGCGCAAGCTGCGTGAAGAGCCTCCGACGCTGCCCGCGAACCCCGAGCACGAAGAGGAGGCACCGGTCGCGCAGGCTCGCCGATCTCCCGTGACCATGCGGCCCGAGCCCGCTGCAGTCGAGACGCCCGATGATGAGGCCGCCGTCGAGCCGTCAGAGGCGTCTCCCATCGCGTCACTGCAGGAGAAGCTGCGAGACGTTCGTGTCGGCGCGCGCAAGCCCGACCCGGCCGCGCGCACCCGGTTTGCTGCGCTCGCGAGGCACCAGCAGGCCGACGAGGTGTCGCTCGCGCAGCAGCTGGGCCTCAAGGTGAAGCGGGTGATCATCGACGCCGGCCACGGCGGCCACGACACGGGCGCGATCGGCCCGACCGGCGTGCGCGAGAAGGACGTCTCGCTCGCGGTGGTGCTCAAGCTGAAAGAGAAGCTCGAAGCCCAGGGCCTCGAGGTGGTGCTCACCCGCGACGATGACACCTTCATCGCCCTCGACGAGCGCACCCGCATCGCCAACCGCGAGCACGGCGACCTCTTCATCTCGATTCACTGCAACGCGGCGCCGTCGAAGACGCTGCGCGGCATCGAGACGTACACGCTCAACACCTCGAGCAACCGGTACTCGGTTCGACTCGCTGCGCGCGAGAACGCGACGACCGAGCGCGGCATCAACGACCTCCAGTACATCCTCGCGGACCTCGCGACGAAGGCGAACACGGGTGAGTCGCAGCGGCTCGCCGAGCGCGTGCAGAAGTCGCTCATTCGTGGGCTGTCGGCTGACTACAAGGGCATCAGGGATCTCGGCACGAAGGAGGCGCTCTTCGTCGTGCTCCTCGGCGCGAAGATGCCGTCGATTCTGG
>JBEOKA010000138.1:0-19614 GCA_040275325.1 Myxococcaceae bacterium | reverse complement strand
GAGGCGCTGACGGGTGGCATGCCCTTCTACGCCGAGAACTTCGCCGAGCTGGCCGCGCTGGTGCTGGGGGGCAACGCGCCATCGCTCCTCTCGCGCCGCGCAGGAGTGCCCACCGAGCTCGCCGACGTAGTGCACCAGGCCCTGCGCGTCTCGCCCACCGCCCGGCCCGCGACGGCCGCGGCCTTCGCGCTGTTGCTGCGCCCGTTCTGTCAGTTCGTCGAGGTCGAGCCCGTGAACGCGCAGGTCTCCGCCGAGCCCATCATTCGGGAGCGCGCGACGCCGGGCCTGCCATCACAGTCGGTCGCGGCCTCAGACCCGGCGCTCGATTCGACGATTCCCAGAGCGCCAGGGCAGGAGCCTTTGCCGCCAACGCCCGTCGTCGCGCAGCCACTTCCGCCCGAGGCGCTGGGCCCGACGCCCATCGTGCTGCAGAAGCCTGTGGAGTCGCCGACTCCTCCGCCTCCCTCGCGGCTGCTGCCAGTCGTGGTGGTGGTCGGCGCCATCATCGTCGGCGGGCTCGTCGTTCGTTCCTTCGGTCCGACGCGTCCCGGCGCCGTCGCCATCGACGCGGGGCCCGTCATCGCGAAGGTCGAGCCCGTGCTGCCGCTCCCGCTCATCGATGCTGGTGTCGTCATTGATGCAGGCGTCACGGTCGTCGATGCGCCGGTCGATGCTGGCGTGAAGCGGCCACCGAAGCCAAAGCCGGTACAGCGGCGAGACGCCGGCGGCACCGGGCTCAGCAACGACTTCGACGAGGGCACCTGATGCGCGGAATGACGATGACGCGTTTGACGCTGGTGGTGCTGTTCGGCTGTGCCGTGACGGCGCTCGCGCAGCCCGAGTCGAGAGAGGCCGAAGCCAAGCGCCGCTTCGAGCTCGCCGCGCGCCTGTACGCCCAGGGAAATAAGGAGCAGGCCCTCGACGAGTTCGAGCGGGTGCGCGCGCTCGTGGAGCGGCCCGCCGTGTTGCTCAACCTCGTCATCCTTCACGCCGAGCTGGGTCACGCCGAGGCGGCCGTCACCGTTGCCGACCAGCTGCTGGGCATGAAGACGACCCTCGACGAGAAGCGCCTCGAGCGGGTGCGCGTCATTCGCGCGGAGCAGCGCGCGAAGCTGGGTGAGGTGCGTCTCATCGCGCCCGTGCCCGGCGTCGAGTTGCTGCTCGATGGCAAGTCCCTGGGGCTCTCTCCGCTCGCCAAGCCCGTGCTGGCGATGGCGGGCAGCCTGGTGCTCGCCGCGAGGGCTCCGAAGTTCGAGCCGCTCTACCGGCAGGTGACGGTGCCGGCGGGTGGCACGGTCGACGTCGAGCTCGAGCTGACGCCG
This sequence comes from Myxococcaceae bacterium, assembly GCA_040275325.1. Lineage (GTDB taxonomy): Bacteria > Myxococcota > Myxococcia > Myxococcales > Myxococcaceae > Xiheimicrobium. The sequence goes on along the minus strand of JBEOKA010000138.1, from coordinate 18,292 downwards.
ACGAACCTGAACCCCGGCGCGATTCGGGTGCGGTGCGCGTTGCCTGGCGCCGAGCTCTTCGTCGATGGGCAGCGGGTGGGCACGACGCCCGACGTGGTGAAGGTGATGGTGCTGCCCGGCTCACGCACGGTGTCGGCGCGACGTGAGGGCTACCGCAGCGCCGAGAAGACCGTCGTGCTTCGCGAGGGTGGCGAGGTCGAGGTCGAGCTCGCTCCTGTCGTCGATGACACTGGCTCGTCGTTCGCCGAGGTCACCGTGAAGGCGTCGGAGGACCAGGTGACGACGACGGCCGATGGGCAACGGCTCGGGCTGCTCACCGAGCGCAGCGCGTTGAGGCTGCCTCCGGGGCCGCACCTGCTCACCTTCGAGCGCGGAGGCTTCTACCCGGTGAAGCGGGCGCTGACGCTCGCGCCCAACGCGTCGGAGCGCCTCGAGCTCGTCTTCGAGCCCACGCCCGAGCTGCGGGGCGAGCTCTCGTCGTCAGTCGGTTGGCATCGGGTGCTGGGGTGGATTGGCGTGGGCGTCGGCGCCGCGGGAGTGGCGGGGAGCGCTGCGTACACCTTCGGCTATCTGGTGCCGCAAGAAGCCTCGGCGAGGGCGGACTTCGCGTCGCTCAACGCTCAGGTCGAGAGCAAGAGCGGCTGCTTCCAGCGCTCTGAGGGCTGCTTCGGAGCCATCACCGACGCGCAGAACCGGCTCCGTCAGACGGGTTCGTTGTACGCGGTGGGCGTCGCGGGCTTCGTCATCTCAGGGCTGCTGCTGGCTGGTGGCGTCGTCTCGTTGCTCACCACGCCCGACCTCGGCCGGTACGACCGCCAGCCGTCGAACGGCGACTTCCTGCAACAGCTGGGGTTGGCGCCGCTGCCGGGTGGAGGTCTCGTCGTCGCCGGCTCAGGGCAGTTCTGACTCGAGCCGCTCGAACGTCGTGTACCGAACAGCGGAGCGGTCGACGCGTGTCGCTTCGGCGCGGCGACCGCTCCAGGTTCGTCACCAGGTGGGGCGGCTGCGGTCGTGCTGAGAGACGTGGCGCAGCACGAAGCGCTGCGCGGCCGTCACCGTCGTGCCCGAGTTCGTCAGCTGGCTTCCGCTCGTCGTGAGCAGATTGCCGGTCGACGAGCGCAGGGTGATGGTGTCTCCGTGCCGAATCGTCGCATCGCCGAGCGAGACCTTCGTCACGGTGAAGCGCGACGTCGCCGCGATGCCACTGACCGTTCGCAGCTGACCCGTGCCAACGCCGAGCACCGAGAGGTAGGAGAAGGAGTCGTTGACGAAGGTCTCGAAGCTCACCTGGTCGCCGGTGACCAGGGTTCCGCCGTTGTGGTCGACGAGCCAGAACGCGGCTTCGGCCTGCTGCAGCGCCGTGCCGCTCTGCAGCTCGGGGGCGGTGCGGTTGGTCCACCCGTTCATGGTGCCCGTCGAGGCGTTCACCCGCACGAACGAGCCGGTGTTGGTCGCGAGGTGAACCAGCGTGTCGCGCCGTGGGCGCTCGAGAATGAACTCGTTGTTCGCCGCGCCGCTGCCTGAAGAGTACGTCAGTGTCGAGGGACCTGCCGATGCGTAGCGCCACTCGTTGAGCCAGGTCGATGGGTTGAACCACACATTGCCAAACTTGACCGTGCTGCCGTTGATGATGGGTCCACCCAGCACGTTGTAGATGGTGTGGTTGTACGGAAGCATCGCCGAGGCCGAGTAATTGCTTTGCAACCAATGGCCCGTGTGCGTCTTGAGTTGCACGCCGTCGGCGCTGGTCAGCGACCCTCCGCCCAGGTCAATCAAATACAGCCATTGCCATGCGCCGGTGGTGGTGCCCCAGTTGGTGCGCATGTCGCTGCCGCCGCCGTTGAGCGCGGTGACGGCCTGGCCGAGGTTGGTGCGGAGCGAGACGATTTTGCGCGGGTCGTCGTAACAGCCACACATGGCGGTGTTCGATTGCTCCTGGGTTGCGTTGCCCGACCACGACGCCAGCAGCCGAAGCGCCGACCAGTCGGTGCACGCGCCCGCCGCCGAAGCCTTGCCACACGCCTCGTGCGACTGGACGACCATGTTGTGGGCGCAGTCGGTGATGATGTACGCGAGCGAGGGGTCTCCACGGCTGTAGTACGCGCGGTCGTCGCGCAGGTTGTCCCAGGCGCAGAACTCCTGCTGCGCGAGGCCGGCCGTGCCAATCGACGTCACGCTCGGCGGTGGCGTGCCGGGGCCGCCGCAGGTCGACGTCCACGCGCACGAGGGGTCACCGCAGTTGGTGCTGCAGTTCCAGTCCATGTGCTTGTAGTCGTGCGTGTGCGCGAACTCGTGAAGCATCGTCGAGGCGCGCCAGTTCCACGGCTGGTAGTCATCGGCGGTGCCCGCGTTGGCGCCGTAGGTGTTCCAGTCGTACAGCTCTTTGTTGTGCGCCGAGTGGGCGTTCACGCCGTGCTCGGTGGTGGTGCCGTAGCCCTGGTAGCTCGCCGAGGCATCACCAGCCGCGTCGTCACACGCGAAGGTGATGGCGTTGTTCGAGGTCTCGAGCGCCACCATGGCCCGGTCGATTTGTGTCGCCAATGGCAGCCCTTTGTTCGGGTCTGCGCAATTCATGTATCGCTGCGCCATCGTGTTGCGCACGCACTGCTCGAAGGCGGGGGTGCTGGCGATGACCCGCGCGTACTGCATCGACCGCTCGAGCAGTGAGGCGTTGAAGGGTTTGCAGCTCGACTGGTACCGAATTCGGCCATCGAGGGCTTGTTGGGTCTGGGTGGGCTCGGGCGCTGCGCCAGCGGCCTCTTCTGGAACGCCACAGCCAGCGAGGGAGACCAGCAGGCCGAGCAGGCCAAGGCCGGGAAGGGGAGTGAACCTGGGGATGAGTGTCATGCGTCCTCGAGAGGGGAAGGTGCTGCACGCACAGGTACTGAAAGCGCCGCTCAGGTCTTTTCCGTGGCGCGCCGGTGGTGCATCGAGGGCTCGCCGGGCATGAATGGGTCGGCAGCCCATGCGCGACTTCTCGTCTCTTCCTCCACGTCATTCCCGCGAGCTGCGCTTCGACACCACGCCCTTCGAGCAGGCCCGGGCCGTCGTCGACGCGTTCGCAGCGGCCAGTCAGCGTCGTCGCCTCATTGGGTTCGCGCGGGTCGTCATCGGCGTCGGCCTGGGCTTCGGAGCGCTCACCTGGCTGAAGGCGCACCCGTCGGCGCGCGACGAGCTCTTCTCCTTCCTGGGCGCTGGTCGCGCAGACCTGAAGGAAGCGCTGTTGCTGTCGGTGGCGCTTGCGCCAGCGCTCCTCGTCGGCCTGCCCGGGCTGTGGCGCGCGCTGCTCGGTGACTGGCCCTTCGTTCGCGAGGTGCCCGACTTCCTCCGCACGCTGAAGGGCGTTCGTTCGCTCAAACTCTCGCTCTTCGACGGCGTCATGCGCGGCGAGGGCCCGTTCGAAGACAACGAGCTCTTCCTCGAGGTGACGCTCGAGCACGGCGCGGTGGTTCAGCTCAGCGTCGACGCCAGCGCGTCAGTCTCGCGACGAACGAGCTTCATGGCGAACGGCGCGGGCGTGACGCGGCGTACCCGCACGACGCGCTCGTCTCGCAGGTACGTCACCGCCGAGAGCGTGGTGCCCGCAGGCTGGAAACCCGGGGCCGCGCCTGCAGGTCTCGAGGTGTCGGTGGTGAATGACGTGCTCTGCGTCGAGCTCAGCTTGAAGGACTCGCAGTGCAGCGCTGAAGACCTCACCCGCGTCTTCGAGGCGTGGCGCACCCTCGTCGGGTGATTGCACCTCACGGCTGCTTCGGCCTCGACGACTCGGCGTCTTCGAGCGCGATGACCTCACGCAGCGCTGCATAGTCACCGGGGCTCGGCTCGACGAAGGTGCTCACCCGCTCGATGGCGCCTCCCTCATCAGCACCTGGCTGGAACGCGAACAGCGCGGCCTTCATCGCCGCCACGTCGGCCGCTGGCACCGTCGGCCCCGCGACGATGCTGTCTTGCGGCGACCGCCCGGTGATGGCGATTTGGCGAAGCTGCGACACGTCGATGCCCTGCGTGACGGCGTTGACGAAGGCGCCCGAGTACGTGCCGCCCGCCTGACAGCGCTTGTTCGCGAGGTCGCGCAGCACCTGCAGATGATTGCCACTCTTCACGACGGTGACGTCCTTCTCCCAGTCGAGCCCCGCCTTGCGCGCCGCCATGCGGGGAAAGAGGAGCCCCGTCGTCGAGTCGTCATCGGGCACGCAGAACGTCTTGCCCTTGAGGTCGGCGATGCTCGAGATGTCGGTGCCCTCGCCCGCGAGCAGCACGCCGTCGATGCCCGAGGCGCCGCCAATCAGCTTCAGCGCCACCGGCTTCACGCGCCCATCGAGGCGCTCCGTGCGCACCAGCAGCACCGGCGGCAGCGACGCGAACTGCACGCCGCCGTCGAGCAGCTGCGTCGACAGCTCGTGGTAGCTCGACGTGTAGACGAACTGCATCGGCCGGCCGGTGTGGCGCTCGAGTTGACGGCGCAGCGGCTCGAGGTCAGACGCCAGCACCACCGCGTCGACCGTCGGCGGCCAGCCCACCAGCAACGCAGGCCCGCTCGGCGGCGGCCGCAACACACGAAAGGCGAGCGCTCCGCCCAGCATCGTCGCCACCAGCGCGAGCGAGACCGCCAGCGCGAGCTCTTTCACCGACAGCCCCGTGCGCTTCGAGGCCAGCGCGCTCAACGAGGCCCGCGGCAGCGTCTCTCCGGTGTTCGGCGCCTTGCCGTGACCCGGCTCGTCCCACGTCGTCTTGTCGTCGTCCTTGAAGCCCTCGACCTTCGCGCGCTGCACCGCGGCCTTCACCTCGGACTCGTTGGCGCGCAGCACGTCGCCCTGCACCTCGTCGACGAAGGCGGCCAGCACGTCGACGCCGTACTTGAGCCCCGCGGCCTCGGCGGCCGCCTCGAGCTCCCGACGAAGCGCATCGGCGGTCGGCTGACGCTGCTCCCGGTCGAGCGAGAGCGCGCGCATCACCACCTGCGCGAGGGGCGCGGGCACGTCGGCGCGGAACTGGGCCGGGCTCCACGTGTCGGCGGTGATGATGGCCTGCATCGTCTCGAGGTCGGTGTCGCGCTTGAAGAGGCGGCGTGAGGTGAGCAGCTCCCACGCGACGATGCCGAGCGCGAAGACGTCGCTGCGCCGGTCGAGCTTTTGCTGCTGCACCTGCTCGGGCGACATGTAGTGCAGTTTTCCCTTCAAGCTGCCCTCGCGCGTGGTGTCGATGCCCAGCTGCGTGGCCTTCGCGATGCCGAAGTCGAGCAGCTTCACGTGCCCGCCCGCCGACACCATGACGTTGTGCGGAGAGATGTCGCGGTGCACGAGGCCCAACGGCGCGCCAGACGGGTCGTTCAGCTCGTGCGCTGCGTGTGCCCCGGCGCAGGCCTGCGTCATCAACCCCACGACGACGCCGAGCGGAAACGGGCGCTCCTGCTGTATGGCGGCGCGCAGCAGGTCGCGCAGGCTGACGCCCAGCACGTGCTCCATGACGATGAAGGGGCTGCCCTCGGCGTCACCGAGTTCGTGAATCTGCACGATGTTCGGGTGTGTCAGCCGCGCTACCCAGCGGGCCTCCTGCAGGAACATCTCGCGGAAGGCCGGCTGCGAGGCGAGGTGGGGCAGGGCGCGCTTGAGCACCACGAGGCGCTCGAAGCCGTGCGGGCCGTGCTCGAGTGCGAGGAAGATCTCGGCCATGCCGCCGATGTCGAGCCGGTGCACCAGCTCGTAGCGGCCGAGGTGCCTGCGCTTGAAGTCGGGAGCGGCCTCGGCCATGGGCGCCGGTGGTTCAGCCAGCCGTTGCCGAAAGACGCGGGGGCGGCCTGAGTGCAGCCGCATCGGCCTTGATCCGTTCCAGCGCTCCTTCTCCGAACTCTCGGCGGGCGTCACGAACGAGCGCGTTCCACCGCGCTTCGTCATCTGCGCTCTGCGCAAAGAGAAGTCCGAACACACGCTCGCGCAGATTTGAGTCCCTCAGTGTGGCCGAAGCGCTTCGAAGGAAGAGTCTGGCCTCACTGTCCTCTGGTCTTCGCCATCGTTGAAGGTCGAGTCTCAAGAAGCCCAGGACCTCTTCCAGGAGAAGTCGGAGCAGGTCGTGCGCTTTCGTCATCGACAGAACGAAGCCGCTCACGCCGTGCTCGTGGAAGGCGTGGTTGATGCCAGGTCCATGTAGGTACTCCTGGAACCAGAGATCCCACGGCAGAAACCGCCTGGCGAACATGAGGCGATCAGGAAGAAAGAGCAGAACTGGCGACTCGCTCTCCGTCTCGACCTGATGCTGCAATTGATGGATGAGGCCGCGCTCTTTGAGTCGGTCGAACTCACGCTGGTCGAAACGAACTCGTTCAACCTCGGGCTTGCATCTGATGAGCTCGAACCGCTCCCCCGTTCGAGCGACGACTGGGAGAACTCCAGCCGCCCGAGCAACCAGAGAACCCTCGAAGCCAACGATGATGGTCGTCATGGGATCGCTCCGGTACTGATCAACGATTCGATCTCGGAGTGAATGCTCTGCGAGTCGAATTCGCGCACGACCTTCCGCTGAAGGAGGGCATCCCAGTCTGCGTAGGTAGTCGGGTCGTCGATGACAGCCTCTCGGAGAGACTCGAACGCGGCGGGCGACAAGCCGATCAGCGAAAGGCCATCGAGCAGTGGCTGATCAGCTTCGAGGCGGACTTCAATCGACCACGCGCGTCGTTCGTTCTCGGGGTGAAGCAGTCTGCCTGCGCTGTCGTCGGTGACAGCCCGAGCACCCGTGCAATACGCAGCAAAGCTGTCGAAGTACTTGTCTACGAAATCGTTGGCCCGCTGAACGAGCGTGGTGATGGGCCAACGGTGCTCGGCCGACGCAGACCACTGGCGTCGCTCGTCATCGCCAAGCGCCGGCTCGAAATGGACGTAGCCTGCGTGAAGCCCTCCGGTGTCGTGGTCGCTGGCAGACCCAACGGTTGGGTTGAGTCGGTCGAAGTCGTAGACGAAGACGACGCTGCCGAAGGCAGGGCAGGCGTGGCCAATGTAAAAGTACAGACTCGGAGGAAGCCCAAGCGCGGCCTCAGCGTCGCGCGCGGTTTGGTCCCGAGCCTCGACCTGGAGGGGCTCGCACGCCAACAGCCTCGCCATGTCGAGCGTGTAGCCCGACTGGTACTGTTTCCCTTCTGTACGCACGAGCAGCGTCATCTCGTTCACTCTATGCGAACCCGTGGTGCATCACAGGCCCCGACCTGAGCGGTTTCCGTCCACGCGACGCTCGGCTATTGCCCCAATCGTGAGCGACGCGCCGCCGAAGAGACCGCCGACCCGCCGGGGCCGCCCCTCGAAGGCGCTGCGGGTGCCACGCTTCGCCGCCACCGCGACCGACGTCACCATCGAGGAGTGCACCTCGCAGGCGCAGCGCGACCAGTTCGTGCGCTTCCCCCTCACGCACTATTCGAACGACCCCGTCTTCGTGCAGCCCATCGTCGCCGAGCGCCGCGACTTCATCGACCCGCGCGCGAACCCCTTCTTCGAGAACGCCCGCGCCACCTACTTCCTCGCGCGCCGCCAGGGCCGCGTCGTCGGCCGCATCGCCGCCTGCGTCGACAGCCGCTTCAACCGTTTTCACGGCACGCGTGAGGGCTTCGTCGGCCTCTTCGAGTCACAGAACGACCCGGGGCTGGCGGCGGCGCTGTTTCAACCCGCGTGCGAGTGGCTGCGCCAGCAGGGCATGACGCGCGTCATCGGCCCGGTGAACCTCGCCTTTCACCACGACGTCGGCGTGCTCATCGACGGCTTCGACCAGCCGCACTCGATGATGAACGCGTACAACCACCGCTTCTACGCGGGGCTCTTCGAGGCGAACGGCTTCGAGGCGTACAAAGACCTCGTCAGCTACGAGGTGAACGCGCCCTCGGGCATGCCCGACAAGGTGGTGCGCCTGGCCAACCGGGTGCGCGCCTCGGGGCAGGTGAAGATTCGGCAGGTCGACACCAGCGACCCCGAAGGCGAGCTTCGCCGCATCAAGGCCATCAGCGAGTCGATGCTGAAGCCGGGCGCGTTCGGGCTCTCTCCGATGAGTGAAGCCGAGCTCGAGCACATCGTGAAGAAGCTCAAGCCCCTCATCCTCTTCAGGCCCGAGCTGTGTCTCGTCGCCGAGGTGAATGACGAGCCCGTCGCCTTCTGCATCACGGTGCCCGACACCAACTCGGCCGTGAAAGAGGCCGGCGGTCTGCTGTTCCCCTTCGGGCTCGCGCGCATGCTGTGGGCCGCACGCAAGCTGCAACGGCTCAAGGTGCTGCTCTTCGGCATCAAGTCGGGCTTTCGCCGCCGCGGCATCGACGCGCTGATGGCGCACGAGACGTTCCTGGGGGCAGTGCGCCTCGGCTACACGACGGCCGAGGTGGGGTGGATGCCGGAGGACGACAAGCTGCTCATTCGCATGGTGCAGGCGGCCGGCGGCAAACGCATCAAGACGTACCGCGTGTTCGAACGCCCCCTCTGAGCTGCGACTCACGCGAGTCTGCCAATTCGCGTGCGTCAGTCTTCGCCGCTGGTAGATGGCGCGCGAACCCGCCGGAGGAACACACCATGAAGAAGCTGCTCGCCGCCGTCAGCGCCCTCGCGCTGGCTTCCTGCACCGAAGACCTCGCTCCCATCACCAAGACGTGGACCGAGCTGCTCGCCACGCTCTCGACGCAGGTCGGAGACCTCTCGAAGGTCGCCACCGAGCTCAAGGCCCGCGCCGCCAGCTTCGTGCCGGGCGCCGAGGACAAAGAAGGCAGCGAGCTCAAGGGCAAGCTCGACGCCGCCTTCGCGAACATCGACAAGGGCCTCACCGACGCGCAGGGCGTCATCACCAGCGGCACCACCGCGGTGAACGACGCGCTCACCAAGGGCAAGGTCGCCGGCGTGCAGACGGCCATCGACAAGGTGAAGGCCGACGTCGGCGCCGCGGTCGAGAAGGTGAAGCCCGAGCTCAAGAGCGCGCAGGACCTCGTCGACGCCGCCGCGAAGCACACCGCTGACCTGGCCGAGAAGGCGAAGGCCGCTGCTGCGGCGGCTGCTGCTGCGGCGCCTCCCACGGTCGACGCGACGAAGGCCGGTGAGGCCGACTTCGAGGCGCTCGATTTCAAGAATGGCTCCGACGAGCTCGCGCTCGACAAGGCCGGTACCAAGGCCAACCTCGACTCGCTCATCGCGCTGATGAACTCGTGCAAGGAAATCGTCGTCGAGGTCGAAGGCCACACCTCGAAGGTGGGCGACGCGAAGGCGAACAAGGAGCTCTCGGCCAAGCGCGCGCAGTCGGTGACGCGCCACCTCATCAACGAGGGCAAGGTGAGCCCGTCGAAGATCAAGAAGACGTACGGCTACGGCAGCGAGAAGCCGGCGATGGAAGAGCCCGAGCCCGGCAGCGAGGCCGAGAAGGCCATGGAGCCCGCGAAGCTCGCGGCCGTGCGTGAGCGCAACGAGCGCATTCACCTGCGCATCCTGAAGCCCTGCCCCGCCGCGAAGTAATCAGTTTCGAATGAACGCGGCCGTTGGCGCCTTTGACGAGGTGCCAGCGGCCGTGTCGTGTCTGGCCCGCGCTGGTAGAAGGCGTGGCTCATGAGCGACCGTCCTCTCGTCGGCGTCGGCGTGCTGGTGATGAAGAACGGCAGGCTGCTGCTCGGCAAGCGGCTCAACGCGCATGGCGCTGGTGAGTACGCCTCGCCGGGTGGCCACCTCGAGCACCTGGAGTCGTTCGAGGTCTGCGCGCGGCGTGAGGTGCTCGAAGAGACTGGCCTCGAGCTGGGGAATATTCGTTTCCTCCGCCTGCTCAACACCACGCAGTACGCGCCCAGGCACTATGTCGACGTGTCGCTGGTGGCCGAGTGGCGCAGCGGCGAGCCGCGCGTGCTCGAGCCGCACAAAGTGGAGCGCTGGGACTGGTACGCACTCGACGCGCTGCCCAGCCCGCTGTTCGGAATGTTGAACACCGCGGTCGAGGCGCTGCGCACCGGCCAGCGCTTCTGGGACTCGGCGCCATGAGACACCTGCTCGTGGTGCTCGGGGTGATGGCTTGCCAGGCGCCGCCGCCGGCTTCGATGCCCGACGCGTCGGTCGATGAGCCGCTCGATGTCGACCCGTTTCGCGTCGTCGGCGTGCCCGCGCGCCAGGTCGTCGTGTGCATGACGGGCGCGGTCGACCAGAACAGCGGCTCCAATGACGGCTTCACGCGCCTGTGCGATTCGTTGCAGCCGGTGGCGACGGTGGTGCCCGAGTGTGTCGACGGCAGGTGCTGGTCGTCGTTCGCGACGTTCACCTCGGGCGAGCCCATCAGGAAGCTGAGCGACGCGACCCTTGCTTCGCTCGACGTCAATGCAGACGGCAAAGTCGATGCGGCTGACGGCGCGACGACGCTGAGCCTCGTGGGCTTCTCGTGGGGTGGCGTCACGGCCGCCGACCTGAGCCGTGCGCTCTCGAGCGACCAGCGCATCGACCACACGGCGCTGACGCTGCGGCTGGTGGTGCTCGACGCGTTTCAACCTTCGCTCGTTGACGTGAAGGCCGCGCGCGCGGTCGACGAGGCGTTCTCGTTTCGTCACACCCTCGCGCCGCGCAGTGACTGTTCGTCGTTCGCGCCGCTGGGCCCGTACCTCGGGTTGCCGCTGCGCTGCGGGCCGTCGCAGCGGTGCTTCGACTTCGACTTCTCGGCGGCGCCGGGCGAGCGGTTCGCAGGGACTCGCGGGAGCGAGGTGGGCCACTGCGACGTGCCCGAGGCCGCGGCGGCGTACGTGACGAATCTGGTGACGATGGGGAAGCTGGTGGCGCCGCTGCCGCCGCAGGTGGCCGTGCGACGGTGAGTGCTATGGAGCGGCTCCCGTGAAGCGCACCAAAGCCCAGCTGAAGGCCGAGCTCGTCGCCATTCTCGAAGCCACCCTCGCGGGCCTCGAGCGGGCGCACGCCGATGCGACTGCGGGCGCCACGCATGAAGAGGCCAAGCCCGAGAACGACAAAGACACACGCGCGCTCGAGCAGAGCTACCTCGCGCGTGGGCAGGCGATGCGCATCGAGACGCTGAAGGCGGGCCTGGCGAGCGTGACGGTGATGCCGCTGACGCCGGCCGACCGCGCGAAGCCGGGCGCGTTGGTCGAGGCCGAAGACGATGACGGTGAGCCGCTCGCGTACTTCGTCGCGCCCGAGGGTGGCGGCACGAAGCTGAAGGGCGGGGTGCTGGTGGTGACACCGCTCTCTCCCGTCGGCGCCGCGCTCATCGGCAAAGGTGAAGGCGACGAGGTCGAGCTGCGCGTCGGAGGGAAGGCGCGAGTGCTGACGATTCTGCGCGTGTCGTGAGCTTCGCGCGCCAGCGCCTTCTCCGTGTCGAGCCGAGCGTTGGAGCGGGCTGCCTCGACCATTGCGTCGCTCCCGTGCCTTCTCTGTATCGAGCTGACGTTGGAGTGTGCTGCCCCGACCATCGCGTCGCAGGCGATCCTCGCATCGGGTCGAGCTGCGCGTCGGTGAGAGAAGGCGCGATTGCTCAGGGCGGTGAGTTCACGGCGTCGACCTGCTTCGCCGGCAGCGAGTCTGGCGCGAGCGCTCCGAAGTACATCAGCTCCATCCACCCTTCGCCGGAGCGGCCGACCACGAGGGTACGGCCACGAAGGGTGATCACGCCGTCTGTCGCGCTGACGGTGAACGGCTCGAGCGGGTTCTGCCGGTCAGGAGAGAACGTGCCGGAGACGACCTGTGCGCCACTGCGCCCCAGCAGCGTGAAGCGGGCGCCGTCAGAGAACGTGACCTCCGTTCCCTTCATCGCGCGGGCCCGGCCGATGGGCTTCAAGAGCGTGAAGGCCATGGGCGCTCGAACGCTCTCACGCGCGGCCGGTGCGTAGGCGCCATCGAAGAAGTTCCGCAGCTCCGCGGGGTCCCACGCGACGTCGAGTTCGTAGCGCCCAGCAGCCCAGGCCTCGCTCGGGAAGAGTTCGGTGAGCGCGAGCGTGCGCCGCTCCTTTGCTTTCGGTGCGAGCGTGCTCTTCACGCCCGGCCACGCGCGAATCGGACAGGTGGTGTTGGGTGTCTCCGTGCCGGTGGCGCTTCGGAGCGAGAGCCGCAGCGAGAAGTGCACGAAGCACCGCGCGCTCTCGAAGCGCATGAAGGAAACGGGAGCGCTCGACACGTTCTCGAGCTCCACCGTCAGCACCGGCGGGCTGCCTGGCTCACTGAGCGGCGAGGCGAGCGCGGTGCTGATCAGGAGTGGCGGCTCGGGGGCACCTGCGACCGTCGAGAGCGCGATGACGAGCAGCGCAGGGCTCATGAACACGAAGTGTAGGCGCTCAGCGGCCGAGCGTGGGGTTGTCTCGAGCTCACTCGGGCTCACACAGCGCCGCCACGAGCGGAGAGTCGGAGAAGTCGGCCCCCGAGGTCTTCGCCAGCTCGAGCATGTGCCGCGCCGTCACCAGCTCGCCTTCGACCTCGAGCACCGCGTCACCGTCATCGAGCGCGCGCTCCTTCACCCACAGCCGCATCACGTCCTGGCGCACCTTCGCCTGCCGCTTGAGCGAGTACGTCGTCGGAATGCGCCCGCCGAGGCCGTTGTACGTCACCATCGCCGTGCCGACGGGCGCGCCCCGCAGCCACCGCTCCACCAGCCGCGCGTTGCGCAGGTACGCGTCGAACGAGCCGGGGAACGACGTGTCGTAGCGGTCGGCGTCGGCCGAGAGCAGCTCGCCGAATGGGTTGTAGAAATAGAACGCGTCGTACTTCTCGGGCTGCACGGCCTCGAGCGTGCCCTCGGCAATCTGAATATCGGCGTTCAGCTTCCGCGCGAGCTGCCGCGAGAAGAACACCAGGTCGTCACGCCGCTCGATGCCGAACACCCGCCGCTTCATCAACAACGAGAGAATGACGGCGAACTTCCCGGGCCCCGAGCCGACGTCGAGCACGCGCTCGGCCTTCGCTTCGGTCAACCACGCGCTCGCCAGCTTCGCGCCCTCGACCGGAGTCCAATACGTCTTCGACTTCTGCCGCGGCCGTTCGGTGAGCAGCTGGTCGAAGAGCTCGTCGCTGACGTCCTGACCCTCGCCGAGAAGGCGCGACACCTGCTCGGCGACGCCTGCGGGCACGTGAGGCATGCGCAGACGAATACCACGCGAGTCAGGCCGCTGACGATGAAGGCTCGGTCGACGGCATGGGTCGCTGCATCGAGCTCGCGCCGGTCGAGATGCGCACGAGCTTCTGCAGGCGGCGAAACACCGACTCCTGGCGGTACGGCACGCCGTACTTCTCACACAGCGCCTTCACCTTCGGCTGCAGCAGTTGGTACTGGCGCGGCGGCAGGTCGGGGAAGAGGTGGTGCTCAATCTGGTAATTGAGAAACCCGTGCAGGAAGTCATTCAAGTCGCCGCCCGTGCGGAAGTTCACCGAGCCGCGCACCTGCCGCACGAACCACTCGGCGCGATTCTTCGGCGGGCCGTCGAAGCGCTGCAGGTCATCGCCAGCGTGGTTGGGCACGATGACGGCGAAGGTGTGCAGGTTCGAGAGCCACTCGGCGCCGACGGAGTTGAGGAAGACCGACGCCACCGCGAGCGGCCCGAGCGGCGCGAAGAGTGACGGCAGCGCGACGAAGCGACCGAGCGCGTACGGCAGCATCGCGCGCCACGTCTCACGGCCATCGCTCGTGCGCACGTCGAAGGCCTCGAGCATCGTCTCGGGCCCGCGCGCGTCGTCTCGCTGCGTGCGGCCATCGCCAGGAGCGCGGCGGCGCTTTCGCTGCAGCACCTGCATCGTGTTGGGCGCGTAGTACGTCACCTTCCACGTCGAGGCCGAGAGCGCGAGCAGCGCCCACTTCACCGCAGCCGGCAGCTTCGACTGTCGCAGCGCCTCGAGGTTGTGCTCGACGAGGTCGGGGTCGGCGACTTCGTTCGTGTACGCGTGGTGGAGCACGTTGTGCTCGTGGCTCCAGGCGTCGGGGTGCATCCACTCGAACCAGTCGACGAAGCGCCGCCAGCCGCGCGCGAAGCCCTTCGAGGTGAGCCGCTCGGGAGCGCCGGCGACGCGGTCGAGCCCTTTGTGCAGCACGTGGTGCGCGATGATGGTCCACCGCGCCGTCGAGCCCGTCGAGAGCAGCGCCATGCTGAGCGGGTTGGGGAAGAGCCACGCGGTGGCGTAGCCGGCGGCGGTGCACCAGCGGCCCCAGCGCTCGAGCTTCTTCAGGTGCGCGAGGTCGTCGGGGCCGAGGCTGGCGACGGCTTCTTCTCGCAAGGCGCGCAGGTCGCGCTCGAAGCCGGTTACGTCGATGGAAGGCGACATCGGCGCCGCGCTTACTTCCAACGTCGAGCGACTGCACGCGTACCGAAATCCCGTGGGGTTGGGCGAGTGCCACCCACGAGAAGGCCTGATCACCGTCACGCCGAGTCCGTTCATCTTCCGTTCATCTCGAGGTCCGTAGGGTTCCGTTCGTGCCCGCTTCACTTCCACCGGCACGAGGAGACCTTCGATGAAACGCGTCAAAGTCTGGGACCCCGCCGTTCGACTCTCTCACCTCTCGATGGGCGTGCTGGTGCTCGCCGCCTTCCTCACGTCCGAGGAGGACGACACGCTGCCGCTGCACATGCGGCTCGGGCTCGGCCTGCTGGGCGTCGTGCTCTTCCGCGTCGTCTGGGGCTTCGTCGGCTCGACGCACGCGCGCTTCAGTGACTTCGTGAAGGGCCCGAAGGCGGTGCTGGCGGCGGTGCGCGGCATGGTGCGCGGGAAGCCGGAGCACACGCTCGGCCACAACCCCGTCGGCGCGCTGATGGTGGTGACGCTGCTGGTGCTGCTCGCCTTCGTCACCGGCACCGGAATCGTGATGGCGCTCGGCCCCGACTGGAGCGGCCCGCTTGCAATGTCGAAGTCGACGCTGCACCTCGTGAAGGAAGTGCACGAAGGCGCGGCCGAGGCGTTGCCGGTGCTCATCGTGTTGCACGTGCTCGGCGTGATGCTGTCGTCGGTGCTCGAGAAGCAGAACCTCATCGGCGGCATGGTGACGGGCTTCAAGCGGGCCGATGACGCGCACATCGAGCCGAAGGTCTCGGCGCTGCAGCTGTCGGCCGGGTTCTTGATGGCGCTCGTGCTGGCCGCAGCGGCGGTGTTCGGCCTGTGGCGCGTACTGCCCGTCGGAGTTGCCGATGCCGCGCCGGCACTGCTGTCGACCTACGAGCATCAGGCGCGCGCCGAGTCATCGTCGTTCAAGGGCTTCGACGTCGCGCGCGGCAAGGCGCTCTATTTCACCAAGCACCCGACGAAGAACGGCGCCACCTCGTGCGCGACCTGTCACTCCGCCGACGCGCGCATGGAAGGCAAGTCTCCCGTCGGCAAACGCATCGACCCGCTCGCGCCCTCGGCCAACCCCGACCGCTTCACCGACGCCGCGAAGGCGATGAAGTGGTTCGACCGCAACTGCACGCAGGTGCTCGGCCGGCCCTGCACCGCCGTCGAGCGCGGCGACTTCCTCACCTACGTCTCGTCACTCTGAACGGAGCCACCTCATGAACCGGAACCTCGCGTCGCTGTTCACCGCCGCCCTGCTGCTCTCTGCCGTCGTCGCGAACGCTGACGACGATGATGACGACGACGAACACGAGCGCCCACGCGGTGGAAAACGAACTGCTGCAGTCGCGCGCACCACGCCGGAGTGGAGGGCGTACGAAGCGGAGTGCGGCAGCTGCCACCTGGCGTTTCCGCCAAACCTGCTGCCCGCGCCGTCGTGGAAGTCGTTGATGGGCGGGCTCACCGACCACTTCGGCCAGAACGCGACGGTCGACGCCGCGACGAAGCAAACGCTCGAGGCGTGGCTGGTGAAGAACGCCGGCGGCCCGCTCGCGAAGCCCACGCTGCGCATCACCACCACCAATTGGTGGGTGCGGGAGCACGATGAACTCTCGCCCTCGGTCTACGCACGAAAGGCCATCACCAGCGCGGCCAACTGCGCGGCCTGTCATACGCGCGCGAATGAGGGTGCATTCGGCGAGCACGAGGTGAGAATTCCCCGCGATGCGCCTGCTCCTCGCTGAAGACACGGTGGCCCTCGCGAAGAGCATCGCGCAGGGCCTTCGCGAAGAGGGCTTCACCGTCGACGTCGTCGGCGATGGTGCCTCGGCGCTGCACCTCGCGACCGAGGTGGCGTTCGACGTCATCGTGCTCGACCGCATGATGCCGGCGGGTGACGGGCTGTCGGTGCTGAAGGCGCTGCGGAAGAAGAACGTCGCGACGCCGGTGCTGCTGCTGACCGCGCTGGGCGAAGTGCACGACCGCGTCGATGGGCTCGAGGCGGGCGCCGATGACTACCTCGTGAAGCCGTTCGCCTTCGCCGAGCTGCTCGCGCGCGTTCGGGCGCTGGTGCGGCGCTCGGCTGGCAAGCCCTCGAACGTGGTGACGGTGGGTGTGTTGTCACTCGACCTCGGGGCGCGGCTGGTGTCGGTGCGTGGCGTGCCGCTCGAGCTGACGTCGTCGGAGTACTCGCTGCTGGAGCTACTCGTGCTGCAGCCCAACACCACCTGGTCGCGCACGCGGCTCGTGGAACATCTGTACGACGAAGAGAGCGACCGCGACTCGAACGTCATCGACGTCTTCGTGGCGAGGTTGAGGAAGAAGCTCGACGCCGCGGGGCTGCCCGGCGTCATCGCGACCCAACGTGGAGCGGGGTACCGCTTCGACCCTGCTGCGGTGCCTGCATGACGCTGCGAGTGAAGCTGATGGTGTTCGTCGCCGCCCTGCTCGTGCTGGTGCTGTCGGGGCTGGGCCTCGTGGTGTCGGCGGGCATCAAGCGGTGGACGTTGGAGGTCGTCGACGCCGAGCTGTCGCGTCGGGCGCTGGCGCTCGCCGAGTCGATTCATCAGGAGCACGGACACCTGCAGCGCGCCGGTGACGATGATGATGGACCAACGGTGACAGCGCATGGCTGGCCGTTGCGCGTCGAGCGTCAGGACGGCGCGGTCGTTCTGCAGGAGGGCCGGTGGCACGTGGAGGAGGCGTTGCCCACGAGCGGCGCGGGCACGGTCTCGACGAAGAAGGGCCCGCTGCGCGTGTGGTCGATGACGTTCTCTCCGCGCGTGGAGCATGACGATGAGCCGCAGCGGTATGTTCTGCGGGTCGCGGCTCCGTTGGCTGCGTTCTCGGGTCTCGCCGAGCGTGTGTGGTTGGGCGTGTTGCTCGCTCTCGGTGTCGCGGTGCTGCTCGGTGTCGCGGGAGCGGCCGTGCTCGCGCAGGTCTTCCTCGCGCCGCTCCATCGTTTGACGAACTCGGCCCGCACGCTCGATGCGACGTCGACCAGCGCGCGGCTCGAGGTGCGTGGGCTCGACCCCGATTTGAGGAGTCTGGCCGAGGCGTTCAATGGCGTGCTCGCGCGATTGGCGGCGGCGTTCGAGACACAGCGTGCCTTCACGGCGCGGGCGAGCCATGCGCTGCGAACGCCACTCGCGGCAGTGCTCTCGCAGGCAGAGGTCGCGCTGCGCCGGGAGCGCTCGGCCCAGGAGTACAAGACTGCGCTCGACGACATCGCAGGCTCGGCGCGTGACTCGGCGAAGCTGGTCGAAGGGCTGCTCGCGCTCTCACGGGCCGACGCGACGACGCCGGTGGAGCGCACGAAGGTCGACGTGAACGACCTGCTCGCCGAGGTGAAGCGGCTGTTCGACGCGCGCGCCCAGGCGAAGTCCATCGACCTCGGCGTCGCCACTCCGGCGGGACTCGTTCTGTTTGCCTCGAGAACGCGGCTGCGGGAGTTGCTCGATGCGCTGCTCGACAACGCGCTCACCTACACGCCCGAGCGCGGCGTCATTCGTGTGGAAGCGACCGCCACCACCCTCGAGGTGCGTGACAGCGGCCCCGGCATTCCGGTGCAGGAGCGTGAGCAGGTGTTCGAGCGCTTCTTCCGTGGCAGCGGCGCGCAGGGCACCTCCGGCAGCGGCCTCGGCCTCTCTGTCGTGAGAGCGATTGCGGACGCCGAAGGCGCCACCGTGAGCATCGACACCGCGCCCGAGGGTGGAGCCTGCGTTCGCGTTCGGTTTTCGAGTTGAAGTGCCGCCATCAAGGCGTGCACGGCTCGTTCAGCCCGCCGATGCAACCACGAACGACCTTCACCGAGCGCACCCAGCCCGCGCCCTTCGGTGTCGACTTGCGCTCGAAGCTCCAGCCATCGACGTGGTCGGCGTCTGCCTTCTCGATGGACTCGCGCAACACCGGCACCCCGTCGTCGAAGGTGAAGCGTTGAGAGAGGCCTGCGCTGCCGTCGCCGGATGCCTTTCGGAATGCGAAGAGTTCCTTCTTCGCCGGGTCGAAGTCGCGCGTGAAGACGAGCGGCGCCACCGTTCCGTCGGTGAAAGGGAAGT
>JBEOKA010000137.1:0-8940 GCA_040275325.1 Myxococcaceae bacterium | reverse complement strand
CACGACTGCCGACCCTGCCGCGGCGACGTTGGCTCGCGACGGCGAAGTCGAACTGAGAACTCGTGAGACGCAGCCCAAAGCGAGCCTGAGGAGCGGCGGCTCCATCACGACTGCCGACCCTGCCGCGGCGACGTTGGCTCGCGACGGCGAAGTCGAACTGGAATACTAAGCAGTCGGCTGCGCTTCGGGCGGAGCTTCAGCAGCCACCTGACGGCGCTTGTTGAAGTCGAACATGCTGGTGAGCCCGACGTACGCGTACCCGAACATGAAGAGGAACAGGTACGGCATCGACGCGTAGATGTCGTGCTCGAACGCGTACCAGATGCTCAGCGCGAAATAGACCGCGAAGCCGAGCTCGACGTACGGCACCCAGGTGCGGCGGCCCTTGTACGCCTTCTTCACCTTCTGAACCTTCGCGCCTTCAGAGCCCGTCTTCGGCGTGCGCGCGAACTCGCTCTCCTGGTGCAGCAGCGCCTCGATGACGGCGCGCGACTGGTTGATCGACAGGCCGATGCCGAGGCTCATCAGGAACGGGAGGTACTTGATGCGGTCCCACCAGCCGAGGCCGAGCTCACGCACCGTGGCGATGTAGAAGAAGCTCACCGACGCAGTCGCCGCGAGGAACACGGGCAGGTCGAGGAAGAGCGTCTGGTACATGCCGTGCTGGAAGCGCACCACCATCGACATCGGCATCATGACGGCGAGCAGCACCATCAGCGGGTAGGCGATGTTGTTCGACAGGTGGAACCACGCCTCGCGCTTGACGTGGAACGGCAGCGTCTTCGAGGTGAGGATCGTCGGCAGCAGCTTGCGCGCGGTCTGAATCGAGCCCTTCGCCCAGCGGTGCTGCTGGCCCTTGAAGGCGTTCATGTCGACCGGCACTTCCGCGGGCGAGATGATGTCGGGCAGGAAGGTGAACTGCCAGCCCTTGAGCTGCGCGCGGTACGAGAGATCGAGATCTTCGGTCAGCGTGTCGTGCTGCCAGCCGCCGGCGTCGATGATCGTCTGACGGC
This sequence comes from Myxococcaceae bacterium, assembly GCA_040275325.1. Taxonomy (GTDB): domain Bacteria; phylum Myxococcota; class Myxococcia; order Myxococcales; family Myxococcaceae; genus Xiheimicrobium. The sequence goes on along the minus strand of JBEOKA010000137.1, from coordinate 7,927 downwards.
GCCAGACTCCAGCGGTGCCGTTGAAGTTGAAGAAGCAGCCCGAGCGGTTGCGCGCGGTGTGCTCGATGATGAAGTGGCCGTCGAGCAGAATGCTCTGCGCCTGCGTGAGCAGCGAGAACTCGCGGTTCAGGTGGCCCCAGCGCACCTGCACCATGCCCACCTTCGGGTCGACGAAGAACGGAACCGTGCGCTCGAGGAAGTCGGGGCCTGGCACGAAGTCGGCGTCGAACACCGCGACGTACTCACCCTTCGCCAGGTGCAGGCCATTCTCGAGCGCGCCGGCCTTGAAGCCCTGACGGTTCGTGCGGTGGATGTAGACGATGTCGATGCCCTGGGCCTTCCACTTCTCGACGACGCCGCGCGCGATGCCGCACGTCTCGTCGGTGGAGTCGTCGAGCACCTGAACTTCGAAGCGCTCCCTCGGGTACTGAATGCTGCACACCGAGTCGATGAGCCGCTGCACGACGTACATCTCGTTGAAGATGGGCAGCTGAACCGTGACGCGCGGCCACTCCGTCAGCTCACCCTTCGGCGTCGGGAGCTGAAACTTGTGGCGGTAATAGAGGTACGCCATTCGGTACCGGTGCGATCCGTACGTCGAGAGCACGGCCAGCACGCCGAAGTAGACGCAAAGGAAGACAATTTCGGCGATGCTCATCGCGCTCACGGCCTCGCAACCACCCGGAATTGCAGAGAAACCCCCTCCCGGGTTCAAGGGCGACCCGTTCTAGGGAGATTGGCCCGTCGTGTCAAAGCGTTCCTGATCTGCTGATCAGACGCTGCTCAACGAACGACGCCCGCGTCGCGCCAGAGGGCGAGCTGCGCGGGCAGATCACCAACAGGAAGTCCCGCATCGGCGTACGAGCGTTCGACAGCCACCGCGCGCGCGAGTGGATCGAGCCCGAGCCGCAGCTTCAGCTTCGCCAGACACGAGGGGCACGGCTCGTTGGGCGCCTGGTCCGACTCCTCCTGCGAGTTGGCGCCGTTCATCGCGCACTCGTACGCGATGCAGTGTTGCAGCCCCATCATGTGGCCGAGCTCGTGTGCGGCCGTGGTGACCGTTCGGTTGAGCACAAGGGTCGGCTCGGTCATCAGGTCTCCGTGGCGGGCGATGCTCATCACGCCGACACGCGCTCCGTAGCGGGCCTCGCCGAAGACGAAGTTCCAATCAGGGCCCGGGTAGAGATCGGTCGAAGTGATGGCCATCAGCCCGGCCGCGTCGTCCGGGCGCTTCATCAGCAGCGCGTCGAGAATCGGCTCCGTCTGCCACTGCGTACCGAACGAATTCTCGCGCCTCGACTCGGGTGGAACGATCTCTTCCGAGAGCGGTGGCAGCACCTTCACCTCGAGCTGGTACCAGTCGGAGAGCAGCGCGCGCGTGCGTTCCATCAGCTGCTCCTGTACCGGAGTGAGCACGCCCACGGCGACGAGGTAGAGCACCCGACCTTCGTGCCAGCCGCCTGCCGGGCGCTCCTGCTCGAAGTCGGCGACGCTCTGGCCCTGCTCGGGGTGCGCCTGCAGCCACTCGCCCATCACCGGCGCGTGCTTCGGCTTCGCGAGCGGCTTCACCAGCTCCAGCTCGAACGGGAGCTTCTCGGTGCGATGCCCACGGCCAGGCAGGTAGTCGCGAAACGGCTTCGGGTATGACTTCGGAAACGGAGCGTCGTCATCGCGGCCGCGTTTGCCCACCACGAGCGGCAGCAAGAGCACGAACAGCAGCCCGATGCCGATCAGCACCGCGAGGATTCGTTGGCTCGACTTCTCGTTCACTCAGCGGTCGAACGCCGGCGTGACGGCAGCGGCGTAGGTGTTCGCGATCATCAACGCCTTCTGCAGCTCGCGCTCATCGGCGACGGAGCCCTCGAGCACGATCTTGCCGCCGTAGGCCGTGGCGTGGGCGTTGACGAGGCCCTGCTTCTTGAACGCCGCCGAGATGTTCTCTGCGACGGCCGGCATCACGCGCGGGTCGACCGTTGCGAGGACCTTCACGTTGCCGTCGTTGCCCACCAACTGGTTCAGGCGGCGCAGCTCATCCATCGAGTCGAGCGTGCCGTCGATGACCGTGATGCCGTTGAACGTCTCGACGCGCAGGGAGGGGCTGACGAGCTCCTTCACCATGCGGCCGATCTCGGTCGACTTGCCGTCGTCGACGATGACCATTCGCTGCTGCATGCCCTGCGCGGTCCACAACGTGAGCGAGGTGCGGCCCATCTGACCGGCCGTGATGAGCAGCTCGCCCTTGCCCAGCACGCTCACGTCAGCGACCGACTGCTGACCGACCGCGATCTTCGTCACGCCCGGCACCTTGATGACCTGGTGCGTTCCGGGAACGAGACGAATGGGCTCGGCGGCCAGGGCGAGCGTCAGCAGGGCGGTGGTGAGCATGGCGGTATCGTACCCCTCGAAGGCGGTGGGACTTCAAGGAGGGGATGCCGAGGCCCGGAAAACCGTGCGCGAACTTCAGCTGGCGTGCGCTTCGACCTGCGACTCGGCGCGCTCGACCGCCGGAGCCGGGTGCAAGCGGGCGCCATCCATGGTGGCGCCGTCGAGAATGCGCTCGACCAGCTCTTCGAACGACAGGCCGGCCGCTTTGGCGATCTTCGGGAAGAGGCTGGTGCGGGTCATGCCGGGCAGCGTGTTGACCTCGAGCACGACCTCGTTGCCGATCTCAGGGACCATGAAGTCCACGCGAACGGCGCCACGGCACCCGAGCGAACGAGCCGCGGTGAGAGCCATCTGCTCGATGTTCGCGATGCGGGTCGCGGGAACGCGTGGCGGCAGGTGGTACTTCGCGCCGCCCTCGTACTTGGTCTGGGTGTCGAAGATGGAGCCGTCGTGGCTGACCTCGCACGTCCCGAGCACCTCACCGTCGAGGATCGCGACCGTCACTTCACGGCCCTTCACGAAGCGCTCGACGAGGGCTTCACCACCGAAGCGGCAGGCCAACGCAATGGCGGGCTCGAGCTGCTCGCGCGTGTGCACCAGCGTCAGGCCGACCGACGAGCCGCTGCTCGCGGGCTTGACGACGCACGGGAAGCCGAGGTCGGCGTGCAGCGTGGGAACGTCTTTGAGCTTCGAGGCCGGCACGACGTAGCCCGTCGGCGTGGCGAGGTTGTGTTGACGGAAGAGCTTCTTGGCGAAGCCCTTGTTCATGGCCAGCGCCGAGCCGAGCACGCCCGAGCCCGTGTACGGAATGCCCATGACCTCGAGCAGGCCCTGCACACGGCCGTCTTCACCCATGCGGCCGTGGAGCGCGAGGAAGGCGACGTCGACGGCGGCTTCACGCAGCGTCGTGTCGAGACCGTTCCCAGCGAAGAGGCGGGCGACCTGGTGGCCCTTCGCCTCGAGCGCGAGCGCGATCGCCTCGCCGGTCTTCATCGAGACCTCTCGCTCTTCACCCCACCCGCCCATGAGAACGCCGATTCGCCTGGTCGACTGCTGAGTCATCTGTGTGGCCTCCGTGCCGCGTCACTGTCGACGCTCCAGCGAAGAGAGCAGCCGGAGTGCCAACCGGTGCCACCCCGAAGGAGCGCGGGCCATTACACGCTACAGGTCTGTGTCGGTATGTCGAATTTCCGGCTGCCCCGAGGCGGCCGGGCCACGCTGATGCGGTCGATCAGTAGTTCCGCAGATCGTCGTGGTCTTCTTCCTTCTTCTTCTGCTCGGCCTTCTTCTTCTCTTCTTCTTCGCGGCGCTTCTTCTCTTCGTCTTCCCTCTTCTTCCGTTCTTCTTCTTCCTTCTTCTTCTTCTCTTCTTCAGCGGCCTTCGCGGCGGCGGCCTCTTCTTCGGCCTTCTTCTTCGGGTCGACCTTCTTGCCCTTCTTCGCCTCGGCCTCGGCCTTCTTCTTCTCTTCTTCGGCGCGGCGGGCCTCTTCTTCCTTCGCCTTCTTCGCGTCGGCGTCGGCCTTCTTCTTCGCCTCGGCGTCGTCCTTCGCGCGCTGCTCCTCTTCCTTCTTCAGGCGCGCTTCTTCTTCCTTCGCCTTGCGCGCCTCTTCGTCCTTGCGGCGCTTCTCTTCCTTCGGGTCGACCTTTGCCGAAGGCGGCTCGTCCTTCTTCGGCTCGTCCTTCTTCGGTTCGTCGATCTTCTTTGGCTCTTCTTTCTTCGGCTCTTCCTTCTTCGCATCGGGCTTCTTCTTCGCCGCAGACTTCTTCGGCTCGGGCTCGGGCTCTGAGTCTCCCGACGACTTGCCGCTCGAGACGAGCAGGAAGGTGCCGACACCCGCCGAGACGCCAGCGCCGATGAAGGAGCCGAGCGAGACACCGCCCAGCGCGCGCGCCTCGTTCGCGTAGCCCTGCGAGATGCCGGTCTGCACCTGGGGCGTGGCGCGGAACTGCTCGTAACGCTGCTGCCCGACGACGCCGGTGCCGATGCCCGCCGCGACGAGACCGGCTGCCACGCCCAGGAGCGCGATGCCGACGATCTTCTTGCCCGAGCCGCCACCACCGCCGGCGTCGCCCTCGAAGTGCGTGACGGGCGACTTGCCCTGCCGGGGCGTGTCGGCGGCGAGCAGCTGCCCGAAGAACGTCTTCAAGGCGTCAGTCGACTCGGCCAGCGGCTGCGTCGCGGTCGCGTACGCCGCGTTGTGCCCATCACGAACCTCGAGACGCAACGCCGTCAGCTCGAACTGCTCTCCGGCGGTGCTCTTCTTCACCAGCACCGCGAGCACCTGATCGACCTGCACCTTCTTGCCCAGCGCCGCCAGCGCCTGGTCGCGCGCCGACGTCTTCGGAGCCTTCGTGACGGTGTCGATTGTCTTGGTCAGCGCCGGCGCGAGCTCGGCCGGCTTGAGCTCGAGCATCGCGTCGCCTGGAGGCAGCTCGGCGAGCGTCAGCGTGTGGCCCCCCAGCGCCGCGACCACCTGGTGACGGCTGCCGAGCAGGCCCTTCACCGACAGCGGGCTTCGGCCCACGTGTTTGCCGTTCAGCCAGACGTTCGCACCAGGCGGCTCGGTGCGCAGCGTGAGCTCGCCCTTCGCCGCGTTCGCCAGCTTGCGCTGCTGCTCGACGAACTTGAGCAGCTCAGGCGGGAAGAACTGCGAGTTGAACTCGGCCTTCGGCTGCACGGCGACGATGCGCTCGATCTCCTGCTTCGCGGGAGGCACCTCTCCGCCCAGCGCGTGGCTGGCGGCCTTCATCACCCAGGCCTTCACGAGGTCGTCGAAGGCGCGGCTGGTGTCGGTCTCTTTCAGCAGGCGCACGGCTTCGCCGAAGTCGGTGACGCCTTTGGCCGTGTCGAGATCGTCGAGCGCCTTCTGGCCTTCGACCATCTTCGCGCGCGCGGTCTCGGCCTTCGTCAGGCGCTCGGCGGCGATCTTCGGGTCGAAGGCGTCGGCGGCTGAGACGACCTCGAACCTGCCGGCAGTGCGCGCCGACTCCTCACCGACGAGCTCGAGCAGCCCCTGGGTGGCCCGCGAGGGCGCGTCGAGCGGTACGACGACGAGCGCGAGCCTGGGCCCCGAGGCGGCCGTGACGAATTGTTCGGGAAGGACGAGCGGGCGGGCTGGCGCAGGCGCAGACGAGAGCCCGGCGACGAGCGCAGCAATCAACGCCTTCGAGCACAGTCCCGGCCGACGCATGAGGGCTGCATGGTTCCCCATCGTCCACCCAAGCGCTAGCACCAAACCCCGTCAGTCGTCGGTGTCGGGCTCGACGAAGAGCCAGCGAATGTCGCCGACCCGCTCGTGAATGGCCTTTTCGAAGGCGTCGATGGTCTCGACCACACCCTTCGTGTCGAGACCGTCGACCAGGTGCACCTTGCAGGCGACCATCACCTCGCCAGGCCCCTGCTGAACGGTGAGCACGCGAATCAGGTTCTTGATGTTGGGCTGCGTCTTCGCGACCTCTTTGACGGTGAGCTCGATCTGCGGGTCGGCGCGCTCACCCAGGAGCAGCGACATCACCTCGTTGCCGAGGAACACGGCGACGGCCACCAGCACGAGGCCGATGAGCAGCGAGCCGATGCCGTCCCACCGGGGGTCACCGGTCGCGACCGCGAGCCCGAGCGAGGCCAGCGCGAACGCGAGGCCCAGCACGGCGGCCGAGTTCTCTCCGAAGAGCACGACGAGATCGGAGTCCTTCGTGTCGCGCAGGTAGCGGATGAGCCCGACGTTGCCGCGGCGCTTCTTCATCTCGACGAGGTTGCCGTACGTCGCCCACCCCTCGAGCAGCATCGAAAACCCGAGAATGCCGACGCCCCAGCTCACGTGCTCGACGGGCTCGGGCGTGAGCAGCTTGTGCACGCCTTCGTAGATGCTGAAGACGCCGCCGCCCGAGAAGAGCAGCAGCGCGACGATGAAGCTCCAGAAGTAGACGGCGCGGCCGTAGCCGAGCGGGTACTTCTCGTCGGGTGGCTTCTTCGCGCGTGAGACGCCCACGAGCAGCAGCACCTGGTTGATGCAGTCGGCGCTGGAGTGGATGGCCTCGGCCAGCATCGCTCCAGAGCCCGTGAACACCGCCGCGAAGCCCTTGGCCACCGCGATGCAAACGTTCACCGCCAACGACTTGAGGATCTCTTTCGTATCTCCAGCCACGGGGCGGAGACCTAGCACACCGGCGCAGCTTGCCTGTGTGTTGGTTAGGGCGTCGGCGCGCGCGCGGTGTTCTTGCCGACGGTGCCGGGCGCTGCGTTGAGATAGTTGAGCGCGATCTTCAGCTGGTAGTCGGTGAGCTTGTCGGTCACGTCCCACGGCTTGAGGTTCTCTGGCAGCGACGGCTTCAGCGCGGCGACGTCGGGGGCCTCGGCCTCTCCGCGGAAGTGGCGCTTCAAGTCCTTCTCGCGCAGCGTCTCGGTCTTCGTCAGCACGCCCTCGGACTCGCCCACGAGGAAGTCGGGAAGAATGCCGCGCTCCTGAATCGAGCGGCCCGACGGTGTGTAGTAGCGCGCGATGGTGAGCTTGAGCCCCGAGCCGTCCTCCATCTCGATGACGGTCTGCACGCTGCCCTTGCCGAACGTGGGCACGCCCATGAGCACGGCGCGTTTGTGATCCTGCAGGGCGCCGGCGACGATCTCGGAAGCCGAGGCCGAGCCCGCGTTCACCAGCACCACGATGGGGTACGCCTTCTCGGTGTCGCGATCTTTCGCGCGCTCTTCCGTGGCCTGGGCACCGTCACGCCCGCGCGTCGAGACGATGGCGAGGCCGCCCGGCAGGAACCGATCGGCGATGGCGACGGCCTGATCGAGCAGCCCGCCCGGGTTGTTGCGCATGTCGATGACGAGGCCGCGCAGCTCTTTGCCGTTGTTCTGCCCGCGCAGCTTCTCGAGCTCCTTGAAGAGCGAGGCGTCGGTGCGCTCCTGAAAGTTCTTCACCTTCACGTAGCCGATGCCGCCGTAGAGGGCGCTCTCGACCGACGAGATGCGAATGTGATCACGAATGATCGCGAACTCGCGCGGCGCGCTGAACCCCTCGCGCATGATGGTGAGCATCACCTTCTTGCCGGCGGGCCCGCGCATCTTCTGAATCGCGCGCGCGAGCTCCATCGACCGGGTCGGCTCGTCGTCGATCTTCAGCAGCTGATCACCCGACTTGATGCCCGCGCGCTGGGCTGGCGTGTCGTCGATGGGCGCGACCACGATGATGGCGTCGTTGCGCCGCGCGATCTCGATGCCCAGGCCGCCGAACTCGCCCGAGGTGTCGATCTTCATCTCCTTGAAGACGTCGGGCGGCATGTAGACGGTGTGCGGGTCGAGCGTCTCGAGCATGCCCTTGATGGCGCCCTGCATGAGCTGCTGCTCGTCGACGTTCTCGACGTAGTTGTTCTGCACGTACGAGAGCACGCGCGCGAACAGCTCGAGCTGTCGGTACGTGGCCTCTGACTTCGGCACCGGAGGGCCTGCGAACGCGAGGGAGCCGGCGACCAGGCACGACACGACCGCGAGACGACGCATGCCCATGACTGTAATCGGGAAGGGTCGTGAAGATCAGCCTAGC
>JBEOKA010000136.1:0-10457 GCA_040275325.1 Myxococcaceae bacterium | reverse complement strand
CCGAAGGGAATTCGTCAGGGCATGGGAGTCAGGAACCTGACGCTCATCAACCGCTACTGAATGAGGGGCTCGCAGAAGCCGCCGAAGCACAACAGCGAGCAGCACTCGCCCCCCCCCCGTGCAGCGCTGGCCCAGCGTGCGGCAGACGCCACCGTCTCCGAGGTCGATGACGCCGGCGTCGATGGTGACGACCTGCGAGCAGGTGCCGTTGGTGCAGGTGCCCGCGCAGCACGGCGTGGTCGCGTTGCAGGTCGCGCCTGGCGCAGCGCACGGCGTCGTGCAGGTGAAGGTGTTGGCGCCCATGCCCGTGCATTGGCCGCGGCAGCAGTTGCCCGCGCCGCCATCGGGAGCGCACGCCGCACCAGTGCCGCGACACGTGTCGGCGCCGAAGACACAGCGAGGGCTGGGCCGCACGTCTTTGTCGCAGACGCCGCAGCAGGTGGTGCCGCCGCCCGAGGTGCACGTCTCACCCGTCGGCCGGCAGTTCGTCACGTTCACGCTGCAGCGGCCGTTGTCACAGCGGTGCCCGCAGCAGTCGACGTTGTCGGTGCAGTTCTCGCCCGACACCTTGCAGAGCGCGCCACCGCAGCGCCCGCTGTTGCAGGCCAGCGAGCAGCACTCGAGCGCGCGGGTGCACGCGACGCCGTCTCCGAAGCAGGCCTGCTGACACGAGCGCTGCGTCGAGTTGGGAACGGGCTCACAGCGGGCGCTGCAACAGGCGCCGGCCGAGGTGCACGGCGCGGCGACGGGGTCGCATGAGCCGCCTGACATCGGGCCGCCGCAGAGGCCACCCACGCAGCTGAGCGAACAACACTCCGAGGCAGCGCCACACGCCGCGCCGAGCGACTTGCAGACCAGCACGCCGGCGTCGTTCGCCGTGAAGGGCGTGCCGCCACCCGTCGCGCCGCCGGCAAAGCTCGAGGTACCACCGCCCGTCGCCGCGCCACCTGCAGACGACGCAGTTCCTCCCGCGCTCGCCGCGCCACCACCAGCGCTCCCTGCGTCGGGCGCGTCGGGAGGCACGCCACCGCACTGACAGCCCACAGACGTGACGACGAAGAGCGAGAAGACGAGCGCGTGTTTCATGGCGCGAGAGCATCTCCAGCCGTGAGCGGGGCGTCACGCTTCGGGCGCGAGAAACCACCGACATGGTTGTCAGGCGAGGCTGACACTGCGAGTGCTTCAGCGCCCGAACACGACGCCACCATCGGTGAACGTCACGGTGGTGAAGAGGGCGAGCTTGAGGCGGCCGCGATGGTACGGGTCGTTCGCCGTGAGCGTCGCGTTCTGCACGAAGACGTCGGTGATGCGAAAGCGTTTCACGAGCGAGGCCACGGTGCCGAAGTACATGCGGTAGTCGGCGACGACGACCTGCTCGAAGTGCGGCAGCAGCATGGGCCCGAGCGGGTTGCCGAAGGAGTTCTTCACCAGCAGCGCGCGGCGCCCGTTCTTCACGTTCGTCTTCGCGGCCATGAGCGCGGTGTCTCCGCCGAGGAACACGAGGTAGCCCTCGGCCTTCTCGTCGATGAACCGGCGCTTCTGCGGCACGTCGTACTTCGCGCCGACGTAGGCGACCGACTGGTACTCGACGGGCGGCGTGGGGAACTCGGTGACGTCGGGCGTGCGCTCGAGCTGCGGGTCTTGCGTCATGCGGAAGAGCGAGCCGAGCGTGGGCGTGGGCATCGGCTTGAACGAGAACGCCTCCCACGGCAGCGGCTCGAACTCGGCGGCCTGCATCATCGCGCGATAGCCGTACCAGGCGCCGCGCGCGGTCCAGTGATGGTCGGTGCGGTAGTAGAGCGCCTCGTCGGTGTGCTGGCCGAGCGCGCCAGCCACGTCGACCCACTTCACCGAAGGCGGGAGCGACTCGCGCATCACCTCGAGGTTGTGCAGCTCATCGGCGCTGCGGTCTCTGTGAGACGCGGGCAAATAGAACGCGCCAGCACCCGGCACCATCACGGCATAGACGCGCGCCTTCGGAAACGCCTGGCCGTACGAGGCGAGCACCTTCGCGAAGCCGCGCGCGGTGTCGTCGGTCGCCGAGAGCAGCATCAGGCCGCGGCCGTTCTGAATGAGCACTCCGCCCTTCTCGGTCGCCGGAGCCTCGACAAGCATCTCGATGCCCGCGTCCTCTTCGGCGACGACGAACAGGCCCGCGTCGTCCGGCTCGTCGGCACCGGCGTCTTCTTCGAGCAGCGGGTCGACCTCGACGGCAGCGTCAGGCACCTCCGCAGGAGGTTGCCAGGCGTTCGGATCCTCCATGCCGCCGAGCGCGCCGCCCTTCGACGCGTACACCGTCGACTCGCGACGAAGACCGAAGCGCGCGCGCAGCCCGAAGGTGAACGACACGAATGACTCCCGGAGCGGAAAATGATCAGCGACGTAGAGGTCGAGGTCGTGCGTGTAGCGGCCTTCGCGCAACTCGGTGAACGAGAACGCCGGCAGCTTCGCGAGCGCGCGCGCTTCGACCTGAGACACCGTCTTCTGTTCGGGCGAAACGAAGAACCAGACGCCGAACACGCCGAGCAGCACCGGCACCACCAACGCGCTGAAGGCGAGCGAAGGGCGCACGGCTCAGAACCGGTAGTACAGAAACGGGTTGTAGCTCTTGCCCACCAGCATCGCGGTCGCGAGCAGGGTGAGCAGCGCCGTCACCAGCCCTCGCACGAGGTACACGTGGGCGGGCCGTGGTTGAACCTTGTCGGAGAAGAGCACGCGCTCGATGGGCAAGCACAGCGTCAGCGCGAGCAGCAACCAGAAGACGTGCGTGACGATGAGCTGCACCGAGTCGCGGCCCACGAGCGGCGCGGCCGACGCTCCGAAGGCGAGCGAGAGGAACGTGCCCAGCTTGTGAAGCTCGGTGAAATAGAAGAACGCCCAGCCCACCATCACGAGGAAGACGAGCCACCCGTGCTGCACGAGGCGGGGCAGGCGCTCGAGGAGCTTCGCGAGGAAGAGGCGCTCGAGCGCGATGAGCACGCCGTAGTACAGGCCCCACAACACGAAGTTCCAGCTCGGGCCGTGCCACAGCCCGGTGAGGAACCAGACGATGAAGAGGTTGCGATACGGCCGGTGCTGCCGCCCGCCGAGGGGAATGTAGACGTAGTCGCGGAAGAAGGTGGACAGCGAGATGTGCCAGCGCCGCCAGAAGTCCGTCACCGAGCGCGCCGTGTACGGGTGGTCGAAGTTCTCGAGGTAGTGGAAGCCGAACATGCGGCCCAGCCCGATGGCCATGTCGGAGTAGCCCGAGAAGTCGAAGTAGATCTGCAGCGTGAACATCGCCAGGCCGAACCAGCCGTCGAGCACCGAGAGGCCGGCGAGGTCTGCGCCGATGGTCTTCTTCACCAGCTCGCCCGCGACGTTCGCGATGGCGACCTTCTTGAACAGGCCGAGCGCGAAGCGCAAGACGCCCGAGGCGAACAGCTCCATGGAGTGTCGGCGCGAGTCGATCTGATCAGCGATGGTCTGGTACCGCACGATGGGGCCCGCCACGAGCTGGTGGTACAGGCTGACGAAGAGCAGGAACTTTCCCCAGCTGCGCTGCGCCTTCACCTCGCCGCGGTACACGTCGACGACGTACGAGATGGTCTGGAACGTGTAGAACGAGATGCCGACGGGCAGCGTGAACGGCGGCGGGTCGAGCCTGGTGCCGAGCGCAGCGTTCACCGTCTCGACGAAGAAGCCGGCGTACTTGAAGACCGCGAGCAGCCCGAGGTTCACGCACAGCGAGGCAATGAGCGCGCCCTTCGCCTTCGCGGTGCCGCGCCACCGCTCGACGAGCAGGCCGATGGAGTAGTCCACCGTCGTCGACAGGAGCAGCAGCGACACCCAGACCGGCTCGCCCCACGAATAGAAGAAGAGCGAGAAGGCGATGAGCAGCCAGTTGCGCCAGACGGGGTTCGACCACGCGAAGTACAGCACCAGGTTCGCTGGCAGGAACGCGTAGAGGAAGACGAGGCTGGCGAAGACCACGCGAGGCCGAGTTCAAGCAGGTCGGCGCGGCACGTCCACTTCACGGCCCCAGGCCGACGGCGTTCGTTTGCGCTACGACCCGCGGCATGACGAAGCCACTCGCACTCGAGAAAGAGCTCACCCACGAAGTCGGCGACGACGCCGCCTACCTCGCCATCATCGACCTCGGCTCGTACTCGAAGGACCTGCCCGACTGGGACTACGCGACGCTCACGAAGAAGCTGGCCGCCGACATGAGCGCGGGCCGGGTGCTTGCGTGGGGCTGCCCCGATGGGCCAGTGCAGGTTCGGCTCTCGCGCTCGGCGCCTTCGGCGAAGCTGGTGAAGGAGCGTCACGCCTTCCTGACCTCGACGCTCGTCGTGACGGGGCGGCTCTGCCTGGTGGGCTACAGCTCCATCACCATGTGCGCGCAGTTCGAGAAGGAGCAGTTCCCACAGCACGGAGACCTGCTGTTCTCGCTGCCACCAGGCCGGTACACGGTGACCGTCTCGCGCCGCTTCGCCATCGAAGACGGCGAGCAGTTTCCCGAAGACGAGCTGCCCGAAGGCGACGCGTACGTCGTGAACTTCGAGCCGACCGACGCACCGTTCGTGAAGGTGAAGCGCGTGGCGTGGGCGCCTCAGCCTTAACGACAGTAGCCGGTCGTCTGGCACGTGCCCGAGGTGCACGCGATGGCCTGACAGCGCGGCACACAGACGCCCTGCGACCCTGAGCCGCCCGAGAACTCGCAGACGTAGCTGCTGCGGCACGTCGACTGGCCGGTGCCCGGAGACGAGCACTTCTCGAGGCACACGCTGTTGACGCAGTACCCGGGCGCGATGAGCGGCAGGCCGCCGCAGTCGAACCCTTCGAGCAGACACGACGACGAGCAGTAGCCGCCGTTCGGCCAGCTCGCGCGGCACACGGGAGACGCGAGCGTTCCGCCGTAGCACTGCGTGTTCATCGCGCACGGCGCTCCGGTCGGGCGCGGCGCGTCGGTGCAGACCGCGTTCTGACACTGCTGATACTGGCCGCACACCGCGCACGCGTTGCCCTGCTGGCCGCACGCCGCGTCTTCCGACCCGACGAGACATTGGTTGTTCTGACAACAGCCGGTCGGACACCGTGAGGGATTGCACATCACCTGTCCGCCGACGGTCGCAGTGACGGTGAACGCCCCGGCCGAGCTGCCCGAAGAAGAGTCGACGATGACGTACGCGGTGACGGTGCTCGCCGAGACGTTGTTCCAGAAGGCGACGTCGGCGGCTCCAGCGGCGCCGGTGTTCGCGCCCGTCACGCACTGCGAGCGACAGGTCGACATCGAGGTGGCGATGGAGATGCTGGTGTCGAGCATCGCGCCAGCGGGAACCACGCGCACGTCGAGGCCCTGCCCGGGGCCGACCTGCACCGCGTAGACGACGTCGGCGCCCATTCGGCCGAGCGACGCGCACGAGAGCCCGGCCGTGTAGTCGTTGGTGAAGCCGAACGTGGTGCCCGTCGTCGCGACGCCAGACTGCAGCGGCAGCGGTGCTTCACAGCGGTCTCCCGCGGCGAGCGGCTGAATGCTCCAGCTCAAGGTGAAGGCTCCGACCGACGTGCTGGCCGAGTCGACGACCACGAAGACGTCGTCGCCAGAGGTCGCGAGGTCGATGGTCTCGGAGTTACCCGCCGTCGCAGCGTCGATGGCGTTGTCACAGGTACGCGGCGACGCTTCACAGCGGCTCAGGGTGCCGACCGTCGCGCTCAGCGAGACGTCCCACGAACTCGACGGAGTGACGGTGACCGAGACGCGCGCAGCAGTGCCGACCTGCAAGCGGTACACGCGGTCGGGCCCACTCGCGCTCAAGCAGCCGGAGCCCGCGCCGTAGTCGTTGACGAAGCCAGACAGCGTTCCGCTGCGCGAGCCGGGAGCTGTGACGACGACCGCCGTCGCGCAGGTCTCGCCGTTTCCTGAGACGACGCCTCCACCCGCTCCGCCAGCGAAGGCGCCGCCGCCGCCGAATGCACCGCCACCTGCGAACGCGCCACCGCCTGCGAACGCGCCGCCGCCTGCGAACGCGCCGCCACCTGCGACCGCGCCACCACCTGCGAACGCTCCACCACCTGCGAACGCGCCACCGCCGCCGACCGAACCGCCGCCTCCGCCGAACGCACCACCTCCACCGCCGAACGCGCCGCCACCTCCGCCGAACGAGCCACCGCCTGTCCCCGCGGATCCACCCGCGGATGTACCAATGCACATTCCACCCAGGCAGGCCTCGGAGCCACGACACTCCGCGCAGCGCGACGCAGACGCGCCACACGCGCTCGGCGAATTCCCAGGCTGACAGCCGCGCGAGTCACAGCAGCCATTGGGGCAGTTGCTCGAATTGCACTCCGACGCCGAGCCGCCACCCGCGCCGCTCAGACACCGCCCACCTCGAGCGCTGCCATCACTGCCCTTCGGAAACGCCGAGCAGAACGAATCGGTACACGTCTCACACGCATCGCCCGCCGCGCCACACTCGGTGTCGAACACGCCGAGCTGGCACGTGCCGTTCTCCGAGCAGCAGCCGTTGCAGTTCTCCGGCCCGCACGAGCCGCTCACGCCGCCACCGGTCGCGAGACCTCCGCCCGTGCCCGAGCTGCCGCCGCCCGCGCCGAAGGAACCCTGCACGCACTGGCCCAGCTGACACGTCAGCCCCGAGAGCGCGCAGTTCGAGCACACCGAGCCCGTCGAACCACACGCCGACGGCTCGATGCCGCTCACGCACTGCCCAGACGAGTTGCAGCACCCGACGCAGCTGCCCGGCCCACACCCGCCCGCCTGCACCGTCGTGTTGCAGGCCGACAGCGTGAGCATCACCAGCGTGGTGCCGAGAAGCGCCGTTGAGAGCATCGAGTGGCGACGCATGAAGAGTGGCCCACGTGCCAGAGAGTCGCCGTCGCGCACAATGCCCGCCCCTGTCTTCGTTTGAGCACTCATCGCGCCTCCCGGCACAGCCCGTCGTCACTGCGCCAGACGTCGACGTCGTCCACCTCAATCGTGGCGCCCGGCGTGCGCGTGGTGTCGGAGAAGACGAGGAAGCCCTCGTCGCCGACCTGGCCCATCGCGTTCACGGCCGCGAGCGTCGGCGGCACTCGAGCCCAGCTCGCGAACGGCCCCGGCTGGTCGAACATCTCGCCCGCCGCCGTGCCCGGAGGCCCGAGGTACAGGCGCAGACTGACCGCCGTCGCCGTGCCCTTCACGTACGCACGCGCGCACCACACGCCCGCTCGCGAGACCCGGAAGCGCCACGTCGAGCTGAACTCGTTGTTGAAGAGGCCCGGCGCCACCGTGAAGCGAAGCGCCCGACCACTCCGGCCCGCGATGACGTCGACGCGCCCGCCGCCGCCAGACGAAGCGAACGGAGCAGACCCCGCGCACTCGAAGTCGCCGTTGAAGGCCATGTTCTCGGGCACGACCCTCGAGGGCGGACACGACACGTCCACCACCCCCGCATCGTGGTGACCTGCGTCGAAGGGGAGCCCGGCATCGAAGGTGACGCCTGCGTCTCTCGCACCGGCATCCGCCTCGATGGAGCCCGCATCGACTCGCGAAAGCCCAGCGTCGACGGGCGCGACGACCGGAGCTCGGCAGCGGCCGGCTGCACACGAAGCACCGGCCCCACACGTTTCGCACTGCCCTCCAGCGCGGCCACACGTCGTCGAGGTCGCGACGACACACTCACCGCTCACGGTGCAGCAACCCCCACACGTCTCGGGGCCACAAGGAGCGCTCGGCTCCACGACGCCACAGGCACTCATCAACACGAACACCAGCATCGCTCTCGACATCGTTCACGCTCCGTGG
Organism: Myxococcaceae bacterium; assembly: GCA_040275325.1. Classification (GTDB taxonomy): domain Bacteria; phylum Myxococcota; class Myxococcia; order Myxococcales; family Myxococcaceae; genus Xiheimicrobium. Next base: position 2,674 of record JBEOKA010000136.1, on the reverse strand, counting down.
GCGGCATCAGCGCGCCGCGATGTCTTGTGTTGGAACGCGCCGTCAGAAATTGTTGCCGCTCGTTTCGCCGCCCATGTTTTCTCTCGTCGTCACCGCGCTCCTGGCCGCTCCGCTCCCGACGGTGATGTCGTTCACGTCAGATGGGACGTGCAGCGACGAGCGCGCCATTCGCGACGCCATCACCGTGCGACTGGGCCGAGACCCGTTTCGTGACGGCACGCCGGGCCCGCGTTTTCTTGCCAGCATCACGAAGCAGAGCGCAGGGTGGCAGAGCAGCCTGTCGGTCGACGGAGGCACGCCACGAAAGCGCACCTCGACCGATTGCCGCGAGCTGGCGCAGTCACTCGCCCTCGCCATCGCGCTGGTGCTCGAGCCGGTGAGCCCTCCGAGGCCGCAGCCCGTGGTGGAGCCCAAGCCGGAACCCGTCCCCGAGCCCGTCATCGTTCATGCAGGCGCGGCCGTGTTCGGGAGTGGAGGTCTGTCACCCACGCTCACGGCAGGAATGGGCCTCGTCGCGGGGCTGCGGGCCGAGCGCTTCGTGCTCGATGTCGAGGGGCGCTTCGACGTGCCCTCGGCCACCAGCCTGGGCTCGGTCACGTTCCGCTCCTTTCCGCTGGTGCTGACCATCGCGCCGGGCGTGGCCGCAGGTCGCTTTCGGCTCTCGGCGCCGCTGTCGGTCGGCGGGCTCTTCGTGACGGGCTCGTCGTCGGGAAACAGTGTGCTCGTGCTGGGCGGTCTTCACGCAGCGGTGGTCATCGACCTCGGCAACCACTGGTTCTTCGAGCCATTCGCGCGCGCGCAGGCATCGTTCGTGCGCGTGACGGTGCTGTCTGGCTCGACCCCGGTGTGGACGACGTGGCCCGTCACCGCCCTGGTCGGAATCGCGATGCGGCACGAATTCCTGTAGGCCCGAAACAAACGCAGGCCCGTCGTTCCAAGAGCACCTGTCGATGCCTTCGATGGACACCCAGACGCTGGAGCGCGTGTACCAGGCCGAGCTCGGCGCGGTGCATGCGTTCCTGTCGCGGCTCGGGGCTCCGCGCGGTGATGTCGGCGACCTGCTGCACGATGTCTTCCTCACGGCGGTGAAGCGCTGGAGCACGTACGACCCGCAGCGGCCCGTGCGCCCGTGGCTGTTGGGGATCGCCTTCAACGTGTACGGCGATTGGAAGAAGACCGGCGCACGGCGCTTCGAAGAGGGGCGTGACGAGCTGCCCGAGCGTGGTGACGAGAGCGACCTCGAGGCCCGCGTCGAGGCGAGGAAGACGGGAGCCCTGGTGCAGGCCGCACTGCTCGAGCTCGACGAACCCAAACGCGCCGCCTTCGTGATGCACCACTTCGAGGGGCTGAGCCCGAATGAAATCTCAGAGGTGATGCAGGTGCCCGCCGCGACGACCTACACCCGCCTTCGCAGCGCCCGCCTCGAGCTCACCGAGGCCGTGCGCCGTCGTCAGAACCCGTCGTCTGGAGCCGCCGCATGAACGACCTCGAGCTCGAGCAGTTGCCCGACGACGTGCTCGCCGCGCTGGGCGAGGCGCCAGTGCCTGCGTTGCCTCCGGGGGTCGCCGAGGCAGTGCTGGCGAAGGTGAAGGTGTCGGCCGGCCTGCCTGCGGCAGCGGCGGTGTCGTCGGCGACGGTTGCCGCGAAGGCTGGCGTGAGCGTGTTGTCGAAGGTGTTGCCGGTGCTGACGTTGGCGGCTGGCGTTGGGCTTGGGGTCGCGGCTGATCGGTTCGTCTTGCGGCCGAACAGCGTGACCGAGCGCGTGGTGGTGGAGCGCGTCGAGGTGCCGGTCCCCGTGCCCGAGCCGAAGCCGGTGGTGAAGGTGCCGGCGAAAAAGGCAGCAGCCGTCGACACGCTGGGCCGGGAGCGCGTGCTGCTCGACCTCGCGCGCTCGGCGTTGTCGTCGGGTGACGTGGCGAAGGCGTTGGCTGCCGTGCAGTCGCACGAGGCGCAGTTTCCGTCGGGGCAGCTGACGGAGGAGCGCGAGGCGCTCGCGGTTCAGATTCTGTGGACAGCGGGCCGCAGGGACGAAGCGACGCGCCGACTGCATGCGTTCAGTCTGCAGTTCGCCGACAGCCCCTTGCGACCGGCGCTCGACGCGATGATGCGGTGAGCGTGCAGCAGACGCGACGCCTGGAGCCGCCTCGGCGGTCACTCTCATGTCCGCGGAGCACGCTCGCTGAACACGACCTCAACGCCCGCGTCGGTCCGTCTCGTGTTCGCGGAGCACGCACGCCGAGCACGACCTCAACCTCCTGTCCGCGGAGCACGCGCACCGAGCACGACCTCGACCACCGCGTCGGTGGTCAATCCGTGTTCGCGGAGCACACGCACCGACCACCACCTCATGGTCGCGGCGCACGACCCGAGACAGGCGCGCTGAGCACGACTTGAACCACCGCATCGGTGGTCCGTCTCGTGTTCGCGGAGCACAAGGCGAGCACGACTTCGACCACCAGTTCGGTTGTCACAATCTCGGTTCGCGGATTGACGGCAGGCGAGACCGACTTCAGCCGACGTTCGAACGAGCCCTTCGACGACGGAGGAGGAGCAGTCCGAGGAGCCAGAGCGTGCCTGCTCCGCTCGTGCAGGAGCAGCCGCCCATGTCACCCGGCCCGACGCCACCGTCAGTCGAACCCGAGCCACCGGCGCTTGCGGAGCCGCCTGCCGTTGC
>JBEOKA010000135.1:0-2909 GCA_040275325.1 Myxococcaceae bacterium | reverse complement strand
CAAGCCGGAGATGGGCCAGTACACGTCTCGGGGACGTCGCAGCTCCCGGCCTGCGCTCGGCAGATCGTCACCGCAGGCGCAAAGCCATCGACGGGGCACCCTGCCGAGCCGCCACCGCAGAACTCGGCAACGTCGCACGGCCCGGTGGAGGCGCGACATTGAGTCGTGCTGGGTGCGAAGGCGTTACCGCCACACGAAGCGCTCGTTCCCGAACACGACTCCGCGACGTCGCACGGGCCAGCTGCCGCACGGCACACGGTGGTGCTGGGCGCGAAGGCATTGGCAGGGCAAGCGGTGCTTCCGGCCTGACAAGTCTCGGGCAGATCACACGCACCACTCTGGGCTCTGCACGTGGTGGCCGCCGCGGCCTGAGCCGTCAGGCCACTGCACGTGCCAGCGACTGCCGCGCCGGCCGCCGGACTACAGGCCTGACAATCGACCACACCGCCGCCGCACGCCGTGTCACAACACACGCCATCGACACAGAACCCACTCTGGCACTCGCCGCCGAGGGTGCAGGCTCCGCCGTTCGTCACTCGCGTGCGCTGAAAGACGACCGCGTTTCCTTTCGCAAAGCCCTGCTCTGGAGCCCCTGCCACCGCAGTATCGGTGGACAAAGCGGTACTGGTGCCGAACGAGGGGGTGCCACCATCTGCAGCCGAGCCGGGCAGCAAGGCGGCCTGCAGCGACCAGCTCGAACCCGTGCGCAGGTACACCCGGACTTCGCCGTCAGCGCCGGCCCCAGGAACCCCGACGAGCAGCGTGTCGCCGGACGCCGCGATCGATCGCCCAAACTCGTCGAAGGCCTGCCCATTGGCGTCGACGAGCCGCGCCTGCTGACGCCAGCCGCCAGGAGCCACCTCATCGAAGACGTAGACCGCCCCCTGAGAGGAGTTGCCGCCCACTGGTTCGAAGGCAGCGCTGACTGCAAGGCTGTTGGCCGAAAAGAGCGATACCGCACTGCCGAAACTCACCGGTGATCCCGCAGCGGGAACGATGCGTGCCGTCTCGGTGATGGCGGTGCCTGCGCCAGCAAAGAGATGGGCTGCGCCGTTCCCTCCAATGGCGGCCACTCCTCCCCGTGACGAGATCGATGCACCAAACGAAGAGCCGGGTATCAGCGCGCTCCCCGATCGCCGCACCACCAGCCGCCACGTGCCGGTGTCTTCGAAGAAGACGTAGCTCGCGCCCCTCGCCTGATCGTGATTCGGAGCTCCGACGATCACGGCCCCTGGCCCAATGATGGCGACGGCTCTTCCGAAGTCGTCGTTCGCGAGCCGTGAGGGCGGGTAGCGCGCGCCGTTGTCGCCGAGGTTGGCGACGTGAACCCAGACTCCGTTCTGTCGCCGGTAGAGGAACGCGGTCAGCGCCCCGGGCGCGCCAACTGCCAGCAGATCACCCGCGAGCGCGACGCTCGTCCCGAAGTTCGCGTTCATGCCGACGCCCAGACCAGACAGTCGTTGGGTCAAGGACCACACAGCTCCAACCCGCGTGAAGACGAAGACTTCACCCGCGCCCTGCACGCCGTTCGGCCATGCGCCGGGCGCGCCGACGACAGCGACGTCACCCTCGACGGCGACGGCGGCACCAAAGCGCTCGTTCTGAAAAGCCAGCGAATCAGAGAGGTGTGCCTGATCGATCCAACTCACCTGCCCCAGCACCAACATGAGCCCCGCGACGAACATGGTCTGCTCCCTCGAGGTGACCGACCCAGAACCAGGGCGTCGTGTGCACCGTTCGAGGGCGCAGCGAAACTGTCAGCCAGACCTGACGCTCGCGACCTGATCGAGATCAGCGATGACTGTTCCACCATGATGTGGGCATCGACTCGCGCTCGCGGCGATCATCCACGCTCTCGGCGTAGTGAACCGGGTTCGTGAGCGACATGAGATCGACGCTCGAGCGCTTCGGATCGAGCCCGGGCTGAAGAATGTTCATCATCAACACCACGCGAAGCTCATTGCCGTTGTGGCAGACCTGATGCTCGAACGAGTCGTCGAAGGCGAGCACGCGGCCGTCTTGCCAGGTGCAAATCTGCGTTCCGACGCGAATGAAGCAGCCCGCGCTGCCGGTCAGCGCGAGGTGCACGCGGAGCCGCGCATTGAAGGGGCCCTGGTGCGGCGGAATGATGCTGCCCGGCGCGAGGGCAGAGAAGAGCACCAGCTCGCGGCGGCACAGCCCCGGCAAGGCCTCGAGCACCTTCGAGGTGATCGGGCAGCGCTCATGGTTCGCGTCGAAGCGGCCCTTGAGCGGGTGGTAGAAGAAGAACGCGTGCCACGCGGCGCCCGAGCCTTCATCGGCCGGCTGCGCCAACGTGTTCTCGGCCATGCCGCGATACGGCAGCCAGCCCTGATCGGCGCGCACGGCCTCGAGCTCGGCGCGAATGTCGGGAGCCGCGCGCTCGAGTTCACGGAACGCCGGGTCGAGCTCGTCGAGGCTCCAGATCGGGCGCGCCTCGATGTCGGGCCGCCAGAACGCCGGCTGCTGCAGATACAGATCGACCTCGCGCCCACCGCTCGCGAGGAAGCGTCGGTGACTGAGCACGTCGCGCTCCCACTGCCAGGCGCGCACGTGCCCCACCCGCAGCTGCTCGAGTTCGGGAGACGTTCCAATGCTCGCCTCGAGCTGGCTCAAGATCGGCGCGAAGAAGTCGCGCAGCCGTTTGATCTCGAAGTCGTGGGAATCGGCGAAGAGCCTGGCCATCGCCTCGGGAGACAGCCGGCGAATCGCGTCGTTGATGGCATCCTTCAGCGTCTGGCTGCCGCTTTCGACGCCGCGCACCTCGGTGCCCAGCAGCCGCATGCGGAAGACGTTGGGCTGCTGGCGCGCCATGTCGACGACGCCCATATAGACGACGCATTCCATGCCCAGCCGGGCGGCCACGGTGGCGGAGGCCACGCCGTGCTGGC
>JBEOKA010000134.1:0-5232 GCA_040275325.1 Myxococcaceae bacterium | reverse complement strand
GGCGACACCGTCATTCGCGCCCCGATGGATGGCATCATCGGCGAGCGCTACGTGAACGTCGGCGAGTACGTGCAGCCGCCCACCCGCGTCGCCAGCGTCTTCTCGGTGAACCCCGCGCGCATCAGCATCAGCGTGCCCGAGCCCGCCGTGGGCCGCATCAAAGAGGGCCAGTCGCTCGACATCGAGGTCTCGAGCTGGCCCGACCGCAAGTTCCCCGCGACCGTGCGCTTCGTCAGCCCCGCCCTGCGCGCGCAGACACGCGACCTCATCATCGAAGCCAGCGCCAAGAATGACGACGGCGCGCTCAAGCCCGGCATGTTCGCCACCGTGAAGCTCGTCACCGGTGAAGAGGAGCTGCCCACCGTGCCGGTCGACGCCATCAAGAGCGACGGCAACGTGCGCCGCCTCTTCGTCGCGAAGAACCAGACCGCCGTCGAGTTCGTCGTGCGCACCGGCCTCACGAAAGACGGCCGCATCGCCGTGCTCGAGCCCTTCGCCGCCGACACGCAGGTCATCGTCAGACCGCCGCCCGGGCTGTCCGACGGCTCCGCGATTCAGTGAGAGGAGACCACCATGCAATGGCTCGCTGAACTCTGTGTGAAGCGCCCGGTCTTCGCGACGGTGCTCTCGCTCGTCATCCTCGTCGTCGGTGGCGTCTTCTACAAACAGCTCGGCGTCGATCAGTTCCCGAAGATCGACTTCCCCGTCATCGTCGTGCAGACGACCCTGCCGGGCGCCGCGCCGGAAGACGTCGAGACCGACATCTCCGACCGCATCGAAGGCGCGGTCAACACCATCAGCGGCATCGACGAGCTGCGCTCGAACTCCTCCGAGGGCGTCTCGCAGGTCATCATTCAGTTCTCGCTCGAGAAGAACGTCGACGTCGCCGCGCAGGAGGTGCAGCAGAAGATCAACATGGTGCTGCCCGAGCTGCCCAAGGGCATCGACCCGCCCATCGTGCAGAAGTTCGACCCCGACGCGCAGCCGGTGCTCTTCATCGCCCTGCGCAACGCGAACGCCGACGTGCGTGAGATCACCGACCTCGCCGACCGCGTCGTGCGCCGCCGCCTCGAGTCCGTCAACGGCGTCGGTCAGGTGACGCTCATCGGTGGCCGCAAGCGCCAGGTGAACGTGCTCGTCGACCCCGTGAAGCTCAAAGCACTCGGCATCGCGCCCGCCGAGATCGGCGCCGCCATCAACAGCCAGAACATCACGCTGCCCGGCGGCCGCCTCGACATCAGCCGCGACTACCTCACCGTGCGCGTCAACGGCCGCGTGAAGTCGCTCGACGAGATGCGCGCCGTCGTGGTGCGCAACCAGCAGGGCCGCGAGATTCGCCTCGACGAGCTCGCCACCATCGAAGACGGCCTCGAAGACGTGGCGACCGCCGCGCGATGGAACGGTGAGCCCACGGTGCTGCTCGCGCTGCGCAAGCAGTCGGGCACCAACACCGTCGCCGTCGTCGACACCGTCAAGGAGCGCATGGCCGAAGTGCGCACGCAGCTGCCCAGGGGGTACTCGCTCGAGATTCAGCGCGACGGCTCGCAGGTCGTCCGCACCGGCACCGAGGCCGTCACCGAGCACCTCATTCTCGGCGCGCTCTTCGCCGCCATCATCGTGCTCATCTTCCTCGGCAACGTGCGCTCGACGGTCATCGCCGCGCTCGCGATTCCCACGTCGATCATCGGCACCTTCGCCCTGATGAAGTTGATGGGCTACACGCTCAACACCATCACGCTGTTGGCGTTGGCGTTGGCGGTCGGCATCGTCATCGACGACGCCATCGTCGTGCTCGAGAACATCTTCAAGTACGTCGAAGAGAAGGGCTACGACCCCAAGCGCGCGGCCATCGAGGGCACGAAGGAGATCGGCCTCGCCGTTCTCGCCACCACGCTGTCGCTCATCGCCGTCTTCCTTCCCATCGCCTTCATCGCCGGCATTCCCGGCCGCTTCCTCGGCAGCTTCGGCATCACCATGTCGTTCAGCATCGCGGTGTCGCTGTTCGTCAGCTTCACGCTGACCCCGACGCTCGCCGCCTACTGGCTCGACAAGAAGAAGAAGGGTGACCACCGCAAGTCGGTGCTCGAGCGCATCGTCGACTTCGGCTACCGGCCCGTCGAGCGCGGCTACGGCGCGGTGCTGGGCTTCGTGATGCGCCACCGGTGGATCGTCGTCATCGCCGCCATCGCCTCGCTCGCCTCGATGGGCCCGCTGGCCAAGCGCGCACGCAAGGGCTTCTTGCCCATCGACGACCGCGCGCAGTTCGAGGTCGTGGTGCGGCTGCCCGAAGGCCGCAGCGTCGCCGCCTCAGAGCTCATCGGTGAGCGCGTCGCCCGCCAGATTCGCGAGCTGCCCGAGGTCACCGCCACGCTCGTCACCATCGGCGACGACCCGGCCCGCACGCCCAACCAGGCGCGCATCTACGTGAAGATGGTCGCGCCCGACCAACGCGTCGTCACGCAGAACGAGCTCAAGGGCGTGGTGCGCGAGAAGATCGTCTCGCAGCTGCCCAAAGACCTGCGCGTCAACATCGCCGACGTGAACGAGTTCGGTGGTGGCCAGGCCACGGCCCGCATTCAGTACCTGCTCGCAGGCCCCGACCTGAAGCTGCTCACCGAGGCCAACGAGCGCGTGCTCGAGCGGCTCCGCAAGATTCCCGACGCCGTCGACGTCGACTCCACGCTCGTCGTCGGCAAGCCCGAGGTCGGCGTCACCATCGACCGCCAGCGCGCCGCAGACCTGGGTGTGCAGGTCGTCGACGTCGCCCAGGCGCTGCAGCTGCTCGTCGCCGGCCAGAAGGTGTCGACCTACGCCGAAGGTGGCGAGCAGTACGACGTGCGCGTTCGCGCGCTGCCCGAGTACCGCACCAGCGAAGACAACCTTCAGCTGCTCACCGTGCCCAGCCGCAAGGGTGGCCTCGTCGCCCTCGCCGACGTCGTGCGCCTCGACCCCGGCACCAGCCCCTCGACCATTCAGCGCTACCAGCGCGAGCGGCAGGTGACGTTCCTCGCCAACGGCAAGCCCGGCGCGAATGAAGGCGCCATCGGTGACGCCGTCGTCGCCGCCCTCGATGAAGAGGTGAAGGTGTTGCCCAAGGGCTTCTCGGCGCGGCCGCAGGGCCAGACGAAGATCATGAAGGAGGTGGCCATGAGCTTCGTGCTCGGCCTGCTCGCCTCGATGCTCTTCATGTACCTGATCCTCGCGGCGCAGTTCGAGTCGTGGCTGCACCCGGTCACCATTCTCATCTCGCTGCCGCTCACGCTGCCCTACGCGATTCTGTCGGTGATTCTCTTCGACCAGGCGCTCGACCTGTACTCGGGCCTCGGCATCTTCGTGTTGTTCGGCGTCGTGAAGAAGAACGCCATTCTGCAGATCGATCACACGAACCACCTGCGCGAAGCGGGCAAGGGGTTGCTCGAGGCGGCCTACCGCATCGTCGATCGCGGGCACTCGTGGGGCATGATGCAGGCCGACCTGCACGAGCTGTTCGACCGTGAGCTGGGCAAAGGCGCCGTCGACACCGCGCTCGCGAAGGCGAACCCGGCCAACCCCACCAGCATCAAGCGGCAGCTCGAGAAGGCGTGGCGGCTCAAGGCCATCATTCAGGGCAACAAGGACCGCCTGCGCCCCATCTTGATGACGACGCTCGCCTTCGTGGCCGGCATGATTCCGCTCGTCACCTCGAAGGGCATCGGCGCCGGGTTCAACAAGGCCACTGCCGGCGTCGTCGTCGGAGGCCAGACGCTCTCGCTCGTGCTGACGCTGCTCGCCGTTCCCGTCGCGTACTCGTTCTTCGATGACATCGTGTTGTTCTTCAAGAAGTACCAGCGAGAGGAAGAGAGCGACGAGGTGGGGTCGCCAGCCGACCTGACGAACCCGCACGGCATCGTCCCCTCGGAGGCAGGCAAGTGAAGACGCTCGGCGTGGTGGTAGCCCTGGTGGCGGCGCAGGCAGTCGCGCAGCCGAAGACCTTGAAGGACTTTCTGGCGAGCGCCGACGAGCAGAACGTCGACCGCCGCATTTCGCTCGAGCAGCGGCAGCGCGCCGAGGCCGAGTTCCGCGCCGCGTGGACGGGCCTGTTGCCGTCGCTGGCGGCCAGCGCCACGTGGACGCACAACCAGTTCGAGGCCGTCGCCAACTTCCCGAACCCGGCGACCGGCGCGGTGACCAAGCTCGTCATCGTGCCGCAAGATCAGCTCGACGCGGCGCTGCGCCTCGATGTTCCGCTCATCGACACCACGCGCTGGTTCCGGGCGCTGGCGACGAACACCGCCCAGCAGTCGGCCGCCGAGCGTGAGCAACTGACCCGCGACCTCATCAAGCGCCAGGTCGTCGGCGCGTACTACGGGTACGCCGCCGCGCTGGCCGTGCGCGAGTCGTCGAAGAAGTCGGTCGCCGTCGCCGAAGCGCAGCTCAAGCTCATCGAGATTCGCGTTGGCGCCGGAGCCGCCACCGAGCTCGAGCAGATGAGCGCCCGCGCCGAGCTCGCCCGCAACCGGCAGACGCTCGCCGACGTGGAGTCGCTCGTGTCGACGACGCGCCGCTCGCTCAACACCGTCTCGTTCCTCGAGCCGCCCGCCGACGTCGCGCTGCCCACCGACGACCTGCACCCCGAGGCCGCCGTGACGTCGTTCGAAGAGCGGGTGCCCGAGCTGCCCACCATCAAGGCCGCAGACCTCGACGCCGAAGCGGCAGGCAAGCTGGCGACAGCTTCACGCCTCGCCCTCGTTCCCATCGTGAGCGGGCAGTTCACCCAGCGCTTCACGAACGCGACCGGTTTTCAGAACCAGTCGGCCGTCTACAACGCGGGCGTCGGCCTGCAGTGGCGCATCGACGTGCCCACGTTCCAGAACATGCAGGTGCAGGCGTCGGCCGAGGCGACCGCGAAGCTGGCCGCCGAGCGCGCCCGGCTGCAGGCGAGAGATCAGATCTTCCAGGACTGGAACCGCCTCGAGGCTGCGCGGCAGAAGGCCGAGCTCGTACAGGCGCAGGTGGCGGCGGCCCAGCGGGCGAGCCAGGTGGCGAAAGATCGCTATGCGGTTGGTGCAGCGACGCAGGTCGACGTCATTCAGGCCGAGCGTGACGTGTTCGGCGCCGAGGTGGCGCAGATTCAGGCCCGCACCGAGCTCGCCACGGCGCGCGCCGGCCTTCGCCTGAGCGCTGGCATGCCGCTGTTTCCAGACGAGCAACGCTGAGCGGCACCGCGCACCGGCCTTCGGCTGAGCGCCGGGG
>JBEOKA010000133.1:0-56868 GCA_040275325.1 Myxococcaceae bacterium | reverse complement strand
GAGAGCACTTCACGGTGCTCATGCGGTGGGAGCGTCGAAACGAAGACAAGAACGCGCCGCCTCCCGTGCCCGCGGGGCAGCCGGTGGTGATCGAGCTCTGGTCCGAGCAGCCCAACGACTACGAAGGCGCCGCCTTTCTCTTCGCGCGTGGAGCCCTCGAGCCGAACGTCACCGAAGCCGAGTGGATCGCCGAGCTCGACAAACGAGAAGCCGAGCGGAACAAGGAGGCCGCCGACGACGCCGCGCGGCTGGCCGAAGAGAACCGCCGGCGCACCGAAGCCCACGCGAAGCAGGTCGCCATCGACAACGAGCGCCGACGAATCGAATACGCCGAGCTCGAGAAGCGCCGCGCCGCCAACATCGCCGCGCGCGAGGCGAAGCTGGCCGAGCCGAAGGTCGAGACCGCGTACGAGCGTGAGCGCAGAGAGAAGTACGCCGCAGGCCTGGCCGCTCCGTCCCGCCCAGACGCCGAGTACATCGAGGCGCGCCGACGAGAAATCGAACGTCAGAAAGCCGAAGCCGCTGCCGAAACGGAGGCGCGTCGCCGCTGGCAGGAAGAATCAGAGCGTCGGTGGCGCGAAGCCGAAGCCCGCCGGCCAAAGCCGCGTCCGGAGCCGACGGGTCCTCCGCCCCCCGCTCCTGCGCAGTCGGTTCCACTGAAGCCCGCGCCCTACGTTCTGTGGATCGACGGGTACTACGAGTGGACCGGCGAGACCTGGGTCTGGCTCGAGGGCTGGTGGAAGGTGAACGAAGCCGAGCGTGCGCGGTACGAGTACGCGGCTCGTCTGCCCGCTCCCGCGCCGAGGGTCGAAACGCCTCCGCCCTGCCCCGTTCCACAAGGCCGGTGGCAGGCCGGCACCTGGGTGTGGAACCTCGAGGCGTGGGTCTGGTTGCCGGGCGTCTGGCTCAGCACGCAGCGCCCCGTTCATCAGGCCGTGCCCGTCACGCCGAAGAATTGATGGCGTTCGCCGCGCCGCGTCGTAAGAACGAAACGTGACCGCCGTCGTGGATTCTGCTCGCGCTCGCACGCTCAAGACCCTCGCTGACGAGACGTTCGATCTGCTCGTCGTCGGCGGAGGCATCACCGGCACCGGCATCGCGAGAGACGCCGTGCTTCGTGGCCTCAAGGTGGCCCTCGTCGAGAAGCTCGACTTCGCGGCCGGCACCTCGAGCAAGTCGACGAAGCTGATTCACGGCGGCCTGCGCTACCTCGAGCAGGGTGAGATCAAGCTGGTCTTCGAGTCGGTCAACGAGCGCAACCGGCTCATGCGGCTCGCGCGGCATCTGGTGCGGCCGCTCCCGTTCCTCGTCGCGCACTACAAGGGCGACCGCCGCTGGCTGGTGACGCTCGATGTCGGCTTGTGGCTGTACGAGGCCCTCTGCTTCTTCGGCGGCTACAAGAACCACAAGACCCACCGCGCGCAGAAGACGCTCGAGCTCGAGCCGGGGCTTCGCCAGCAGGGCCTCACGGGCGGCATCCTCTACTACGACGCGATGACCGACGACGCGCGGCTCACGCTCGAGAACGCCCTCGACGGCCGTGACTCCGGAGCCGTCATCGCCAACCACGTGCGCGCCGGCGCGCTGCTCACCCAGGGCGACGCCATCACCGGCGTGAACGCGACCGACGTGCTCAGCGGCAACACCTTCGACATTCGCGCGAAGCTCGTCGTCAACGCGACCGGCCCATGGAGCGATGAAGTGCGCGCGCTCGCCAACGAGAAGGCGCTGCTGAAGCCAACGAAGGGCATTCACCTGGTCGTCGACGAGAAGCGTTTGCCTGCCCGGAACGCCCTGGTGATGACGCACCCGAAGGACAAACGGGTGATGTTCACGATTCCGTGGGGGCTCGGGCGCACGGCCGTCGGCACGACCGACACGTTCTTCGACGGAAAGCCCGACACCGTCGAACCGACCGCCGCCGACATCACGTACCTGCTCGACGCGGCCAATCACTACTACCCCGACGCGAAGCTGACGCCCGACGACGTCATCAGCACCTGGTCTGGGCTGCGGCCCCTGCTCGCGCCCCCCGATGCCAGCGCGGGCGCGTCACAGGTCTCTCGCGAGCACGTCATCGTCGAGCGCAAGGGCTTCATCACCATCGCCGGCGGCAAGCTCACCACCTACCGCACGATGTCGGCCGAGGTCGTCGATCGCGTGGTGAAGCAGCTGGGCCTCAATCAGCCGTCGACCACCGACGATCGCCCGCTGCCCGGCGCGAAGGACTTCATGGAGTCGGACGAGGTGCTGCACGCCTTCGAGCAGAGCCTCGCCAGCGAGCGCCTCGACGCGAAGACGGCGAAGAGCTTCGTCGAGATGTACGGCGGCCGGGCGAAGCAGGTGCTCGCGCGCTGCCAGGCGAGCGCCGACACCAACACCCCCGTCGACGCCGAGCTGCCGTGGCTGATGGGTCAGGTCGACGAGGCGCTCGAGAACGAGTTCGCCGAGACGCTCGATGACGTCTTGTCGCGGCGGCTCACGCTGGTGCTGCGCGCGAGAGATCAGGGCCTGGGCATCGCCGAGACGGTTGCCAGACGCATGGCGAAGGCCCGCGGGTGGAGCGAGCAGCGCACCGCACAGGAGCTCTCGCACTACCGGGCCGTCGTCGAGTCGTCACGCGCCTGGCGGCGATGAGCGGCGCTTCGACGCGCGCTCGTTCAGCACCTGCAGGTACGAACCCGGCTTCGCAGAGAGCTCCTTGCCGTCGGCGAACACGTGCGCAGGGCCCGCGCCGGCCACCACCACACTGCCCGAAGGCAACGCGAGGAACGGCACGAGCGTGGGCCGCAGCGCCGACAACGCGAGCAGGGGCAAGCTGAAGCGCTCGCCGTGATCATGATCCTGAGCGCACGAGAGCGACCAGCCCGACCAGGCCTGCGCGGCGTCTCCTGCGTCGACCCGGGTCAGCACCACCGTGCCGGCGCCTTCCGAGCAGCGTGACACCAGCACCGACGCTCGCAGCGGCGGAAAGGCGAGCTCGAGATCGAAGCTCTCGTTCACCCAGCGCTGAAACGTCACCTCCCGCACCGTGCGATCGACGGCCTCGACCCACGTCTCCTTCGGCGAGGGCACTGGCTCCTCGAGGCCGAGCGTGCCGTCAGCGCGCTGCTTGAACCGCAGCAGGTGGCCGCCGAGCCCCAGCGTCTGCCCGGGCTCGAAGCGCGTACCCTTGGCGACCGCGTTCTCGAGGTAGCCGAGCAGCAGCCGTTCACCGTGAGGAACGATGGGCGGCTCGACGAAGGTGAGCGTCACCTCGGGGTGGCCGTGGCCGGTGCAGCCAGTCGTCACGAAGGTGTTCATGTCGCGTCTTCTTCTTTGGCTTCGAGGCAGAAATAAAACGCCGCCCAGACCTCGAGGACCTGGGCGGCGGAGAGAAAGAGGAGCGACGACGCTTACGGTGCAGTGAGCCCGCAGCCGAACCCGCCGTCCTTCGGCTGGATGTAGCGGTTGCCGGGGAAGATGCAGACGTACGACTCGATGCAGACGCTCGGGCTACCGGGCACGCCGTCGAGGCACTCGGACTCGATGCCGGCGTCGAGATCGTTCGGGCACTGGGTCTTGCCCGAGCCAGCGGGGCAGAGGCAGGTGCGAATCACGCCACCGTCAGGCAGGCGACGTGCCGGGTCAGGGCCGCAGCGGCCCATCGGAGCGCCCGCCTGGCAGTCCAGGTCGGTCGCGCACGAGTCGGGGTCAGACCCGCCGCGCTGCACGCGAATCGGCGTCTCGTCGTAGTTCACCGGGCAGCCACGGTCGGCCTTGGTGCGAGAGCTGTTGGCCGAGACCGCGCCCTTGTCGTTGACCGTCGCGGGGGCGCAGACCGTCAGCTGACCCGTCATCGTGCGCAGACCGACGACGCACTTCATGGGCAGCGGGCTGCACGAGGGCGAGAGGCTGCCGTTGGCGCAGGCGTTCGCGCCGGTGAGCCACGAGGGCAGCGGCAGGTTGTTGCAGTCCTCATCGCTCATGCAGGTCGAGCAGAACGGCGGCTCGGGGGCCTTGTAGCAGCCGACGTCGTTGCGCTCCGCAGGAGGCGGGCACGGGTCGGGCATGCCGTCGCTGTTCTTGTCTTCGCCGCAGCAGTACTCGCCAGTGGAGCACGCGTTGCCGGCGCCGCCCTGCTCGAGGCACGTCTGCTTCTTGCAGATCTTGTTGCCGTTCTCGACGGCGCACGCGAACGGCGAGCGGCAGTCGCGGTACGGCTGGCCCGTCACCGGGTCGTCGCCCGCGCGGCAGGTGTTGTCTTCGCAGATGAACGAGCCACGGTCGCAGTACCCCAGGTACGGATCGTCGGGGTTCGCCTTCTCGGGGCACTCCGCGTTGTCCATGCAGGCGCCGTTCGCGCGGCAGCGCTTGGCGGTGTCACCACCCGAGCGATCCTTCTCGGCGCGGCAGGTGAGGTTCGGGCCACCGAAGGGGTTGGTGGCCGATTGGCGGCAGTCGTTGTCGTCCATGCAGGGCGGGCGGCAGCGACCCGAGCCGTAGAAGATGGAGTTCGGGTCGAGGTTCTTCGAGTCGACTGAGCAGACCTCGCCGGGGCGGCAGCCGGGGGCGACGAGCTCTTTGTTCACGAAGTCCCAGCGGCAACGGGGCACGCAGATGCCACCGCACGAGCCGGCGCCGGCGTCGGGCTGGCTGACGGTGCAGACGGAACCCGAGGGGCAGTTCTTGTCTTCGTTGCAGCCCACCTGCGAGCAGCTGTTCGACTGGGGCGCGCAGAAGCCGGTGCCGTCGTCGATCGTGCCGCAGGGGCACTGGCCAACCTTCTGGTAGCGGCAGAACTTCTTGCCCGAGACGTCGCCCATGAAGGCGGCGCACTTGCCGACGCCGATGCCACCCGGCGGCCCGAAGATGATGCCGTCGTTGCCGCACTGATCGTCGCTGGTGCACTCTTCACACGCCTGCAGACGGCGGCGGCAGGTGCCCGCGGCGTTGGTGTTCGCCGGCGAGTCGCCCTTGTTGCAGATGCAGCCGGGGCCGCTCGAGTAGCAGGGGTCGTCCGAGTCGAAGCCCTCCTGGCACTCAGCGTCGTTGTTGCAGCCCTGGCCGAGGCGGGTGCCCACGCGCGCCGGGTTGCACTTGCCCGCCATGAGATCGCAGATGGAGCCGTTCATGTAGCGGGCGCACTGCAGGTCGGAGGTGCACTTGGGAATGCACGTGCCGCTCTCGCAGATGGGGCCACGCATGTCGTTCTTGCAGTCGTTGTCGGTCATGCACGGGCCGGGGCCGGCATCGACGGGCATCACCATGGGCGTCACGCACGCCTTGTCGGTGCAGGTCTGGCCTTCGCCACACGCGGAGCACTTGGCGCCGGCCGTGCCGCAGGCCGCGACCTCGTCGCCGCCCTGACACTTTCCAGCAGTGTCGCAGCAGCCAGTCTTACAGGTGTCGGCGTTGCACGGCTTGGTGCAGGCCGGCGTCAGCGCAGTGATGAAGCCCATGAAGGCGCCGAGCAGCGCCATTCGCATTTCAACTCGCATGAATCGTTTCCTCGTTGGACGAACTCGGCCCGAAATGAGGTGAAAAGCCTTAGCAGCGTCAGGGCCCGAGGCCAACCCACACCGCGCCGTCAGTGGTGGTTTCCTTTTTCCAAATGGGCACGTCCTGCTTGAGGCGGTCGATGGCGTACTCGCACGCCAGAAAGGCCTCTTTCCGATGGGGTGCCGAGGCAGCGATGACCACCGCCAGCTCGCCGATCTCCAGACGTCCCACCCGGTGGACGATGGCGACCTGCACGCCCGGCCAGCGCGCGGCAGCCTCGGTTGCGATCTTCGCCATCTGCTTCTCGGCCATCGGAGGAAAGGCTTCGTACTCGAGGTGATCGACGGTCTGCCCCTTCGAGACCCGTCGCACGGCGCCCGAGAACGTGACCAGCCCGCCCTGCGTCGGCCCGCTGACGGCGTCGATGACCTCACTCACCTGGAGCGGGCGATCGACGACCTTGAAGAGGCCCGCGGTGCCACCTGCCACGGGGGGAATGAGCGCCACTTCGACGCCATCGGTCAGCGGTGTCTCGGGCGGCGCGAACTCCTCATCGACGGCCACGCGCAGGCTCTTCGAGAGTGACGCCAGCGCCGGCGTCTTCGCGAAGAGCGTCTCGAGCAGCGTAGCGACGGTGGCGCCGTCGGGGAGCGTGACGCGCTCCTCTCGCTTCTGCGCCTTCTCGCGGGCAGCGGCGAAGTATCGAACGGTGACGGTGAGCGCCATGCGCCGAGGTCTACTCGCCCAGGTTTCGTTTCGACAGCTTGACCTCGAGGTACAACGACGCGCCCTGCGGGGTGGGCGAGAGATCGAGCAGCACCTGTTCGAGGTTCGTCAGCTGGGAGATGAAGGTCGAGGTGAGCGCCTGGGTCGCGACGACCTTTCGCGCGTCGAGGCCGGGCACGCGCCGGGGCTTCTGCAGCTCGCGCAGCAGCTGGCCGACATCGACGAAGGCGGTGAGGTGACCGGGCGCGCACGCTCCTTCGGCGCGCTTTCCCAGATCGCTGATGAGATCGACGGCGGTGGCGTCAGCGATCGACCGGCCCCAGCGGGCGTAGAGCGTGTCGGCGTCGAGGGCGAGCTCGAGCGGCTGCTCCTCGGCGGTGGTGCGCCACACCGACAACTCCTTCTCAGCCGCGGCGTCGAAGGGCACGTTTCGGCGCGACAGCAGCCGCTCGAGCACGCCTTGCACCGCGACGCGATCGGGCGCCGAGGCCTCGCCCAGCAACGTGAAGCGGATCTTCGGCATGCCGCCGCCGCGAATCGTCGCCGAGAGGAACTCCTCGACGTCGACGTAGAGCGAGAGATCGAGCCGCCGGCTGAGAATCGCCAGGCCTGCGCGCACCTCGTCGTCTCCGTTCGACTTCGGCGAGAGCCCAAACGCGTCGAGCACCTGCGCCAGCGGCACGTCCATTCCCACCAGGGCGACGGGGCCCTCGGGCGCGTGGGCGAGCAGGCGCGCTGGCCGTGAGCTGGAGGGGGTCTGCCACAACGGCTTGTCGGCGATGATTCGCGCGACGAGGCGGGCTTCGTCGTTCGTAAACTTGAGGGCGCCCAGGGCCATCGACCACTGGCCGGGCTTGAGCGCACCGGCCGCGCGGGAGGGCGCTCCGGGACGAACCAGCACGGCAACCCCGCCGCTCGCGAGTTGAGCGATGGCGCTGGCGGCCAGGGCGTCGCTCTCGAGCCCGAGGTTCGGAGCGTTCCGCAGCTGCGCCACCGCCTGATCCACCGCGGCCCGAGTCTCGGCGGTCACGAAGAAGACAGTGCCACGATCGGCCAGCAGCTCGGCCGCGTGCGACGACGAGACGAAACGGCCTGGCCCATCGTCACGCCAGCCGTGGTCCACGAGGAACTCGCGAAACGCCTTCTGGCCGAGCGCCTCGTCATGCACGCCGAAGAACGAGACGAGGGCCTCGACGTTCGAGGGCAGGTACGCCCCCGCGCCCTCGAGGCGATCGAACGACGCCACGCCTTGAGCGCCGGGCTCCAGCAGGAACTGCAGCACCGGGGCGCGATCGATGGCGCGGAGCACGGTCGTCGCGGTGCCCAGCCGCTCCACGAAGTCGATGGCTGGCACCACGTCATCGAAGGAGCGGAACACCAGCACCGCTTCGGCGTTCGGCGCCACGGCGCGGAAGGGCTCTCGCGGCTGCACGAGCACCGAGATGCGATCGGTGACGTGCTCCTGCTCGAACGCCTTCACCTCGTAGCGACCGGCCTTCGCGAAGGCGTGCTCGACGGTCTGCCCCTGAGCGCTTTGTCCATCGCCGAAGTCCCATCGTCGCGGTCCCTGGGCCGAGAGCGAGACGCGAACGCCGGTGTCGACGGGTTGCTCTCGACGCTCCTCGCGCACGGAGCGCACGCAGGCGCTCGCACAGCAGAGGAGGACGAACGAGGCGAGGGCGCGCACGAAGACGCGCACTCTGTCAGAAATCGAAGGCGAGGCCGAACAGCCAGTGCCGGCTCGAGAGCACCAACGGAGAGGCGCCCGAGGTGAACATCTCCTGCAGGTTGAACTCGCCAAAGATGTACGTGTGGTTCACGCCCATCGACGAGTCGAAGTCGCGCGCGAGCCGCTGATCGAGAATGTCGAGCATGAACGACAGGCCGACCGTTCCCGCCACGCCGAACGAGACGCCCTGCGCGGGCAGCCCGTCGGCGTACTCGAGCGCGCCGCCGTTCACGACCCACCACGGCATGGTGACGAACTGGCCCTTCACGTAGGGCACCAGGGGAATCTTGTACTTCACCGCCAGCAGGTCGAAGCGGTACGAGACACCGGGACGAACCGTGAGAACGCGAAGGCCGGTGGACTGATCGGCGCGTGCTCCGGTCTCGGCGTCGACGGCCTTGCCGAACTTCTCGGCGTACGCGACTCCAACGCCGGCAGAGATGGTGCCGAACTTCTGGAAGATCATGTAC
This sequence comes from Myxococcaceae bacterium, assembly GCA_040275325.1. GTDB lineage: Bacteria > Myxococcota > Myxococcia > Myxococcales > Myxococcaceae > Xiheimicrobium. The sequence continues at coordinate 48,462 of JBEOKA010000133.1, read as the reverse complement.
TCGAGGCCGATCTCGCCCATCAGCATCGGCGTGCCGCCGAAGACGCGCGCGTACGGGCGCTGATCATTCGGGCCCAGCTTCGAGAAGTTCGCGCTGTCGATCAGCGGCGTGTAGGGCCCGAGCTTGAGCTCGAGGGTGAAGGTGCGGGGGCTCTCGCCGGCGACGCCTCCGGCGCTGACCTGGCCGGGCATCTGGGAGAGCAGCGCGAGCGTGAAAGCAGCGACCATCATCGGGAACGTCTCCTGAAGAACCAACCGAGCGCGAGCAGCGGCGAGAGGCCGAGCGCAGAAGTCGAACAACCACCGGTGTCGGTGCCGCCAGCATCTCGGTATGCGCCCCAGAAGCCGATGGTGCGGCGAGGCGTGCCCGAGGCGATCTCACTGTCGGCGCTCTCGTTGCCGGCGGCGTCGATGGCGCGCAGCTTCACGTCGTACGTCGTGCCGTTGAGCAGCTGATCGACGATCACGTCGCGGCTGGTGCCGAGGGTGATGGTGTCGCGGCGGGTGAAGTCGGTGTCGCCCTGCTTGCGGATGAAGGGAATGATCTGGGCCGTATCGCTGCTGACCGAGAACGAGAGGCCAAGCGCCTTGTCGCGCAGCGAGACCGCGCTGATGATCGGGGCGCTCGGCGGCTGCGCGTCGTAGATGATTCGGAGCGCGGTCGCCGTCGTGAAGGTGTTGTTCTGCAGGCCACACTGAAGGGCCGTGGGCACCGCTGCGCAGATCTTGTGCTCCTTCGTGAGCGTCGTCGCGCCACCACATGGCGTCGTGGTGTCGGTCTTCGCGAAGCCGGGCAGCTCGTTGATGTTCACCGTGAACGAGCCCGACGAGCCGACGGTGCGGAAGAGCAGCACGCTGACGCTGTCGAACTCCTTGTCGCCCGACGCCGGCTCGTTGCCGCACGAGTTCTCGGTCGCCCAGATCTTCATGTTGTTGCAGGCCTGGGTGCCGAGCTGATTCCACACCCAGTACACGAGGCGGCTGGTGCCGCACGACGAGGCGCCGATGATCAGCTGATCGGTCTGCGCCGAGGGCGTCTCGCGAATGCCGAAGGGAACGACGGTGGTGCCCGTGGTCTGCGCGAAGGCGCTCGAGGCCACCAGAACGAGAAGGAGAGCACGCATGGACATGGGCGGTCGTAGCAACCCGTCTGCCACCCCGCCAGCACCAGCATGCCCCTGAAATCGCGGGGAAACTAGCCGTCGGAGCAACAGCCCGAGTGACAATTTGTCAGTCGCGATCAGCGAGTTCGAAGGCGATGTCGATCGCAGACTCGGCGACGCGGAAGGCGTTGTCGGTGGCAGCGACGAGCTGCACCCGTTCACCGAGCGCGCGAACGCGGCCGACGTGAATGCTGGCGTCGTCGGTGGTGAGCATCGGCATCGGGTAGATGTTCTCGGCGGGGTCGTCGAGCACCTTGAGCCCCGAGTCGGCCTTGAGCGTGGCGCGAACGCCCTCCGCATCCACCCGGCGGCCGAGGTGGGCCGAGAGGATGAGCGTGACGCCGTGGTACGTGGGCACGAGCACCGAGGTCGCGGTCAGCGCGGGCATCTTCTCTCCGCCCCAGACGCGCGCGGCCTCGACGAGCAGCACGCGCTCCTGAAGCGAGAGGCCGTTCTCGACGGGCCCGACCGAGGGAATGACGTTGAAGGCGAGCCGATGCGGGAAGACCTCGTTGTCGGGGTCTTTTCCATTCATCAGCTCGGCGGTCTGCTTCGACAGGTGCGCGACGCCGGGAGCCCCGAACATCGCGGCGCCGCCCAGCACCGTCACGTCGGCGAAGTGCAGCCCGAACGCAGCGCGCAGCGGCTCGAGCGCGCGCGTGAAGGCCTGCGTGACGGCGTGGGCGAGCGCGACGACGCGACCGGTGAACGGCCGATCGAGCACGCCGTCATTCACGCCGGGCACCACGAGCGGCACCTTCTCGTCGAGGCGGTGTGCGCCCGAGAGATCGATCGCCCACACGCCGAGCTTCTGCGCGGTCTCGGCGATCGGCTTCGCGACCTCGGGAGGCACCGCGAGGATGACGACCTGTACGCCGCGCAGTGACTCGTCCCCGTACTTCTCGATGGTGAGGGTGTCGTCGCCGTAGTCGGCCTCCTCCCCTGCCCCACGCTCACTTGAGAAGGCGCGCACGTGATCGGCCGGGTGATCCTTCAGCAGCAGCGCCTGGATGATCTGCTTGCCAACGACGCCGGTGGCTCCGACGACGGCGATGATGGGCTCGGACATGGTGGTCACGACTCTTTCGGGGTGAGCAGGCGGGCTTTCGACTCCACGCCCTGCAGCGGTGGGAATTTCGGGTTCTCTTCGGCGCCACTGCCTCGCAGGTAGTGCGGCTCGAGCGAGAAGACGGCTTGCGCGTCCCAGGCCGTGGGCATGGTGCAGAGCTTCGCGAGGGCGACGGCAGAAGGAACGAGCGGAACGTCGAGGATCTGTTCGGCGGGAACACCGAGCGCGAGCAGCGGCGCGCGGTAATCGACGACCGCAGGTCCAATCATCCTCGCGTCGGGCCTGGCGAGCAGCAGCTTCGCGAAGTCGGCGATGGGCAACGAGCTCTCGGGATCGTGGGTGATGATGGTCGCTCCGCTGCGCCGGTACTTGCCGAGGTACAGCTCGTTCTTCTTCACGACAGCAGTGCAGAAGAGCTCGGTCTCATCGGGAGCCTCGAGCGCCAGCGCCTTCAGCGACGAGACGCCCACGAGCGGGATCTTCAGCGCGTACGCGAGGCCTTTCAGACACGAGAGCCCGATGCGCAGGCCGGTGAACGAGCCGGGCCCGAGGCCGCTGACGAGGCCGGTGAGGTCCTTCAGCGTCGCGCCGTTGCGCGCGAGCAGCGCGTTCAGACACTGCGGCAGCGCGTCACTCTGCTTCGTGGGCGGAGCGATCAGCTCGTGCTCCACCACCTCGCCGCCAGGACGAACGAGCGCAAGAGAGAGCGTCAGACACGAGGTGTCGAGGGCCAGCCACATCGATGGGCCGCTCTAGCGGAAGAGCTTGGTGATGTCGTTCTTGAAGACCAGCACCAGCAGCATGGCGATGACGACGAGGCCGAACATGTTGGCGTACTCGCGCACGCGCAGTGGAATCGGGCGGCGGCGAATGCCTTCCCAGAAGGCTGCGAGCAGCGCGAAGCCGTCGAAGATGGGAATCGGGAGCAGGTTCACGAGCCCCAGGTTCACCGACACGAGGGCCATGTTCATCAGGTACGTGTCGAGGCCGGCTTCCGCGCTCTTGGTGGCGACCTGGAAGACGGCGATGGGGCCGCCGACAGCGTCGAGCGGCACGCCTCCGGTGAAGAGCTTCACGATGACGAGCCCGATGGTGCGAATGGCCTTCGGCACTTCTTTCACCGCCATCACGAGCGCGTCTTTGGGGCCGACGATGATGGTCTTCGTCTCGGGCGGCGTGGGGTCGGCGACGAGCGAGAAGAACCGGCCGGTGCCGAGAATGAGCGACTTCCGCGCGTTCTTGAACTCGTCGTACGAGGTCTCGGCCGCGCGGGTGACCGAGGCCGACTTCGTCTCGCTGCCGCTCTGCCAGGTGAGCTTGAAGGGCCGGTCTTCGTGCGCCTTCATCTTGATGTCGAAGAGGAAGTACGACTTCACCGGAGCGTCGTTCACCGAGAGGTAGCGATCTCCGCGCTTGAGGCCGGCCTTGTCGGCGGGGCTGCGCGGCAGCACGTACGCGACGTAGAGATCGCTCGACTCGGCGCCACCGAGCGCCGCGTAGCCCTCGCCCTCCTGCTTCTCGACCGTGACGTTGAGCGTCTTCGGTGTCGTGTACGGAAGCCCACCGACGGTCTTCGTCTCCATGCGAACCACGCTGAGCGAGAGCGGCCCCGAGAGCTTCTGGAGCGCCTGGTTCAGCTGCACTTCGTCGGCGACCGGCTGATCGTTGATCGCCATGACGCGGTCGAACGTCTCGAGGCCGGCCTGCGCCGCGAGCGAGCCCGCGGGCACTCCGACGACCGGCGCCGAGGCCTGCGCGATGATGCCCAGCATGCCCTTGCGGGTCTTCTCGATGGGGTTCGCCTCGTCGACGGTGATGACGGGGTTCAGCTGAAAGGTGAGCTCCTGCTCGCCGCGCTTCACCGTGATGGGAATCGCGCCCTCTGCGCCGGCGATGGCCTCGGAGATCTCGTCGAAACGAACGATGTCGACGCCGTTGACGCGGGTGATGAGATCGCCAGGTCGAATGCCCGCGATGGCGGCCGGCATGTCAGCGGCGACGCCACCGACTCGCGGCGTCAGGTACGTCTGCTCACCGAGCAGCGCGAAGAAGTACGCGAACACGGGGAAGATGAGATTGAAGGCCGGGCCCGCCGACATGATGATCGCGCGCTTCCACCAGGGGGCGGCGTAGAGCCCGCGGTGCCGCTCGGGGTCGTCGAGATCGTGCTCTTCGCCCGGGTAGTCGCCGTGCATCTTCACGTAGCCGCCGAGCGGCACCCAGGCGACCTGGTACTCGGTCTCGCCGCGCTTGAAGCCGAAGATGCGCGGGCCGAACCCGATGGAGAACTTCACCACCTTCACGCCTGCCCACTTCGCCGCAAGGAAGTGCCCGAGCTCGTGCACCGTCACCAGCACGCCGAGGAAGACGATGAAGACGACTGCTTGTTGGGCGCCGGACATGAGTGGGCCACGTTAACCAACGAGGGGCGCCTGCGCATCCCGCCCGTCAGGGGAAGAGCGTCTTCAGGGCGATGGTGACCGAGGGAAAGCCGGGAACCGGGAGCGCGCCCTTCGAGACCTTCGCGTGTTTGCCGTAGCCGCGGTTGCGCAGAGCCGAGAAGACCTCGACCTGCTCGCGAGCGGTGTCGATGAGCCAGTACTCGGTGACTCCGGCTGCCGCGTAGAGCGGCGCTTTGACGATGCGATCGTAGCGAACCGAGGAATCAGCGACCTCGACGACCAGGTGTGCGGTCGACGGGTGCTCGGTCTTCGGTAGCTTCCGGTCCACGACCGCAATGTCGGGAATCAGCCGTTCATCTCCAATCACCATGGGCAGCTGAACCCGGACGCGCGCCACCCGCAGGCAGCCGCAGAAGGCCTCTGCTGCGGACTCGATGGCGTTGGCGTGACGCACGGAATGAGGCTCCAACCGAACGACGTGGCCGTCGATCAGCTCCACGCGCTCGTTCACGAAGGCCCTACGTTCGACCAGTCGGTCGAAGGTCGATGCACTCCAACGCCAGAGGTTGAGTTCCCGGTTCACGCTGACCAGTTGAGAACACCCGAGGCGACCGGGAAAGTGCTCACAAGTTCGGGCGAAGGAACTGCACGTACAGCAACACCATCGGCGCGTTGAAGATCAGCGCATCGACGCGATCGAGCATGCCGCCGTGCCCGGGAATGATGTTGCCCGAGTCCTTCACACCGTACGCGCGCTTCAGCATCGACTCACAGAGATCGCCCGCAGGCCCGAGCAGGCTGCCGCACAGCCCGAGGAAGATGCAGTCGGTCACGGTCAAGAACGTCGCGAAGAACTGGCGCTCGATGAACATGAAGCCGATCGCGCCGACGAAGCCGCCGAAGAAGCCCTCCCACGACTTCGAGGGACTGACTTCGGGGTAGAGCTTGTGCTTCCCGAGGAAGCGGCCGAAGAAATACGCCGCCGTGTCATTGCCCCAGGTGATGACGAGCGCGGCCACCACCCACCAGATGCCTTCGGGCATCTGCCGAATCGCCATCAACGCCGTCAGGCCACCATGCCCGTAGATGAACGCGGTCAGCAGGTGCGCCGTGCGCTGAACGCCGTCCTGAAGCGGGCCGTTGAGCAGGTGGTAGACCCAGGCCGAGAACAGCACGAGGCCGGTCGCTCCGGCGATGAGCGCGGTCGCGTCGTTCGGCCGCCACGCGACGACCACGGGCATCAACGCCACCAGCCCCACCGTGCCCCACGCGATCGGCGACAGCGCCTTCAGCGTGATCGTCAGGTACTCGTACGCGCACGCCGCGGCCGCGAAGCCGAGCAGCACCGCCGTGTAGTACTCGCCCTTTGCGAGCAGAAACAGCACGACGGGCAGGAGCACCAGTGCGCTCACCACCCGCAACAGCAGGTTGCGATTCTTCTCGGTCACGCGATCACGTCCCGGCCCGACGCAGCTGCGCTCCGGTGAGTCCGAAGCGCCGTTCGCGGGTCTGGAAATGCAGCAACGCCTCGGCGAATTCCCGCGCCCGGAAGTCTGGCCAGGCAATCGGGCTGAACACGAACTCGCTGTACGCGGTCTGCCAGAGGAGGAAGTTCGACAACCGCTGCTCGCCGCTCGTGCGAATCACGAGATCGACCGCGGGCAGATCGTGCGTCCACACTGCCTTCGTCAGCGACTCTTCGGTGATGTCAGCCGGCTTCAGCTCGCCACGCGCGACCTGCTCGGCCAGCGCCTGCACGCCGTGCACGAGCTCTTCGCGACCACCGTACGAGAGCGCGAGCGTGAGCACGAGGCCCTTGTTGTCAGCGCTCTCGGCGCGCAGGGCATCGAGCGGCTCCTTCACGTACTTCGGCAGCTTCTCGAGCTCGCCGATGGCGTTGAGCCTGATGCCGTTCTGCATGATCTCGTCGCGCTCTTTGGTGAGGTACTCGCGCAGCAGCTCCATGAGCCCTGCGACCTCTTCGGGCGGGCGCGACCAGTTCTGTGACGAGAACGCGTACAGCGTGAGCGCCTTCAGCCCCATGCGCCGCGCCGAGCGGGTCACCTCACGAACGCTGTTCGAGCCTTCGCGGTGCCCTTCGAGGCGGTTGAGCCCACGCGACTCGGCCCAGCGGCCATTACCGTCCATGATGATGCCGACGTGCTTCGGCACGTCACGCTGCTTCACCTGGCTCTCGAGCTCTGCGATCTCGTCCATGTCGTCTCGTGAGGCGCGCCCCGTATGGCAGATGTGCCGACCGCCTCAAAGCCTCCTGAGGAGCAGTGTCTTCCTGACCCGCGTCACGTGGCGCCCTCATCGTGGCGAGCAGTCGGATCAGCGGACCAGCCGGTCGCTGATCATCCACCAGTTAGACGAGGCCCCGGTTCTTCCCTAGGCTCCGCGCCGCGAATGCCCCCCAAGGTGATCGGCCCCTACCGAGTGCTCGAGACGCTGGGGAGCGGCGGTGCTGGAACCGTCTACCGCGCCGTCGATCGCCGCACGGGTGACGACGCTGCGCTCAAGCTGCTCACCGGAGGCCCTGCCCTCGACCCGCGCGCCGCCCGGCGCCTGGCGCGAGAGTTCGAAACGCTGCAGAACCTTTCGCACCCGAACGTCGTTCGCGTCTACGACACCGGCGTCTTCCAGGGCTACCCGTACCTCGGCATGGAGCTCGTCGAAGGCCTGACGCTGCGCCACTACCTCTCGCTGTCTGACGAAGATCTCGCCAGCGATCAGGGCCTGGTGCGCGCCATCTCGCTGCATCGCCAGGCGATGAACACCGAGCGCGACGAAGACGCGAGCGTCGAAGGCGAAGAGGCCGACGAAGAAGACGAAGATCCCTCGGGGCTGTTCTCGCTCGCGACGTTCGGCGAAGAGCCCCTCAGCGACGAGTTCTCGGGCTCGGCCAGCGACGATGAAGAAGAGTACGAGAGCGGCCCCGAGTCGGTGCGCCGCTTCGCGAACCTCGCCGATGAGCCCGACACCAACGCTTCGGTGTCTGGCGCGTACACCCTGCCCTACGATCTTCCCGGCACGGCTGATCAGCGCCCCATCGGCACCCGCGCGAGCGAGATCGAGCTCGTCGCCCTGAACCGCCAGGAGCGCGTCGGCCGGCTCAAAGACGCGATGCTCCAGCTCACCGAGGCGCTCGCGTACATTCACGGGCACGGGCTCATTCACCGCGATCTGAAGCCGACCAACGTGATGGTCGATGAAGATCGCACCGTGCGCCTGATGGACTTCGGGCTCGCCAAGTACCTCGCCGACGACAGCGCGGTGACGGCCGACGGCCGGCTGGTGGGCACGTTCCGCTACATGGCGCCCGAGCAGGTGCTGGGGGAGCAGCTCGACGCCCGCACCGACCTCTACGGGCTCGGCGTCATTCTCTACGAGCTGCTCTCGGGCCGGCCGCCCTTCGAGGCAAAGACGCCCTACGAGCTCTGGCAGAAGGTGCTCGAGACCGAGCCCGTGTCGCTGACGACGATGAACCCGCGCGTCGATCGCACGCTCGCGCGGGTGGCGATGAAGCTGATTCGCAAAGAGCCAGACGACCGGTTCCAGACGGCCGAAGAGGTGTATGAGGCCCTGCTTCACGCGTGACCGACTCGACTCGCCATGAGCTGAAGGTGCCCTCCGAGGCCGCGGGCCAGCGCATCGACGTGTTCATCGGAGAGAAGCTCTCGCTCTCGCGCAACCGCTTGAAGGCGCTCTTCGAGGCCGACGCGGTGCGGGTCGACGGCCGGCGCGTGAAGAAGGGCGTGTCGCTGGCCGCGGGGCAGACGGTCGTCGTCGAGGTGAACGACGCTCCAGCCGGAGCCGTCGCCGACGCCACGATCTCGCTCACCGTGCTCTTCGAAGACGACGCGCTCATCGCGGTCGACAAACCCGCCGGAGTGCCGACCCAGCCCATCGACCCGGGAGAGACGGGCACTGTCGCCAACGCGCTGGTCTCGAAATGGCCCGCCCTCGCGAACGTGGGCGATGACCCTCGTGAAGCGGGCCTCTGTCACCGCCTCGACGTCGAGACCTCGGGCGTGCTGCTCGTCGCGAAGACGCCAGAGGCGTGGAAGACGATGCGCGCGGCCTTCAGCGAGTCGGGCGGCGTCGACAAACGCTACCTGGCGCTCGTGCGCGGCCCCATCGCCGACGAGGGTGAGATCGAGCTGCCCCTCGTGCACGCCGGCGATCACGTTCGCCCCGCGTTCGAAGGTGAAGAGGCACGGCCCGCGAAGTCGGCGTTCAGGGTGCTGCGGCGCAAGGGCGTGGTGTCACTCGTCGAGGTGCGGCTGTTCACCGGCGTGCTGCATCAGGTGCGCGCGCATCTGTCGGCCATCGGCGCGCCCATCGTCGGAGACACCCGCTACGCCGGAAGAGCCCACCCCGGACTCAGCCGCTTCTTCCTGCACGCCGCCTCGCTCGAGCTCACCCACCCCCTCTCGCAGCAGGTGTTGCACGTCGAGAGCCCCCTGCCTGAAGAGCTCGCGCGTGTTCGCGACGAGCTGCTCTGAGCTGCTTGCGAATCGGCTGAGCCTCGGGTTCAGGTACGCGACGTGAGCTGGGCGCGCGCCATCATTCACGTCGACATGGACGCGTTCTACGCGTCGGTCGAGCAGCGCGACGAGCCGAAGCTGCGTGGCAAGCCCGTCATCGTCGGTGGCCACCCGCAGCGCGGCGTGGTGCTCGCGGCCTCGTACGAGGTTCGGCCCTTCGGCGTGCGCAGCGCGATGCCCATGGGCCGCGCCGTGAAGCTCGCGCCCAGAGCCATCGTCGTGCCGCCCCGCTTCGAGGCGTACGTCGACGCGAGCGAGGCCGTGTTTCGAATCTTCGAGCGCTACACGCCGCTCATCGAGCCGCTCTCGCTCGACGAGGCCTTTCTCGATGTCACCGGCTCACAGGCCCTGTTTGGAGACCCGGTCTCACTGGCGAAGCGTATTCGCGGCGAGATCAGAGACGAGCTGCACCTGCCCGCGTCGGCCGGCATCGCCGAGGTGAAGTTCGTCGCGAAGATCGCCTCCGACTCAGGCAAGCCCGCGGGCCAGAAGGTGGTGGAGCCCGGCACGTCGAAGGCGTTCCTCGCGCCCCTGCCCGTCTCGCGGCTGTGGGGCGTGGGCCCGAAGACCGAAGAGGTGCTGCTGCGGCTCGGCCTGAAGACGATCGGAGACGTCGCCAACAAGGACCTCGAGTGGCTCACGAAGAACCTGGGCTCGTCGGCCCAGCACTTCTGGGAGCTGGCCAACGCCATCGACGCGCGCGCCGTCGTGCCCGATCGAGAGGCGAAGAGCATCGGCGCGCAAGACACGTTCGACGAAGATCTGCTCGGTGAAGAGGCGCTCGCGCCGCACCTGCATGGCCAGGCGCTGAGAGTCGGCCGCCGCATGCGCAAGGCAGGCCTCAAGGGCCGCGTGGTGCAGCTCACCGTGAAGTACGACGACTTTCAGAGCATCACGCGGCGCAAGACGCTCGAGGCACCGACCGACGACGGGCAGGTGCTGTACCGCGAGGCGCGCGCGCTGCTCTCGAAGGCCGACCTCTCACGGAAGATTCGCCTCACGGGCGTCTCGGCGCAGGAGCTCGTAGGCCTCAACGAGCAGCTGGGGCTCTTCGCGCCCGAAGCGCCGCCGAAGAACGACAAGCTCAACGCCGCGCTCGATCAGATCACGAAGAAGTTCGGCACGAAGGCCGTGATCACCGCCGACCTCGCGAAGGCCGACGCGTTCTCGCAGCGCGATGGCTTCTATTCGGAGGAGAAGCAGGCGCGGGCAAAGGCGGCGCAGGCCCTGCCGAAAGACGCGGTGCGGGTGGTGGAAGACGAGTGAGCTGCACCGGCGCGGCTCACCTCGCAAACAGAGCGTCGAGCATCAACGACTGCGCCACCAACTCACGCGAGTACTCGTTCTCGACGAGCCCGGCCGAGGTGATGAGGGTGAGGAAGATGGCCTTCCTGGTGCCCGTGCCCGTGCGGAACGCGTCGCGTTTGTGACGCAGCTCACGCGCGTAGGCCTTGTCGATCACGAACGGCGCCTGTGAGAACTTCATCTCGCACAGGTTCACGCACCGGTCGGCGCGGTCGATGACGAGATCGATCTGCGCGCCGTCCTTCAGGCCAGAGCCGGGTCTCGCCGACCACGACGCCTCGACGCTCTCGACGCCAGCGATCCCGAGGCCCTGCTTGAGCGCCTTGACGTGCTTGAGACACAGCGCCTCGAACGCGAGCCCCGCCCATGAGCGCCACGCAGGCGTCCCCTGCCGGCGAACCCAGCTGCCGTCTCCTGTCGCGCGACGGCCTCGAGCGATCCACGTGAGGGAGAACAACGAGAACTCGTCGGCGAGCCAATACACGCCCTCACGCACCTTGCGCCCAAGGCGTGGCGTCTGCGCGATGAAGCCCGACTGCTCGAGCTCTTCGAGGACCTTCGAGGCCGCTCCGCCCGAGTCGAGCTTCGCGCCCTCGAGCACCTCGGCCCTGGTCAGCCCGCGGCGCCGCCTCGCCAGGAGCCGCACCACCGCCTCGTGCCGCTCGGCCCCGTCGAAGAGCGACGAGAACAAGGTGTCGAACTCGTCGCGAAGCAGCCCATCACGCGCGAAGCAGAGCCGATCGATGCTCTGCGCCGCTGACTCCCCGCGTTCGACCTGCGAGAGGTAGTGCGGCACGCCGCCAAGAGCGAGGTACAGCTCGATGCACTGGTGGCGATCGAGGCGAACGCCCCGGTGCGCGAGCAGGGCCTCGGCTTCACCGAGCGTGAAGGGCTCGACGCGAAGCCGTCTGGTCACCCTGTTGTGCAGCCCGCCACGCTGGGTGACGACGTGCTCGAGCATCCACGAGGCGGCAGAGCCGCAGAGCACCACCGTCAACCACGACTGCTGTCCGGCCCACGTGTTCCAGAAGTGCTCGAACGCCGGCAGGAAGCCAGAGCGTCGAGACGCGAGCCACGGCACCTCGTCGAAGAAGATCGCCACAGGAGCGCCGCGACGGCGCTTCGCCCGCGCCGTCAGATGGCTCGTGAGCTGCTGAAAGGCCTGGTGCCAATCTGTTGGCGGCTCGAGCGGCCCGACTGCGCTCGTCGCCTTCTCGAGGGCGACCGCGAACGCGCGCAACTGGGTCGCGAGATCGGCGTCGTGAATGCCGACGAGCTCGAAGGCCAGCACGGGCCTGCACACGGACCGCACCAGAAAGGTCTTCCCGACCCGGCGGCGACCGTAGACCGCGACGAGCTCAGGCTGATCGGAGCGCAGGGCATCATCGGGCGTACGACGCTCGGAGTCGCGGGCAATCAGCGGTCTGCCATCGAATAGTGATGCCATGGCTCCCTCGAAGAACTTCTATATCTCGCCATAACTCGACCAAAACCACCAGTTATGGCGAGGAATGCCGCCCGTATAAGTCGCCACAACTCGGTCAGTGCTGGCAGTTGTGGCGACTTATGAGCGGCGACCGAAGCGAGCGCGCAGCGTCGCGACGACCTTGAGGTCGGCCTTCTGCGAGACCAACTCGACGAGCGTTCGACCGAACGGCAGCGCACACGCGAGCACCACGAGCGTCGCGGCGAGCCCGATGAGCGTGTTCTGCCAGCTGGCCAGGTTCCACTGGCCGCTCCACATCGTCTCGGTGCTGCTGAAGGGTGCCAGGTAGGTGATGGGCCAGCCCGGGCCACTCCCTGCCAGATCGCACAGCAGGTGCAGGTGGAAGGTGCAGAAGCTCAACGCCGCCACCATCAGCCGTCGCTTCGCCACCGCGCCGAAGATCAGCGCGCAGGCCAGCGCTGCCACGAGGCCGTGGGTGAGCACGTGGTGCCACTTCGCGTACGCGTCGACGCCCCACAGCAACGAGAGACCGTCGAGATCGGGCACGACGCCCGCGAGGGTCACCAACAGGCGATCACGTCGCTCCGTGAGCCTCACCCCAGCGAGCCACGAGAGCTCAGCGTGGACGATGGGGTTCACGGAGCCGGTTGGCTACTCCGCAGCCTGGCGCTCACCACCGCCACCGCCACCACGGCGGCGACGACGACGGCGACGGCGCGGGCCCTCGGCGTCATTCGAGACGTTCGGCGCAGCGCCCGCCTTCCACGCGTCGAGCGCGGCCTTGTGCTCACCCGTCGCGCGCACCCACACCTCGAACACGGCGAGCGATTCGTTGAAGAGCGGGTGGCTGCGGAAGCCCTGCAGCCCACCCCGGCGACGGCGCAGCCCTGCCAGCGTCTTCTGCGAGAGCAGCACCATGCGGCACCGCTCGGCGATGCGCCGCGGCAGCCGGGCCGTGCGCACCAGCTCACTGAGCAACAGCTCGATGGCCTTCGCGACCGACGGCGGTCGGTCTTCTGCAGCCACCACCGGCGCGGGCACGACGGCGGCTTCACCCTCGACCGGAGCTGCGGGCGCTGGAGCGGCAGGCTCGACCGGCTCGGGCTCGTCGAGGGCGATCGGCAACAGAATGCAGGCCAGCAGCATCGAGTCGTCGAACGACGTGCCGGCGTTCACCAGCTTGTCCATCTCGGCGACCGACTTGAAGTACTCGGCCTGGCCCTCGGCGTCCTGCTCGGCGAGGTAGTCGTTCACCGGCGGGAGCAGGTGCTTGAGGCCGTCGAGCGCGAGCAGCAGCTTGAGCGCGGGCGAAGCACCACCACCACGAATGAGCCTGAAGGTCTCTTCGAGCAACCGCGGCGCCGAGCAGCGCGGCAGATCTTCGATCGAGCCCTCCATGGCCGCGTACGTGCGCGACTCGATGTCGAAGCCCAGCTTCCCGGCAAACCGCACGGCGCGAAGAATGCGCACGGGGTCTTCGCGCATGCGCTGCTCGGGGTCGCCGATGGTGCGAATCTGCTCGGCGGCGAGATCGCGCAGGCCGTTGACGTGATCGATCACCCGGCCGCTCACCGGCTCGTAGAAGAGGCCGTTGATGGTGAAGTCGCGGCGCAGGGCGTCTTCGAGCTCGGTGCCGAAGGTGTTGTCTTCGGTGATGAGCAGGTCGCGCTCTTTCTGCTGCGGCTCGGCGGCGATGGCCGGCGTCGCGGGAGCAGCGCCCTCATCGGCGTTGTCTTCGACGAGCGCGTCGGGCACGGGCTGGCCCTGCTCGACGGCCGCGAGGGCTTCACGATCGGCGTCGGCGATGTGCTCGGTGCCTTCGGTGCGGACTTCGCCCTCGAGCGCCTCGCTGGGCTGCGGCTCTTCCACGACGGTCGGGTTCGCGCGGAACGTCGACACCTCGAGAATCTTGCCGCCCTTGAAATAGACGTGCGCGAGGCGGAAGCGCCTGCCGATGAGCCGGCAGTTGCGGAACAGCCCCTTCACCTGGTTCGGCGTCGCGCTGGTGGCGATGTCGAAGTCCTTCGGGGTGCGGCCGATGAGCAGATCGCGCACGCAACCACCGACGAGGTAGCCCTGGTGGCCGTGCTGCTTGAGCCGCAGCAGCACGCGCACGGCGTCGGAGTCGAGCCAGGTCGGGTCGATGTCGGGCGCGTCGTTGCCCTCGCCGGTCTTCAACGAGACGGCGGGCGGCTCGGTGGCGTCAGAGGTGGTTCGGCCTTCGGACACTGCGTTCGGAGTCAGGAGAGCGTGGCCGTTCCGCGTGCTGTCGTTGGGCGCGGAAGCCTGCCGCTCGGAGACCTGCTCGGTGGTGCTTTCGGTGGTCATCGTCGTGGGCCAGCGGTGGACGAGGAGCGTCTCGCGTGGCCGAAGTGACGTACCCGAAAGGTGCCGAACGTGGAAGGGCCGGGTGACTGTGGTCAGGGAGACGCCAACGGCCAGACGTGCACGCGCCCATCAGTGCCAGCAGCGAACACCGAGTCGTTACCGATGAACGACACGCTCTTCACCTCACCCGCATCGGCCGGAACGTCGGCCAGCAGCGCGCCCGACGACAGGTCCCACACGTACACGTGACCGTCATCGCTGCCCGCGACCAGCTTCGTGCCATCGGGGCTCAGCGCCACGGCGTTCGCGCGGTCCTGAGGCTGGGTGAAGGTTCGGAGCGCGCGGTGCTCCTCGACGCTCCACAGCTGCACGTGGCCGTTCGCAAGGCCAACGACGACGCCCTCCCCGGCCCAGGCCACCGTGAGCACGGCGGCGTCGGTCTCCTCGAGGCGGGTCTTCTCCTTCCCGTCCTGGGCGTTCAGCAGCGCGACCCGCTTGTCGTCGCGCCCCAGGGCCACTGACAACGAGTCGGGTGCGAACCGAACGGCCCGCGTCGGAGCCTCGCGAACGCGGCGCACCTCTTTGCCCTCCTTCATGGCCCAGAGCACCACGGTGCCGTCGTCGTACGCCCAGCAGGCGCGCGAGGCGTCGGCCGACACGTCGAGCGCCGTCACCTTGCGGCCCTTCAATTCGTCGAGCGACTCGACCTCTCCGTTCCAGCGCTGCGCGAGCACTCGCCCATCGTCTCCACCAGAGAGCTGCCTCAGCGCCTCCGGCCGCTCGTCCCCCGGCACCTCGGCGAGCGCGCGCACGGCACCCACGTGCTTCGTCTCGAGGAAGTCGATGGCGAGCGAGCTCGTGTCGACCTTGCGAATGCGCCCATCACGAAGCCCGGTGAGCAGCCACCCTCGCGGCCAGAACGCCTGGAACGTGGCGACGCCTTCGTCGGGTAGCTCGGCGAGCGGCTCGGGAATGGCCCACGCCTCGAGCGAACGCCCGCGCGGCGCGACGATGAGCAACCGTTCATCGTCAGACCAGGTCAACGCCTGAACGCCGGGCTCGAACGCGCGCCAGTGCGTCAGCACGGGGCCCTCGGGCAGCCACACCCGAACCGAGCCCTCTGCATCGCCCGAGGCGAGGCGTTTGCCAGACGCGATGGCAGTGACGGTGTCGCGGTGGCCCGAGAAGACGCGCTTCACGGCTCCGTTCTCGAGTTGCAGCACCGAGCGCTCCACGCCGACGAAGAGCGCACCGCCCGCGCCGAGCTCGAGCGCCAGCGCGGTGCGATCGAGCTGCGTCACCTGCTTTCCATCGAGCGACGACACCCGCAGCAGGGCGTCGCCACCGACCGCGTAGCGATTTCCGTCTGCCACCAGCGACTTCACCCGCCCGGCGATGGAGGGCAGCGCCTCACGCTCACCCGCGCGCGGCTGGCGGAACAACGAGCCGTCACGCAGGCCGACGATGACGCCGCCAGCGGTCGGAGCGAGCGCGGTGATCGACTCCGGGAACGTGAGGGTCTGGGGCGCCGAGGGCTTCGTGAGCTCCCAGCGGAACAGCACGCGGTTGTCGGCGCCGGCGAGCACCGTGTCGTCGGACAGCACCGCGAGCGCAGGCAACCACCCTGCCGCCGGCCCTGCCGAGAGCCGGCCCTTCGCGGCGCCGGTCGCGACGTCGAACAGCTCGACGCCGTTCAAGGTCGAGCACACCACCAGCTGCTTCGTGACGGCGACGCGCGCGCAGCCGGCCTCGACGGGCACCTTCCACACGAGCGTGGGCGCTCCGCGTTCGGCGACCAGCAGGCGCACGCCGGCCGCGAGGGCAACGGGGCCGTCGATCTCGGCCAGCTGGGCCAGGCGACTCGCTTCGAAGGGGTCATCGGCTCTGAGTGCCTGGGCCGCCGAAGCCGCAAGCTGCTGCGAGCGTGCGCGCGCCACATCGAGCGCCTGCAGCTTCAACGACTGCCGCTCGGACTCGAGCGAGCCGATGGCCCCGCGCGCCTGCCACCAGGCGATGGCGAAGGCGACCACGACGGCCACGAGCAGAATCGGCAGCGTCACGGGCCGCGGCGTGCGAGTGCGAATCGCCTGATCGAGCGCGACCGCCAGCGCTTCGCCGTTCTGAAAGCGCTGGGAGGGGTCGCGATGGAGCGCCTTCTTCACCACGTTCGCCAGTGGCAGCGGCAGCTTCGGCACGCGGCGACGAAGCGGCGGCACGTCGTCGTTCTTCACCTTGTTGAGCAGCTCGGTGACGGTCGACGCGTCGAAGGGCAACGTGCCGCTGAGCAGCTCGAAGAGCATGACGCCCATCGCCCAGACGTCGCTGCGCGCGTCGATCTTCGCGCCGTTCACCTGCTCGGGGCTCATGTACGCGGGGGTGCCGGCGAGCTCACCTCCGGTGTCACCACCTTCGATGACCGCGAGGCCCCAGTCGACGACGAGCGTCTCTCCGAAGGGGCCCACCATGACGTTGTCGGGCTTGAGATCTCGGTGCGTGATGCCCTGCGCGTGCGCGAAGCCGACGGTGTGCGCGACGTCGACGAGCGTGGGGAGAAGAGAGAGCCGCTCTTCGAGCGAGGTGCAGGCCTCGAGCGCCTTCGTCAGCGACTGCCCGCGCACCTTGCGCATCGCGTAGTACGGCGCGCCATCTGGACGGCGACCGAGCTCGTAGATGGGCACGATGCCCGGGTGCTCGAGCTTCGCCAGCACCTGCGCTTCGTGAATGAAGAGGTTCGCCAGCGCGGGGCCCTGCGACAGCGCGGGGTGGTGAATCGGCAGCAACTCCTTCACCGCGACTTCGCGCTTCAAGTGAACGTCTTCGAGCCGCAGCACCCGGCCCATACCGCCCCGCCCGAGCTCGACGTCGCCCCCCGACGAGGGCTGCTCGTACTTGCCCTGAGGCTCGATGGGCAGCGTGTCGGCCTTCGGCGTGCCAGCGTCGGGCTTCGGTTTCGCAAGCGTGATGTCGATGCCGTCAGAGTCGCGAGCCACGCGCGCATTGTGCCGTCAACGTGCGGCTGGCTCCATGTCGAATCAGAGGGGAGACTGCCGCCATGTCGCTCATGCTCTCGCTCGTGCTCTCGGCCGCGCCGCTGTCGTGCGAGCAGCTCTGGCCCGGCGTCTGGAAGGCGTGGCTCGCGCGCGAGGTGAAGGGCGAGCTGCCACCGTTCTTCCGTCGGTTCCCGAACGCCGTCGAGCGCATTGGCCAGAAGTGGGTCGTCGAGTGCAGGGCCTTCGATGCCACCACGCTCGCCTGCGCGCGCGGAGCGCTGCTCGAGGCCGAGATCGTTCAGCTTCGAAAGCAGCTCGAGAAGGAGAAGGTGGACCCCGCCGAGCGTGAGGCCCTGCTCGCGAAGTACCGCAACGAGTGGTCGGTGCTCGACTGCAAGCAGGTGAATCGAGCGATTGATCGCGCCGCCGAGAACGTTGCCCGTGAATCGCTCGACGCTGGCGTTCCCGCGAGCGACGACTGCGCCGGAGCCGAGCTCACCGCTGGGCGCTGTCGCTGCGCGCATCAGCAGTGCATGGACGTCTGCTGCCGCGAAGGCGAGGCGTGCGCGCACTCGGGCGCCGACACCGCGAAGTGCGTCAAGGCGCGCTGAAAAGAGCTCCCGGCGGGAATCGAACCCGCACCGTCAGTCGCAAAGCAGGACGTGGAAACGCGCTTCCCCCACGGAACGTTCGTCACACCCCGTCAGGTGCATCCGCAACCGTTTGCCTGCACCCCACACCCGCTCGTGCAGACGCGGTAGCAGGTCACTGACGCCCTTGTGGGGACCGGTGGGTCCGTTTTGCCGGTGCTCTGCCAATTTGAGCCACGGGAGCGTTCCTCGCCGACGGCATCGCCCGAGGGCCCTGACGTGCCACACTCGAGCGCATGGCGGCGCTGACGAAGACCACGTGGTCGAAGCTGGAGCCGTCACTCCGACAAGAGCTCGAGGCCGTGATGGCGGCGAACCGCGACACCTGGGTGTCGGAGTACCACGACGCGATGGCCTGGTGGCTGCTGCTCATGCTCGCCTCGGTGGGCGGCCTCATCGGCCTCGTCGTCGAGTTCGGAAACGAAGCCACCGAGACGCTGTCGCTCGCCGCGCAGGCGCCGTCACTCATTCCTTCGCTGCTGCTGCAGCCGCACTGGTTGGGCCTCGTGACATGTCTCGTCATCGCGGTGTGGACAGGCGTGACCTGGGCGCGCAATCACAACCGGCGCGGGCTGGCCCTCACACGCGCGGCGATCGTCGTCGTGCGGGGAGCGACGCTGAAGCTGTTGCCGCTCTCGGAGCTCGCTTCTGCCTCGTCGCGCACCATCGGCGCGGTGGGGAAGCGCTTCACGGTGCTGACGCTGAAGACGAAGGCGGATCAGACGATCGAGTTCAACACCCGGGGCACCTGGGCTGCCGCCGTCACCAGAGCGCTCGAGTCAACGCGCTGACTGCTCGACCCCGAACACCGCGATGCCCAGGAACAAGACGAGCAGACCCACGCAACCCGTTGAATCCGCGTCGCTTCTTCCTGTGACAGATCGTTTACGAGCTCGGCCCGTTTGAAGGCACGCCATGAACCGAACGACCGCCTTCCTCGGAATCGCCGCTGCGCTGCTGCTCACCGCCGTCGTCGTCGGGCTGCCGAAACATGGGCCGACCGTGACGCCTTCGCCGCCGGTCCCTCCCCCGCCGCAAGTCGTTCCCCAGCAGCCACAACCTCCGCCGGTCGTCGTTGGAAACCCGGGCTCGCTGACGATGACCGGCAAACTCTCACACCCCTACCTCGTGCCTGGCACCAGCGACGTGTTCGCCACCCTCGAGGTGAGCGCCGTCGACGTGCCGAACGCGAAGCGCGCTCCGGTGAACCTGTCGCTGGTGATCGACCGCTCGGGCTCGATGTCGGGTGAGAAGATCGCCCAGGCCCGCCGCGCCGCCCTGCGCCTCGTCGATTTGCTCGATGAGAACGACCGCCTCGCCATCGTTCACTACGGCTCCGACGTGCGGTTGTTCGCGGGTGCGTTCGCCACCGTCGACAACAAGGAGCGCATGCGTCGCTACATTCGCGGCATCTCTGACGAGGGCGGCACCAACATCGGCGACGGCCTCATGGCCGGCAAAGCGCAGCTCGACATCGCCCGCACCGACTTCACCGTGAACCGCCTGCTGCTGCTCTCTGATGGTCAGCCGACCGTCGGCGTCACCTCGGAGCGCGGCCTGCTGAACATCGCCTCGCGCCTTCGCGCTGCCGGCACCACCGTCACCTCGCTCGGCGTCGGCGCCGACTTCAACGAAGACCTCATGCAGCGCCTCGCCGACGTGGGCGGCGGCTCGTACGGCTTCATTCGTGACGCGCAGTCGACGGTCGCCCTCTTCGAGAAGGATCTGCAGCAGGCGGGCACCATGGTGGCGCGCGACGTGACGCTGAAGTTCGACCTGCCGCCCGGCCTCGAGCTGCGTGAGGTCTTCGGTCGCTCGGTCTCGCGCGCAGGCAACACCATCTCGGTCGCCCTGCCCGACTTCTCGGCGCGTCAGAGCGAGAAGCTGGTCGTTCACCTCACCGCCCACATCGAGCGCACCGAAGAAGACGGGTTCGCCACCGACGTCGGCACCTTCCGCCTCGACTACACCGACCTGCTCACCACCCGCGCGGCCGACGCGAACGTGAAGCTCTCGGCGATGGTGACGCCCGATCGCCAGCTGGCCGATCAGAAGCGCGACAAAGACGCCTTCGTGCTCGCGACCCGCGCCCGTGCCTCGCAGAACGTCGAGAAGGCCGCCGAGGCGATGCAGCAGGGCAAGTTCCAGGCGGCGCAGCAGCTGATTCAGGAGAACAAGATGCTGTTCGACTCGGCGGCCCCGGTCGCCGGAGCCGCGGCCTTCGAAGGTGACTACGCGAACAACGAAGCGCAGCTCGACGTCGCGAAGCGTGCGCCTGCTGCTCCTGCGGCCGCCCAGTCAGAGGCCGTGAAGTCGATGAAGGTCGATTCGCTGCGCGGCTACGGCCGTGGCGCGTCGGTCTACTGAAAGCACGGGGGACGAAGGCTGACGGGCGGTGGTGTGGGGGCTCCCCGCGCCGCCGCTCCTGGCGTTTTCAGCGGCTCACGGCTTGACGACAATCGTCTCGGCGGCGTGGCGATCACCCCGGCCCGGCTTGTTGAAACGCACCCTCGCGCCGCGCGCCACCGAGTGGAAATCGGCGTCACGAAACGCCGACTCGCGCCACGCGTCGGTCACGCTCATCAGGAAGTGCGTCTCGAGCTGAAACCACATGGCCGACTCGGCGATGAAGCGCGGCTTCTCGTCGTCTTTTCCGCTCAGCTCACGCTCGAGCGCGTCGGGCGTGATGCCGTGCGGAGTCATCGGCGGCGTGAGGAAGCTGCCTCCGCGGGAGTAGACCCGGTTCGAGGTGTGGCCCGTGAGAATCGCGTTCCACTCGGTCGCCGCCTGTCGGTGGTAGTACGGCCGACGAAACGTGTGCATGGCCGCGTCCCAGCGCGCGGGGAAGACGGCGAGATCGCACACGTTGCGGCCCGGCAGGCCCGTGGGTGCGGTGAGCACTGTGAAGATCGACGGGTCGGGATGATCGAACGCGACCGCGCCGACGGGGCTGAACCGCGACAGGTCGTAGACGAGCGGCACCGCGTTGCCATGCCACGCGACGACGTCGAACGGGCTGTGCGTGCTCTCTGCGGCGTAGAGCGAGCCGCCGTACTTCTGAATGATCATCCACTCGCCTTCGGCGTCTTCGTACTCGGCCTCGCAGGCGACGAAGTGCCGTGGCTCGGCGAGCCCGTTGGCGCCCACGACGCCGCGGTTGGGCAGCTCGAAGCCCGAGCCGAACGCCTCGATCCACCAGCCGCGCCGGCTCGCGCCTCCGAGCGGGTCGACCGAGAAGCGCACGCCGCGGGGAATCAGCAGCAGATCGCCAGGCCCGATGCGAAAACGGCCGAACTCGGTGCGCACCAGCACTTCGCCTTCGTCCGAGAGCAGCACCGAATCGCCGTCGGCCGAGCAGATGGCCTTGTGCACCATCGCGACGTTGGTGACGTAGCTGTGAATCGCGAGGCCGGCCTGGTCGGCGGCGCTGCCTCCGATGGCGACGGTGATGAGGCCATCGATGAAGTCGGTGGGCGTCATCGGCAGCGGGCGCGGCTTCCACCCCAGCGAGTTGGGCGCCAGGTGCGAGCCCCACGCCGAGACACCCGGGTGCGGCAGCGGCCTGAAGTAGCTCTGCTCGGTCGAGGGGCGAATGCGGTACAGCCAGCTGCGGCGGTTCTGCGCGCGCGGAACGAGGAACGGGGTCGCGCTCAGCTGCTCGGCGAACAGGCCCATCGGCACGCGGCGCGGCGAGTTCTGGTGGCGGGGCAACGCGCCCGGCTCGGCCTCACTCGACAGCTCTGACCCGAAGCCAGCCAGCACTCCGGGAGCCCCCGCCTTCGCGCTCGTCCGCTCGTTTGCGCTCATGGCGCGGCAGGCTGGCACGCCTCACGAAAGTCGTCAGTCGTTTGCTGTCAGGCCGACGCCACACCTCAGCTGACGCAGCGCATCCTCTCGAATGGCTCATGGATCCGATGAGGCCTTCCGTCTTGATCCACCCCGGGCCGCGTGAGACGCACACGGGCGTTCCGGGAGCCACGCGCTCCCCTTTTCCGCGAGAGACCATGCCCACTGTCACCACGCATCTGACGAAGAACCAACGGCTGCTCGATTGGGTCAACGAGATGGCCGCCATGACGACGCCCGATCAGGTGATCTGGTGCGACGGCAGCGAGGACGAGAAGAAGCGGCTCACCGAGTACGCGGTCTCGAAGGGCATTCTGATTCCGCTGAACCAGCAGAAGCACCCGGGCAGCTACCTGCACCGCTCGAACCCCAACGACGTGGCGCGCGTCGAGCACCTCACCTTCATCTGCACGCCCACGAAGGAAGAGGCTGGCCCGACCAACAACTGGAAGGCGCCCGACGAGGCGTACTCGATGCTCAAGGGCCACTTCACGGGCTCGATGAAGGGCCGCACGATGTACGTGGTGCCGTACGTGATGGGCCCGCTCAACAGCGAGCACTCGAAGATCGGCATCGAGATCACCGACAGCGTCTACGTCGCGCTCAACATGGGCATCATGACGCGCATGGGGAAGCCGGCGCTCGACATGCTCGGCGACTCCAACGATTTCAACCGCGGCCTGCACTGCACGGGCGATCTGAACCCCGACCGCCGCTTCATCTGCCACTTCCCCCAGGACAACGCGATCTGGTCGTTCGGCTCGGGCTACGGCGGCAACGCGCTGCTCGGCAAGAAGTGCCTCGCGCTGCGCATCGGCAGCTACCTCGGCAAGAAAGAGGGCTGGCTCGCCGAGCACATGCTGATTCTCGGCGTGGAAGACCCCGATGGCCGCACGACGTACGTGGCCGCCGCGTTCCCCTCGGCCTGCGGCAAGACGAACTTCGCCATGATGATCCCGCCCAAGCGCTTCGACGGGTGGAAGGTGTACACCGTCGGTGACGACATCGCGTGGCTGCGCGTCGGAGACGACGGCCGCCTGTGGGCGGTGAACCCCGAGAACGGCTACTTCGGCGTCGCCCCCGGCACCAACTGGCAGTCGAACCCGAACGCGATGAAGACCATCGCGAAAGACACCATCTTCACCAACGTCGCGGTGACGAAGGACAACACCGTGTGGTGGGAAGGGCTCGACGGCGAGGTGCCCGAAGAGCTCACCGACTGGAAGGGCCAGCCGTGGAAGAAGGGCTCGACCGAGAAGGCCGCGCACCCGAACTCGCGCTTCACCGCGCCGGCCTCGAACAACCCCATGCTGTCGTCGTACGTGAACGACCCGCGGGGCGTGCCCATCAGCGCCATCATCTTCGGCGGCCGCCGCTCGAACACGATTCCCCTCGTGATGCAGTCGTTCAACTGGGCTCACGGCGTGTACCTGGGCGCGACGCTGGCCTCAGAGACGACCGCCGCCGCGACGGGCGCGCAGGGTGTCGTGCGCCGTGACCCGATGGCGATGCTGCCCTTCACTGGCTACAACGGCGCCGACTACTTCGCGCACTGGCTGGCGATGCAGAAGCGCATCCCCTACCCGCCGAAGATCTTCATGGTGAACTGGTTCCGCAAGAACAAGGAGGGCAAGTTCCTGTGGCCGGGCTACGGCGACAACATGCGCGTGCTGAAGTGGATCATCGATCGCGCGCACGGCAGCGTCGGCGCTCAGGAGTCGCTGTTCGGTTGGGTGCCCAAGCAGGGCCACATCGACCTCTCGGGCCTCGCCATCGACCCGGCGAAGGTCGACGAGGCGACCGCCATCAACGACGCCGAGTGGAAAGAAGAGCTCGTCTCGCAGAAGCAGTTCTTCGATCAGTTCGGCGAGCGCATGCCGCAGACGCTCGAGCTCATTCGTCAGATGCTGCTGTCGCGTCTTCCTGCATGAGCGGCAGCACCACCTCGAACAGCGCGCCCTGACCCGGAGCGCTCTCGACCCGAATCTCGCCGCCCAGCGCGGTGACGATCGAGTGGGCGATGGACAACCCCAGGCCCGTGCCTTTGCCGACGGGCTTGGTGGTGAAGAAGGGCGTAAAGAGGCGCGCGCGCGTCTCGGGTGTCATGCCGCTGCCGAAGTCGCACCCCCACGATGACCCGCTGGCCTTCGCGTCGCGTCGAGACGAGCAGCTCGCGGCGCCCTCCCTCGACGGGCAGCGCCTGCACGGCGTTCATGATCAGCGTGAGGAACACCTGACCCAGCCGCGCCTCGATGCCGTTCACGTAGCCCACGTTGGCGTACTGGCGAATCACCGTGGCGTTCGAGCGCGTGACGTGCACGCGGGCGATCTGCAGCGCCGAGTCGAGCGTGGCCTCGATGTTCACCGGTACGATCGCCTCGTGCTCGCCGGTGTTGCGCGAGAAGGTGAGCAGGTCTTTGACGATCGCCTGAATGCGAATGGTGCCGTCGAGGGTCTCGGTCACCAGCTCGCGCCGCTCCTTCGGCTCCAGGCCTGGCTGCGTCAGATCGTCGGTCAGCGCCCGCAGGTTGGCCTGCACGTAGGCGAGCGGGTTGTTGATCTCGTGCGCGACGCCCGCGACCATTCGGCCCATCGTCTCGAGGCGATCGGTCAGCATCAGGCGCGCCTCCATCTGTTTGCGCTCGGTGACGTCACGCATGGCGACGACCGCACCGGCCCCGCGCTTGAGCGGCGCGACCACCGCCTCGTACGAGCGCTCAGCCGCGCCCGAGGAGCGGAACTCGAAGCGCGCAGCACCGCTCGCGAGCACCGCCTGCAGCCTGGGGTGCTCGTCGGATCGGCTCACGAGCTCGATCAACGGCATGCCTCGCGCGCGGCCCAGATCGAAGCCGAAGAGGAGCGCCGCCCGCGGGCTCCAGTCCTGCACGAGCCCCTTCCCGTCGATCACCGCCACTGCGTCGGTCGCTGACTCGTAGATGGCGGTGACGTGATCAGCCTGCGCTTGAATCGTCGCGAGCTGCGCCTCCCGCACCGCCGCGGCCACGACGGTGAGCGCGAGGATGAACCCGAGCAGGAACATCGGCAGCACGAAGTCGGTCTGCGAGAGCGAGGGGTGCATCGACCCGAAGACGATGAAGCTGACCAGCGTGCAGCACGCGGCGATGAGCGTCGCGCGGGTGTTCATGAACACGGCCGCGTAGAGCGCGCCGGTCGCGCCGTAGAGCATCGACACCACCGCCCGCACGCGCTCGGGCTCGACGATCGCCGAAATGTGCGAGCCCAGCACCGACGTCACCACCAGCACCCAGACGCCGATGCGGTAGTGCCGCGTTCTCGACAACCCATAGGCCGACAGGCCCAAGGCTGTGTTGAGCAGCGCGATGCCCCACTCGCCGGCCGTGATGGGAATGGCGCGCGTCACGATGGCCGTGCCGAGCGCGACGCACCAGATCGGGAGCATGAAGACGAGGGAGCCGGCCAGCACGCGCGCCTGGCGCTGCTCGAGGCCTTCCTGCAGCTGAGGCGAGGGAGCCGTGAGGCGGGTCCACAACACGCCCCGACCCTACGCTCCGCCGCTCGCGACGCGACTTTTGGGCCGTCACCGCGACTCGACAGGCGTCGGCGACAGCGACGGGGCGTTGGCCCACAGGCCCTTGAGCCACTCGAAGCACAGCACCGGCATGAGCGCGCCCGTCAGGTACATGCTGAAGCTCTCGATGGGCAGCACCCACGCGAACACCCCGAGCGTCTGCTGCGAGTTCCACACCCACCAGCCGCGGCCACACGCGAGCAGCTCGACGAAGAGCGCGAACGGGAAATACGTGACGACGACGATGAGCAGCGTTCTCCAGCGCACGCGGTGCGCGACGGCAGCCCCCAACCAGAACGTGCCGGCCCAGCCGAGCGCTTGAACGATCGTCCACCCGTACTGCTTCGGCCCCGCTGCGTACCGCACCGCCCCGGCCGCATCGACGAACGCTGGCGTCGTCACGTCGAGCGTGCCCGACGAGGTGAGGGCCAACCCGATCAGCACGCCAGCGGCTCCGAGGGCGACGAGCGCCGCCCGCTTGCAGAACCGAACCACGCCGCTCGCCCTGCCCTCGCCCAGCACGGCTTCGTCGGGCCGCGAGGTCGAGAGCTCGAGGAACCAGAGCACCGGCACGTTCAGCAGCAGCGGGTACGAGAGGAACTCCTCGAGCGGAATGGCGCCGAGATCGAGCCCCGAGAGCGGGTCGTTGCCCTCGTAGAAGGCCCAGTACCGCGACTGAATGGCCAGCAGCTCGGCGATGGCCGACGCCGAGATGAAGAGGCCGCTCGTCACCACGAAGCCGATGCGCTGCGACTCGTCGAGCCGCGGCAGCACGCGCACCAGCAGCCAGAGCATCGGCACCAGCATCACCGTCAGCTCGTGCAGCAGGTACCACGGCGCCGCGAGGCCGACCGCGCTCGCCACGGCGCGCGCGCCCACCATCACCAGCATCAACACCGAGATTCCGATCAACGGCTTGAGGAGCGAAGTGCGCTGCATGTCAGGCCCTCTCTTTCAGTCGGAGCAGCTCGAAACAGACTGCGGTGGTGACGGGCGCGAGCCCCCAGACGATGAGCGCTTCGATCGGCAACCCCAGCGCCTCGACGCCCAGCATCGCGTCAGCCTGGTAGCCCCACCACCCGCGAGGCACCGCGAGCACGGCCTCCCAGAGCACCGAAGCGACCACGACCATGGCCGTCGTCACCGAAACGGCGGGCACGTTGAGGCGCCCACGAACCAGCGGCCAGCCCACCAGCGTCACCGGCACCGGCACGAGGCTCAGGTAGCTCCAGTACGACGGCGTGCCGTCAGCCAGCATCACGCCCGCGCCCACCAGCAGCAGCGGCGCCGTCGCGCCTTCGAGCCAGCCGGGCGCGCCGCCTTCGCGCTTCGTGGAGCGCGGCCACAGCACCGCGTCGCACCAGACGTACCCGAGCAGCATCGCGAGAAACCCCAGCCCGTAGAAAGCGAACTCCTCGAGCGGAATCGGGTGCGCGCGATCGACGCTCCCGAGATCGAGCGCAGGCACGGTCAGCCCCGCGATCGCCTTCGGGTCCGGGTACACGAAGAAGTCGTCGGCGAAGGCGAAGTTGAGGGCCACGCCCATCGGCACCAGCAGCGCCCACGCGCGCCACAGCGGCCGCTCCACTGACGAGAGCACGCCTCGCACCGAGAGAGCGCGCGCCATCACCAGACTGGGGACCGCGAAGGCCAGCAGGCTCCACGTGTACCCGCCCGTCGGAGCCACGGCCGCGGGCAGAAACGACGCGAGCACCACCACCAGAAAGGCGAGCACCGCACGCCATGGGCGAGTCGCAAAGGTCTGCTCGAGAGGGAGGAGCGCGAGAAGTGCCTGCATCGGCGCCCTGCCAAGCACGCCGCTCGCCAGCTCGAGCCGGCCAACCCAACCGGGCACCGTGGGACCCATCGGCAGCCGCTGCCGAGCACCGCGTCACGAAGCTGGCCGGGCACGCGAGATCGCCACGTCAATGACGCGTCAGCTTTCGGGCGGAACGGGCTAGGCTCGCGCGCGATGCCACGCCGGCTCGCCATCATCATCGTGGTGCTCTCAGCGCTCGCCAACGCCGCGCCGAACCCGAAGGCCACTGCGCTGGCGAAAGACGCCGAGCGCCTCTACAAAGACGGCCAGTACAAAGAGGCCGCGAAGCTGCTCGACGAGGCGCTCCAGCTCGAGGCCAACCCCAAGCTGCTCTACAACATGGCCCGCGCGTACGATCAGGCCGGCGAGCTGCAACCCGCCCTCGACGCCTACCGACGCTACGTGGGTCTGCCGGCCGCCGACACCGAGCCCGACCTGGTGAAGAAGGCCAACCTCTCGATGGATCGCCTGCGCCAGCTCGTCGCCCGGCAAGACGCCGACGCCCGCATTCGCGACGCCGAGAAGGCCCGGCTCGAGAAAGAAGCCCGTGATGCCCGCGCGCGCGCAGACGCCGAGGCCGAGAAGGCGCGCCAGCAGAAGGCGCAGTTCGAAGCCAAAGAGCGCGCCCAGGCCGAGACGCAGCAGACGAAGAGCAACGGGCGCAAGACGGCCGCCTTCGTCGTCGGCGGCGTGGGTCTCGCGGCCCTCGGCACCGGGCTCGTGTTCGGGCTGCTCTCGAACGGCTCGAAGCAGGCCTTCCGCGAAGCCACGCTCGTCGAGACCAAACGCACCGCCCAGGCGCAGACCCTCACCCAGGCCATCGTCGCCGACGTGTCGTTGCTCATCGGCGTCGCCTGCGCCGTCACCGCCATCATCCTCTTCCCCAAGGCCGAGCCCGAGGCCGTCGTCTCGTTCGGGGTGCTGCCCGGCGGCGCGTTCGGGGCCCTCTCGTTGCCGTTCGATCTGCGATGACGAACTCCTCGATCCGGCGAACCTGGTGGCTGCTGCTGGCGCTGAGCGCGTCGGCCTGCTCCTTCATCAACGGCAGCGGCTTCGAGGAGTGCACGACCGATCAGCAGTGCGGCTCGAGCCGCGTGTGCGTGCAGAAGTACTGCCTGCCGATGCCGGCGCAGTGTCGTCGCGAGGTCGGGGCCTTCGACGATCCCCGCGCGGTGCGCATCGCGGCGCTGCTGCCGCTGTCGGCCGGGTTCGATGGAGGGCCTGTCGACAACTCCGAGATCGCCGGCCTCAACGCGCTCTCGCTCGCGGTGCTCGACGTGAACGGGCGCGGCGGCCTCGACAACCGACGCTTCACCCTCGTCGTCTGCAACACGGGGAACTCTTCCGAAGCGCTCGGAGAACAGTTGGCCTGGGCCATCGAGCAGCTCGCGGTGCCGGCCATCGTCACCTCGGGCAGCCGACAGACGACGGTAGCCACCGAGAACCCCGCCCGCAGCGACGCGGGCACGATGATCATCTCGGCGACCGCCACCAGCCCAGAGCTCATCGGCCTGTTCGCGCGCACGAAGGCGGTGTGGCGCGTGGCACCGCCCGACACCCTGCAGGCGAAGGTGCTGACCCGGCTCATCACCACCGAGCCTGGCCTCTCGACGCTCAACGACGTCGCCATCGTTCACGAAGACGGGCCCTATGGTCAGGGCCTCGCGTCACCGCTCCGTGAGCAGCTCGCCGATGCTGGCCGCCGCACCGAGACGTTCGAGTACCGCTCGTCTGAGAACGAAGCCACGCCCCCCGGCCTGCTCGATCGCGTCGCCGCGTTTCACCAGAGCTCGCGCAACCCGAGGCTGACCGTGTTCGTCGGCTTCCCGCGGCAAGGCACGCCGACCGTCGCCGACTCACGAACGCGGGCGCCGTTGTCGGCGGCGTCGGGCAACGTCTGGCTGTTCAGTGACGCCATGAAAGACCCTGCGCTCGTGAACTCGCTGACGCGCTTCGAGATCGCCGGTTCATTCGGCACCGCGCCCGCGCAGGGAGCCGGCGGTGCGTATGACGACTTCCGCAACCGCTACCGCGGAGAGTTCAAGCTCGACCCCAACGACTTCTCGTTCACCTCGCACAGCTACGACGCGGCGTTCCTCGTGATGCTCGCGGCCGCTCACGCCTCCCGCGACGGCGGCGTGCTCAACGGACCTCGACTGAACGAAGGCATGGTGGCGCTGTCGAGCCGCAGCGGCCCGTCGTATCGGGTTGGTCCGACGACCTGGAGAGACGCGTCAGCCGCGCTCACCGGCGGCATGTCAATCAACCTCGAGGGCGCCAGCGGCGGGCTCGACTTCGATCTCGATGCGGGCGCTCCTGCCTCGCCGTACGAGATCTGGCAGGTGACCGACGGTGGCACGTTCACGACGGTGAGGTTGGTGAACCCATGAGAGTGGTGCTGGTGCTGCTGGTCGCGGTGGTGCTCGCGGCGTGCCCGAAACGAGCGGCAGCTCCGACGATGTCGAAGGCCATTCGCCTGCTCGCAGACACGCCCGAGCGGGAAACCACCCAGCTCACCGAGCTGCGCGCCGATCTCGAGATCGACACCCGTGACTTCGAGCGCACGCCGCACGTGGTGGCCACCGGAGAGACCCCCCTCTTCTCACCTGAAGGCGCAGACGTTCGGCTCTATGGCGACGAGGCCGGTACGAAGGGCTTCGAGGTCGACAACATCATTCTGCTCGAGGTGCTCGGCGCGGACGGCAAGGTGCTGCGCAGCGCGGTGGTTGGCTACTCCGACCCCGTCTCGCAGGGCCGAGAGACCATCGACAACCTCGGCCGGCAGGCGTTCTCCTTCGAGGCGGGCGAGCTGAACCTCGCGCCGTTGATGCCCGAGCACGGCAGCGTTCGGGTGCGCGCCACCGTGCTGGACTACTTCGGCGTGGGCCGCGTCACCGACGTCTTCGTGCGGGTCGAACCGAAGACCTCGTCGTCTGACGACTTGCGCGGCCAGTGACGTTTTCCTGCCACTGAGACTTGCCCCCGATCAAGCGGCGGACAAATCTCTCAGCCCATGATCCGAACCCTTCTTGCGGTGATGCTGCTCTGCAGCGGTGCGTCGTTCGCCTACTCGTCTGGCGCAGGCTCGTGCGACTACCCCGGTGCGCCCATGCAGTTCGGCTCGCGCACCGGGAGCGGGAACTTCGTCATCACCACCAACCCGAGCAGCTACACCCCAGGGCAGCCGCTGCAGGTGACGCTCACCAACTCGACCAACCTGCTCTTCAAGGGCTACTTGATTCAGGCGGTGCAGGGCTCGCCCGGTACGCCGAACACCGATGTGATTGGTTCGTTCTCGGCGCTCCCCTCGGACGCGCAGCTCAAGGTGGGCTGCAACGGAACCGACGGCCACGTCACCCACGCGAACACCGTCGCGAAACAGTCGGTCGTCCTCACGTGGACGCCGCCCGCGAACGCGACCGGCCCCATCACGTTTCACGCGATCGCCGTCGTCTCGATCATGGAGTGGTACGGCCAGCAGAACCCGATCACGTTGACCATCAACCGTGCGGCGAGTGACGGTGGAATGGGTGGGGGGAGCGCGGGTGGTGGCAGTGCGGGTGGTGGCAGTGCGGCTGGCGGAACTGCGACGGCGGGTGGAACTGCGACGGCGGGTGGAACTGCGACGGCGGGTGGAACTGCGACGGCCGGTGGAACGGCGACGGCCGGTGGAACGGCGACGGCAGGCGGAACTGCAGCGGCTGGTGGACGCGCTGGTGGAACGGCGACGGCGGGTGGAACGGCGACGGCCGGTGGAACGGCGACGGCCGGTGGAACGGCGACGGCGGGTGGAACGGCGACGGCTGGTGGAACGGCGACGGCGGGAGGAACGGCGGCGGCTGGTGGAACGGCGACGGCTGGTGGAACGGCGACGGCTGGTGGAACGGCGACGGCTGGTGGAACGGCCTCGGCTGGTGGAAGTGCGAGCGCTGGCGGAACTGCCTCCGCTGGCGGAACGGCCTCCGCGGGCGGCCGTACGGGTGGTGGCTCCGCGACGGCTGGTGGTGCCGCGGCCGGTGGTCGTGCCGGAGGCACTGCAGGAGGCACTGCCGGTGGAGGCGCGATGATGGAGACCGGCTGCGGCTGCACGGCAGGCGGAGAGTCGGCCGCCTTGCTGCTCCTTGGCCTCGGTGTGCTGCTCCGCCGTCGACGCTAAGGGCTCATCGGTCCGCAGCGATCCGCATCAACTTCGAAGGGTTGCCGCGCGCTCGTCGACCGGCTTCGACGCCTTGAGCCGAGAGGCGTTCGGGCTGACTGCGGTTCAAGCGGGCCTCGGGTGACGTCGAGGTGAAGCGCCTGAGCCGACTCGCGTACGCCGCTCGCCGTTGCCCAGCTCAGGTTTCGCCGGAGCAGCGTCACCACGTCGCGGCCCGTCTCGTGCTGCAGCCGCACCAGCAGGCCAGCTCACGATCGGCGCGACACGGAGCGACGGTGCAACAGCTCCCGATCGCTCAGTCACCCGCGTGGCGAAGAGCCCGACCGCGAGCGCAATCAAGGCAACGACGGCGAGGAGCAGCGGCTTGCGCGCATTGGGGAGCGCACCGGAGCGAGGTCTTCGGGTTTCAGGTGCAGCGCGAACGGGTACCCGCGCGGTGGCGGGAACGACGCACCTCAGGGCGGCGACCTCAGTCGGGGTCGCAGACGCCGTCGCAGGTCTGAACGATTTCCCCGTCTCTGAAGAACCGATTCAGCTGGCGCAGCACCGACGACTGCCCTCGCAGCGTGTCGTGCACGGCGGTCTTCACCACGGGGAAATCGGCCTTCCGGTAGTACGCGTTGGGGTCGCCGACCTTGAAGTCGTGAATCTGCAGCCCGCTCGTCGCCGGATACGTCGAGGTCTCGAGGCCGAACGGCACCACCGGAGACGGCGTCAGCACCTTCAGCCCCAGCAGCCGCGCGTGCAGCCAGCTGCCCAGGTTCGGAACCGACGCGTCCATCAAGCCGACCTGCATCAAAATTCGCTTCTCGGCGTTGCCCGGCAGCGGAGCCTGCTGCAGAAACACCGCGTAGCTCGCGGGGTCGAGCCGATCGAGCGGCCGCTGAATGAGCGCGAGGAACTTCTGCTGCTCGAGTGACTCCGAGACGCTCAGGTTCAGCAGCTCGAACAACCCGGTGAACGCCTCGGCGCGCATCATCATCGTCGTCAGGCCCGCGCCTCCGACGTTGAAGGCCAGCTTCGTGGTGTACGGGTTCACCGCGTTCATCGTGCCGCCGAGAATGTGGCCCTGGCTGATGCCGAGAAACGCGTCGGCCTTTCCCGTCACGAGCGAAGCGCCCGAGGCCCGCTGAAACGCGGGCAGCTCACCGAGCCGTTCCGCCGCCTTCGTCAGCACGATCCAGTTCGCCATGCCCTGATGGCCACGCTCGACGATGCGCGCCGCCAAAGAGAGCCGCCCGGTCAGCGCGTCGCCCACCACCGCGACGTCGGAGAAGTGCATGCCCCACCACTCGGTGCCCAGCATCGTGCGGGTCGTCTCGCTCGCGATGCGCCGCGCGGCTCCGCCTTCGACCTCGGCGAGGTTTCCGAAGAAGCCGTGGCCGTACATGAACATCGGAGACGGCCCTGTCGCCTGCTCGACCGTCTTCGGAATCACCGCGACGAAGGGGAAGTCGACCAGGCCGTCCTGCTTCACCTGCCCGTCATCACCGCGCACGAGCACGCAACCCGGCTGCGCACGATCGGTACAGAACCGCGGCCCCGCGATGGTGCCGCGCACGATGCGAAACGCATCATCGGGCCCCGCCTCGTTCACCAGCGAGATCGTCACCTGCGGCGCGTTCGTCTCGAGCCACGTCATGGTGAGCGCGCGCACTCGCAACATGTCGCGGGTCGCCCACTCGCGGCTGCCCGTCGTGAACTCCCACGCCAGCTGAAGCTCGGCTCGTTCCAGCCCCGCCGCCTTCGCTGCTGGAACGATGCGCTCCTCGAACGCGCGCGAGACGCCGTCGAACGCAGGGTCGCCATCGGTCTGCTTGTCGACGAGTCGGCGAAACCCCTCGGGCGCCTTCACCAGCTCACCCGTCGGCGTCTTCACACCGGCCACCAGCACCACGTAGCGCGTCTTCTCCTTCAGCCCGCCGAACGGGTGCAGCACCATCGCCTGTCGAGTGAGATCGGTCGTGCGCGGATCGAGGTCGACGAAGTGCGGCACGGGCTCGAACGTGTCGCCCTCGAGGAGCAGTGTGTTCGAGGTCTCCTTCGAGAGGCTGTTGGCGCCGCCCTGCTCGAGCGTGATGAAGCGCTCCGCTGAGACCTCGACCCCGAGCGTCGCCACGATGGTCGGCACCATCGAGAACCCATCGATGGGCACTTCGGCGGTCACGTCGTAGCGCTTGCCTTCTTTCGACTTCGGCGCTGCCGCGTCGGCGACCACGATGCGCGCGCCCGAGGGCTGCGTCGGGTCCGTCACACGGAAGAAGTCAGACGGGTACGGCAACAGACAGTCAGCGCCACCGAGCAGCGGCTGACACCCCTTCGCCACCTTCAGCGGCTCGAGCTTCGGCCCGCACCCGACTCCCACCACCACCAGCACTGCGCTCAGCATTCGCATGGACATCACCTCGCCGCTCTACGTGAGCGGAGGCGAAGGCACATGCCAGAGGCGCCCGACCGTCACACGCGGGCGTCAGCTTCCAGAACGGTCGCGACGTTTCGTCAGAAGTTCAACACGCCGCTCGGCAAGCCCGCGGCCCCGCACTGAAAGCCCACGCAGATGTCGCAGCGGCCTCCATTCACGGCGCACACGGTCTTCTCGTCCAGCTTCTGCTGAGGCTGGTTGTTCGTCACCGCCACCGTCGTCACCACCGCGGCGCCCACCACGACCGCCGCGACGCCCGCCCAGAAGTACCAGCGCCCCACGAGCGGCGTCTCTTCAGCGGTCGTCGAGACGGCCGGGCCGGTGATGGAATTGTCATCGGGCGTGAGCTTCGTCTCGACCGGGCGATCGGCCGTGGCCACCACGCTGCTCGTCGTGCCCGGCTTGAACTTCACGACAATCGGGTAGTCCTTGCCGGCGACCAGGGTGAGGCGCTGCTTGTCGTCGAGGTAGCCGTCTTTGCGAACGGCGATCTCGGTCGGGCCAGCGGGCAGCTCGAGCTCTGAGATGGGCACAGTGCCGACCAGCCGCCCGTTCACGAGGACCTGCGCGTCGGCCACATCGCTCGTCACCGAGACAATCGCGTTGATGGCCTGCAGCTTCGCCTCGAGCTCGAACGTCTTGCCGCCGGCGATCGTCACCTTCTTCACGAAGTCGGCGTACCCGAGCCGACGAACCTTCACCGCGTGCTCACCAGCCGTGAGCGTCTGGGGCGACGAAGGAAACGGCACCACGTCCTTGCCGTCGATGCTGACGATCACGTTCGACAGGTTCTGGGGCACCTTGATGAGCAGGTCGCCCTTCGCCGCGGTGATGGGAGCGAGATCGTCGTCATCATCGGGCGGCTTCACCTTCACGGCCGGCGGTGGGGCCTTTTTGGGGGCGACCTTCTTCGGAGCCGCTTTCGGGGGCGCCTTCTTCGTCGGTGCGATCGGCGCGAGATCGTCGTCGTCCTGCGCGAACGCGACGCTGGAGCAGGTGAAGACCGCCAGGAGGGCCAGAGAGAGAGCTCGCTTCATCGGGCCGCCAGCCTACGCCCTGACGTGATGGCCGTCGACCGCCGTGGCCGATTCTGTTGAGGCCGATTCCGGGCGTTGGTCGACTTTGGCGACTACGGTGCCCGCTCGTCGTGAGGTCTCTTGCTCGTCACCTGAAGTGGGTCTTCGTCGCGGTCGCCTGTGTTCGTGCGCCCCCGCCTCCCCCGCGCGCGCAACTGCCACCACCGCCGCCGCCACCCATCGTCGTCCCCGACGGCTGTCTCGCCGATCTCTCTGGCGACTACGTTCACGAGCTCGACGACCGTTTTCGCTATCGCATCGCCGACAGTGATGCGGGCGTCTTGGTGCTGGCGTTCTTCGATCAGCCCGTCGACGCCGGCAAACCACCACGCCGCTTCACCCGCGAACGCGATGGTGGGCTGCCCTGGCTCGTCACGACGCCAGACGCAGGAACGGAGCCTCAGGCTCCCGACGCCGGCCCGCTGCCTCGATCCACGCTGCTCTTCTCGAGAACGTCGGCCGGCTTCGTGGGCGGCACGTTCACGCTCGATGCAGGCTGCCGTTTCCCCGCGACCATCACCGCGTGCGCTCCCGGGCTCGTCATCGAAACTCCACTGGCGCTCTCCATCGACTGCTCACCCCTCGACGCGGGCTGGTCGCAGCAACGCCTCCACCGGGTCGACGCCGGCTCCGACACGCTGCGGCACGAGGCGCCGGGCGACGCTGGGGAGCCTGATGGAGGAGGCGAAAGAGCGGCTCCCGCTCCCTGAGGGAGTGTGTGTAGGATGCCCGCATGTTCCAGCGTTGGCTCGTGGTGCTGTGCGTCAGCACGCTTGGTGGTTCCCTGTCTGGCTGCAAGAGCTGCAGCGAGCCCCCCGTCGTGAAGAAGGACGTCTGTCTGGGGGTCGACGGCGCGAAGGACCCGGACGCCTGCGATGCGCAGACCTCATGCGGCGATCACTACGCCTGCAAGGAGCCGAAGGACAAACCCGGCGTGACGTGCTGCCTGCGCGTCGATCGCCTCTGCACCACCGACGCCGACTGCTGCCCTGGCCAGGGCTGCCAGACCGCCCGCAACCCGCCGCGCTGCGCCGACCGCTTCAACGAGTGCACGACCGACGTCGACTGCGGTGACGTCGGCGATCGCAAGTGCGTCGACTTCAACGACGGTGTCACCTCCACCAAGCGCTGCCGTCACGAGCAGTGCGGCGCGCTGGGCGAGTGCCCCGCCGGCCGTTCGTGTTTCCAGGGTGAGTGCCTGGGTGAGCTGCCCTGCAGCGGCACCTGCGCGGCTGGCGAAGGCTGCGTGCCGGCAACCGGCCGTTGCCAGAACTACGCGAACCCCGAAGGCCGCGCCGAGGCTGCGTGCCCGATGACGTGCAACGCGGGCTTCATCGCCACCTTCAAGGACAACCGGAACATCTGGGACACGTGCAACCTGCCCGAGGTGAAGTGCGTGTGCGCCGAGCTGCCTGGCCTGGTCTCGAACGACATCGGCCGGTTCTCAGCGCTCGCCGCCAACGGCACCGAAGGGCTGCTCGCCTCGATGTACGACGGCAAGTACGGCGATCTCGTCGTCTACCGCTACGACGCCACCGGCACGCGAGTCGGCGTCGACTACGTCGATGGCGTTCCCCAGGGGCAGGTTCGCTACGGGCCGTCGGGGGCGCGCGGCGGTGTCGTCGAGCCCGGCCCCGACGTCGGCCGCTACACCGACATCGCGACCAGCGGCAGCCGCGCCTTCGTCAGCTACTACGACGTCACCAATGGAGATCTGAAGGTCGCCGTCCGTGACGGAGCCTCATGGGCGTCGCACACCATCGACGGCGCGAGCGGAGACGTCGGCCTCTACTCCTCCATCGCGATCGACTCCGACGGCCTGCCCGGCATCGCGTACTTCATGCGGTCGGCTGGCTCGAACTTCAACGCGTCTGACTGCCCTGCCCCGACTCCCAGCGGCGCCCTGAAGGATCTCACCGCGCTCAAGTTCGCGCGGGCGAAGGTGGCGAACCCGCGCTCCGACGCCGACTGGACGATTCGGGTCATCGCCTGCATGGCGAAGCCTCCTCCGCCCTGCGATGGCTGCACGAACACCTGCGCAGACACCGGCTCGGGTCCCACCTGCCTCACCACTGCGATGGGCTGCATGCCCGCGTGCGACATGAACACCGAGGTCTGCGTCAGCGCGAACGGGCCGAAGTGCGGCAAGAAGTACAACCCCAGCCAGCTGATCGACATCCCCCTCGGCACGGGCGTCTTTGCGTCGCTCGCCTTCAACGGGAAGAACGCAATCATCGGGTACATGCAGCGGAGTGGCCCGACGGTGAACGGCCGTGTGGTGCCAGACGGCGACATGTACGCGGTGCAGGTCGACGCACAGAACGTGCGCGGCATGCCGGTGCTCATCGATGGTGTCGGCGATACGGGCTACTTCCCCGACGTGAAGGTCGACCCGGCGACGAAGCAGATCGCCATCGCCTTCCACGACTTCTCGACGAAGAGCCTCAAGTTCTACCTCGCGGCCCAGCTGCAGACCGGCGTGACGCTCGAGACGATCGACAACGGCGTCGACATGGCGAGGCCTGGTGAGCAGGGCTTCGTCGGCACCGACACCGCCATCGTGTTCGGGCCCCAGTCCGGTCAGGTGTGGGCCGTGTACCAGGACGCGACGCGCGGCGATCTGAAGCTGGCGAAGCGCACCAACGCGTGGAGCGTACAGACCCCGCTCGCCACCGAAGGCGCGGTCGGCTTCTTCGCCGATGGCGTCTACGCGAACGGCCGCCTCTGGGCGACGCACGCGCGCCTGAAGTCGAAGCTGGTCACCGGCCAGCCCGAGCTCGACAACGTGTTGTTGCTCCAGCAGGGGCCGCAGAACTGACGAGCTGCAGGTGACGGTTCCCTCACGCCAGAAGCTGCAGCTGATCGTCTCGACGCCCGGCGATCTGCTGCCCCGCTTCTACCCGAACGGGAAGCTGGGCGGCCTCTCGGTCGACGGCCAGCCGCCCGGTGCGCTCGGTGAATTCGTCACCTTGACGGTGCGTGTTCGCAAGCCGCCGCGGGAGTTCACCTTCGAGGGCCAGGTTGCGTGGGCACGCCGCAAGGGCTCGAAGCAGCTCTCGGAGTGTTTCGGCGTCGACTTCCAGGCTGACGACGACGCCACCATCGGCCGCATGCTGCAGTTCGCCCGCAACGAGGTGTCGGCCGAGACGACGCGCCTCGAGCGACGCGTGCAGGTCGAGCTGCCCATCAAGCTGCTGCACGGGAAGACGTCACGACGTGAACGGCTCGCCGATCTCTCGCACGGCGGCGCCTTCGTCCGCACGTGGGATCCGCTCGACGTCGACGAGGTGGTGGAGCTGGTGGTTCGGCCGCCGTCGTCGCTCTTCTCACTTCGCCTCAAGGGGCGGGTCGCCTGGGTGCGCCGCGTGGGCGACGCCTCGGGCATGGGCATCGAGTTTCTCGACGCCGAGGGCACCGTTCGCCGCGACGTCGACCGGCTGCTCGCGCGCCTGAGATGAGAGTGCGAGGGAGCCAGGGCTCTCGCCGGTCCCGCGAACGCAGCAGGCCACCGTCGAGGGGGTCGCCGATCACGCCCCACACGTGACGTCGACGTTGAGCATGCCAAGGTTCGCCGCTCGCGGAACCGAGAGGCCACAGCCTGGTGTGCGCTCCATTTCGCGCACCGCGGCGTCGTCATCACTTCCCTGCTCGGCGTTCGCGGAACGTGGTGCGCTCCATTTCGCCCACCGCCTGCGTCATCGTCAGTCCTGGTTCGCCGCTCGCGGAACGGAGAGGCCAGAGTGTGTGCGATCGTCACTTCCTTGCTCGCCGCTCGCGGAGCGGAGAGGCAGAGCGTGTGCGCTCTATTCGCGCGCCGGCGTCATCGTCACTTCCTTGTTCGCCGCTCGCGAAATGCAGAGGCCACAGCGTGTGCGCTCCATTTCGCGCGCCGCGTCATCGTCACTTCCTTGCTCGCCGTTCGCGGAACGGAGGCCACAGCACTGCGCTCCATTTCGCCCCCCCGGCGTCATCGTCACTTCGTTGTTCGCCGCTCGCGGAACGAAGAGGCCAGAGCGTGCGCTCCATTTCGCCCGCCGGCGTCATCGTCACTTCCTTGTTCGCCGCTCGCGGAACGGAGACCACTGACTCGCGCACCGCCTGCGACATCGTCACTTCCTTGGTCGCCGCTCGCGAAATGCAGAGGCCACAGCGTGGAGTGCGCTCCACTTCGCGCTCGGCCGAAACCAGTGCACCTCGCGTCGCGTTGGCACCAGGTCACTGCGTGGAACGGTGCTCGTCGATCCACGCAGCGACCGCAGTCGCGAACTGCCCAGCGCACCTGGAGCCTGCTCGACGCTCCAGATGAACTGCTCAGCGCGCCTTGAACCGCCGGAGCCACTGGGTGAGTGGCCGGGCGATCGGTCGGCGATGCCGCTCCCGCACCACGCGCTCGACCTTCACGCCGCGCGACGGGCCGCACGTCAGCATCGTCGTCATGGTGAAGGCCGGCGTCCTCGCCGACAGCACCACCCACGTCAGCGCGAGCGAGAGCATGCTCAGGCCGCCGCTTCTTGCGGTGCGCTCTCGGTCTCTTTCCGCGGCGTCGTCAACACGCGCGCGGCGAGATCTTCGAGCTTCTGCGGGTTCGAGAGCAGCCACTCGATGCAGCGCTCGCGGCCCTGGCCCAGGCGCTCCTTGTCGAGCGAGTAGAAGCTGCCCGACTTCTCGACGAGCCCGAGCTTCTCGCCCAGATCGAGCACCTCACCCGCGCGGCTGATGCCCTTGTTGTAGATGATGTCGAACTCGGCCTCCTGGAAGGGCGGGGCCACCTTGTTCTTCACCACCTTCACCTTCGTGCGCGTGCCGATGACGTTCTCACCGTCTTTGAGGTTGCCCGCGCGGCGAATCTCGCAGCGCACCGACGAGTAGAACTTCAGCGCGTTGCCGCCCGTCGTCGTCTCGGGGTTGCCGAAGACGACGCCGATCTTCATGCGAATCTGGTTGATGAAGATGATCGTGGTGCCCGAGCGGCTGACCGCGCCCGTCAGCTTGCGCAGCGCCTGGCTCATGAGCCGCGCCTGCACGCCCATGTGCGCGTCGCCCATCTCGCCCTCGATCTCGGCCT
The DNA here is from genome assembly GCA_040275325.1 of Myxococcaceae bacterium. Taxonomy (GTDB): domain Bacteria; phylum Myxococcota; class Myxococcia; order Myxococcales; family Myxococcaceae; genus Xiheimicrobium. The sequence continues at coordinate 8,625 of JBEOKA010000133.1, read as the reverse complement.
TCGGCACCAGCGCCGCCACCGAGTCGACGACGATCAGATCGACCGCGCCGCTGCGCACGAGGTGCTCGGTGATCTCGAGCGCCTGCTCTCCCGTGTCGGGCTGCGAGATCAGCATCTCTTCGACGCGCACCCCCAGCTTCCGCGCGTAGGCCACGTCGAGCGCGTGCTCGGCGTCGATGAAGGCCGCCACGCCGCCCTGCGCCTGCACCTGCGCGATCGCGTGCAGCGTCAGCGTCGTCTTGCCCGACGACTCGTTGCCGAAGATCTCGACCACGCGCCCTCGCGGGTACCCGCCCACGCCCAGCGCACGATCGAGCCCCACCGACCCCGTGGGAATCACCTGCACCGGCGCCACCTCGCCCTCGTCACCCAGCGTCATCACGCTCCCCCGCCCGAACTGCTTCTCGATGGCCGCCACCGCCGCTGCCACCGCCTTCAACTTCTCCGAGACCTTGTTCATCACGCCGCCCATCCCTTTCACCTTCCGTCGTCTGCGCGAGACCCATTCCCGCTGCAGCCGGAGCCGGCGCATCGCAAGCGATGTGCCCCCTCTTTCGCGTGAAGGAGATCGAAGAGATCGCCGCGACGCACACGATGGGCGCGTCTCGACGGTCGGACGTGCGTGGACACTCCAGGCTGCTTCTCGAAGTTCGAGAGTCGATCGCGAGCGCCGTCAGGGCGCGCTGGGGGTCGTCACCGCGAGCGAGATCTCGTGCACCACCGTCTCGATGTCGCTGCGGTAGGCCAGGAACGCCAGCGCCGGAGCCACCAGCGACAACGCGGCGAGCGGCATCGACAACCCGTCCAGCTCGGCGCCTCTGGTCCAGACCGCGAGGACGATCGTCGTCGCGACCCACGCGACGACGGTGATGAAGGGAACGAGGTGCATGCCGAGCGAGAGCTGAACCTGGGCGCCGGTCTCCGCCGGCACCACCACGCCCTCGACGATCGGGGTGAAGCTGTTGAGGAACTGCGCGCGCCGAACGACGGTGAACCGGTCGCTGCCCACGATGCCACGCAGCGTCGGGCCCGCACCGGGACGATCGAGCGCGAAGAGCGGCCCGGGAGCGACGGCCTTGCGCAGCGCGATCAAGACCTGTTCAGGCGAGAGGCCGGTCAGCACGACTCGTTTCGGGCCGAACTCGAACATGACGGCATGGTGCTTCGTTTCGGAGCGCGTCGAAACAGCTTTCGACTGCATCGGCCGGTGTGGTGAAAAGCGCCAGCGCATGGAGCTCGATGGGCAGAGCCTGCTTCACCTGGGCACTGCCGCTGCCGGGGCGACCCTCGTCTGGGCCAACACCTGGCGCACCCTCGCCTTCGCCACTCCGGCGGCCACCACCTTCGAGATCGAAGACGGCAGCCCCGACGCACCGGTGCCCTCGTGGCTCGAGCAGACCCACGAGCTGCTCAAGACCCTCGGCTTCACCCCTGCCGGCACCTGGGTCGAGCTGCGACGCCTGGGCCCGACCCGCACCTGCTGGGGCTATCTCAACGAGGCGCAGCACACGTTCGCCATGGTGGGTGACTCGCCGCTCGTGCGCATCACGCCGCCGTGGGTGCCACCCGAGCCGAGACTTGAGCGCGAAGGCCCTGCCGCGCGCGTCACGTTCTTCACCGTGTCGAAGACGGGTGGGTTTCTGCTCTCGTCGAACTTCCGCAGACCCGGAGACTCGATTCCCTCGAAGCACCTCTGCGCGGGCCTGCCCGGCGCCGCCGCCGATCGCCTGTTTCGTGCCCACGTTCGCCGCGTGCCCGAGCTGGGCGACACCGCGGGCACCTTCACACTCGAAGGCCTGTTGTCGCACCTGCGCGAATGGAACGCGTCGGTGGGGCGCTCCGAGCTCAAGCGCCAACACGCCGTAGGACTGTTGTGGACGCTCGGCGGCCTTGGCATGGTCGCAGGCCCGTTGGTGGGGCGGTTCTGGAGTTCGACATGAAGAGCGCGTGGAAGCAGGACGACATCTGGTTTCTCGGCGGCAAACGAACGCCGTTCGGCACCTACGGCGGCTCACTCAAGGAGCTCTCGGCCACCGAGCTCGGCGTCGAGACCGCGAAGGCCGCGCTGACGCAGGCGCAGGTCGCGGCCGATCAGGTGAACCACGTCGTCTACGGCAACGTGATGCAGACCAGCGCCGACGCGATCTACCTCGCGCGTCACATCGGGCTCAAAGCGGGCGTTCCCGTTCCCGTGCCTGCGCTCACGGTGAACCGGCTCTGCGGCTCGGGCTTCGAGGCCTTCACGGTCGCGGCCAGCCTGATGATGACCGAGCAGGCGAACGTCGTGCTCGCGGGCGGCACCGAGTCGATGTCGCAGGCGCCTCACGTGATCCGCGGCGCGCGCTGGGGCCTTCCACTCGGCAAGGGCGGCCTCGAAGACTCGATCACCGTCGGCCTCACCGACAGCTACACGGGCTTCCCGATGGGCATCACGGCCGAGAACCTGGCCGAGCAGTACAAGCTCACGCAGGCCGAGGTCGACGAGTTCTCGGTGCTCTCGCAGAAGCGTCACGCCGCCGCGCAGGAAGCAGGCAGGCTCACGCAGGAGATCGTGCCGGTCGAGCTGAAGTCGAAGAAGGGCTCGACGTTCTTCTCGAAGGACGAGCACGGCCGGCCCGACGCGACCGTCGAGGGCTTCGCGCGGCTGCCGAAGGTCTTCAAGAAAGACGGCGTCATTCACCCCGGCGCCGCGTCTGGCATCAACGACGGCGCAGGCAGCGCCGTGCTGGCGACGCGCTCGTGGGCCGAGAAGCACGGCAAGAAGCCGCTCGGCCGGCTCGTGAACTGGGCCGCCGTGGGCTGCGACCCGAAGGTGATGGGCATCGGCCCCGCCCCCGCGATTCGCGCCCTGATGGATCGCGCCGGCTTCAAGCTGAGCGACATCGACCTCTTCGAGGTGAACGAGGCCTTCGCGCCCCAGTACCTCGCCGTCGAGAAAGAGCTCGGCCTGCCACGAGATCGCACGAACGTCGATGGCGGAGCGATCGCCGTTGGGCACCCCCTCGCTGCTTCTGGCGCGCGCATCACCCTTCACCTGCTGTATGAGCTGAAGCGACGCGGTGCGCGGTGGGGTGTTGGCAGCGCGTGCATTGGTGGTGGTCAGGGCATCGCGGTACTCGTGGAGGCACTGTGACGAGCAGCAACGTTCCCGACGCGAAGACACTGCGCGAGCAGGCGAAGAAGATCGCCGAGCAGCGCCGAGTCGACGCAAAGAATCGTAAGCGCAAGTGCGCCCTCTGCGGCACGGATGAGACCGAACGCACGCCGTTCGTCGCTCACCCCGACGGCATCGGCCCGACGTGCAAAGAGCCGGGCCTGTGCGAGCACTATCGCGCGCACACCGCCAAGAGCGGCATTCGCTGATCGGAGCTGAGCGATGATTCCGTTCACCGGGGTGAAGGTCTTCTCGACCACGCTCGCGCGCGATCGCGAGCAGATGGGCGAGACGATCACCAAGTGGATCAAGGACAACCCCCACGCCGACATCGTGGACAAGATCGTGACGCAGAGCTCCGACAAGGAGTTCCACTGCCTCACCGTCACGCTCTTCTACCGTCACAAGAGCTGATGCTGGCGAGCCTGGCGCTGTCGGGGCTCCTCTCGATCACGCCCGAGGCGCGCCAGGCGTTGTTCGCCAGGCTCAAGCACTCGGTCGTCGTCGTCGAAGCGTCGGCCGTCTCGGGCCAGCGCACCGGCAACGGCACGGGCTTCGTGGTTCGCGAAGACGGCGTCATCGTCACCAACCACCACGTCGTCGAAGGCCACCCGAGCTTGACCGCGGTGTTCTCAGACGGGCGGCGCGTGGACGTGACGGGGCTGCTGTTGCTCGATGAAGCGCACGACCTCGCGGTGCTCCGCATCGACGCGAAGGGCCTCGAGCCGCTGAAGCTCGGCAGCTCGGCTGGCCTCACCGAAGGCTCGCAGCTTTTCATGGCCGGCAACCCGCTGGGCCTCGACTTCACCTTCAACGAGGGCGTGCTGACGGCGCTGCGCCCGAAGGGGCTGCCTGCCGATCTCGGCGTTCCCCTGCCCGACGCCGACAAGCAGCCGCTGCTGCAGCTCGCCATCAACGCCGAGCCGGGCTCGAGCGGCAGCCCCGTCGTCGACGCTGACGGCGCGGTCGTCGGCGTCGTGCGCTCGAAGCTGGCCAGCGCGAACTTCGCGATCCCCGTCGAGACGCTGAAGGCCCAGCTCACCGAGGAGCTGTTCGCGAAAGAGGCCCGGCCGTTACGTCAGGTGCCGTGGTGGAACCTGGCCATCTCGGCGGTGGTCCTCGCGGTGGTGGCGCTCTTCCTGATGGGCAGGCTCCGTCGTGGCGGCGGCGGAACACCTCGGGCACAACGTCGGTTCACCGGGTACGAAGAATGAGCTTTGCGAACGAAGTGAAGCGCTGGGTGTCTCCACGAAGCACGGGCGGGCAGATGGCCCTGATCCTCGTCGCCTCGTCGCTCGTGGCCGGCGTCTCGCGGCTGGCGCTCGAGCAGCTGGCCCTCCAACCCGCCGCCGTCATCGAGCAGCTCAAGCTGTGGCAGCTGGTGACGCCGACCTTTCTGGTTCCGCTCAGCCCGCTGAGCCTCATCTTCGGCATCATCATCGTGCTGCAGACGGGCAGCTGGCTCGAAGATCAGTGGGGCCGCACGAAGCTGTGGGTCTTCGTGGTGGGCGTGAACGTGCTCGCGAACCTCGGCACGGTGCTGGTGGGGTTCGTCTCGCCGAGCGTCTCGGCGATGATCTTCTTCGGCGGCTACACCACCATCGGCGCCATGTGGATCGCGCAGGGCCTGATCGTCGGCCCCGGCCGGCTCAACTGGTTCGGCTTCCCCGTCTCGGGCTATGCCTTCGCCGTCATCGGCGCCGCCTTCACCCTGCTCAGCGCCGTGACTGGAGCCTGGTTCGCGGTGGTGCCACAGCTGCTCGGCATCGGAATCACCGTGGCGTGGGTGCAGGGCTACACGCCCTCGCAGCTCTGGCTGCGCTTTCGATCGCGCCAGCTCGAGCGAGACCTGCGCAAGCGCGCGAGCCACCTGTCGATCATCGACGGCAAGAAGAGCGACCGCGATCAGTACCTGAACTGATCAGCGCTTCTTCAGGAAGCCGGTCAACGCGACACGGTCATCGGTCGGCAGCTCGCTGGTGAACGAGACGCCGAGACCACGAAGCAGCCCGCGCGAATCGCGATCAACGCGCGCCACTGAACCAACCAGCGTGCAGTACTTCGGGCCATCTCCGAACGGCAGCGCGAGCGCGACCCGCACCGGCGTTCCTTCACGCGCGGGCTCGCGGGTCTTCAGGTACAGCCCACCCTCGGACAGGTCGGCCACGGCGTCTTTCACGTAGCGGTTGCCGATTCGGCAATGCGCCGTGAGCGTCACGGGAATTCGCGGAAACCCTCGCTTTTCCATGGCCTCTTGCTGCATGCGCACCTCCGGCCCTTCGGTGTGACGATGGGTGGCAAGGTGCGCGATGTAGGCCTCCGCTGTCAATGGGGAGAGGGCGTCAGCACAGGAAAATTCCACGACGCACAGCGCCACGATCAAGGCATCAGCCTTCGATGCCGACCGCCTGAACGCCGTGACGGTAGATGTAGATGCGCTCGGTGTTGGTGCGGTTGTCGGCGGGCACCACGAAGAAGCCGGGGCCACCCTGCTGATGATCGCGTGAGAAGCCTGCCACCTGCCGACCGTCTTTGAAGGTGACACGAACCTTCTGGCCGTCACCGGCAGGCGAGCGGGCTCCGGGGGCGAGCATGAAGAAGATCGCCTTCACGCGACCGAGGGCGATCGCCTCGATGCCGCCCGCGGTTCCCTCGAGCGAGAGGCTCTCAGCGCCGAGATCGGGGTCCTTCAAGGCTCCGCGCTTCACCTGGCCCTCCATCGTGTGGAGGATGACGCGGTGATCGCCACGAATGAGCACGGGCGTTGCGCCGCCTCGCACCGAGCCTGAACGATCGAAGAGCTGATCGGCCATGGTGCGGGGTGGCGGCTGAACGACAGGCGTAACGGGCTGCACGACGGGCGCAGTGGGCTGAATCGTGGGCGCAGGCGCACGCTGCGGCGGCGGTGCGGCCGCGACGGGCGGAGGGCGAGGCGCAGGCGGAACGGGAACGGCGACCCGCGTATCGAGCGCACGAACGGGCGCTGGTGCGGGAATCGCCGCGTCCCAGCCCACGTCGGCGGCAGGCTCTTCTTCGACGACGATGCCTTGAATGATCTCGCCCTCGGGCTCCTCGGCCACCTCGATGCCAGCGTCGCTGCGCTGCCACGACTCACCGGTCGAGGTGAGCGCCTGCGCGCCCAGGAAGTCGGCGTTCGTCGACAGCTCGATGGGCGCGTCGTCGACCGACGAGACACTCGAGTCGACGACGCCGGTGGCGAGACTTGCCGCAGGCCCCGACTCGACCTCGAACGGCTCGTTGTCGATGGCGACGTCGCCGACATCGATGGTGGGAAGCTCGGGCTGCAAGCTCCCTTCGATGAACTCGGCGTTGCTGGCGAGCTCGAGGCGATCATCTGCCTTGCCTGACAGCTCTGGCGCAGGCGGCGAGTTGTCCCAGTTGCTCACGAAGACGTCGGAGGAGGCAGGCCCCGCGTCCCACGAGGCGGCGAACACCTCGGTCTGGGGCGCAGGCTCGGCGGGGGCCGGAGCCTCTTCCCACGACGAGGCGAACACGTCGGTCTGCGGCGCGACCTCAGCGGGTGGCGGAGCCTCTTCCCACGACGAGGCGAACACCTCGGTCTGCGGCGCGACCTCGGCGGGTGCTTCCCACGATGCGGCCGGCGCGGTGGAGGGTTGGGCGGCCTCAGCGACGGCGGGCTCGGCCCACGGGGCCACCTCTGCCTGAGGAACGACCTCGGCTGGAGCCTCGTCCCAGGCCGCGGCGAGCGCCTCGGGCTTGGGCGCGGGGGCGGGCTCGGCGACGGGCGGTGCGAACACCGGCAGATCGTTCTGCGTATCGGTGTCGTCCCACGAGTCGAGCGCGACGTCAGAGGTCGGGTGTGGGGCGACCTTTGCGCGAGCAGTCGAAGGGCTCGAGGGCAACGGCGGCGGAATGGCCAGCGCATCGAAGGCGGACGACGCAGCCGAGACCGGCGCGACGTCACCACTCACCAGCGGCAACTCCTGCAGGGTTCCCGCAATGACCGGCTCGGGAGTGGACTCGATGACCGGAAGCTCGTCGTGCGTCGGCGCGACGGGCTCGGGCGCACGCGAAGCCTCGACGACGGCCGCCCAGTTCGAGTCACCTTCTGACATCGACACGTCGAAGGACTGTTCGGCGGCAGCAGGCGCTGCAGACAAGCTGGGCTGGGTCGCCGGAACGGAGTCTTCGAGGAACGGCGCAGAAGCGACACTGGGCGCCTCGAGCGACAGCTGCTGGTCGACGACCACGGTGGCTTCGAGCTCTGCAACCGGTGGCGCAGCGACGGGCGGCAACGGTGCCACCTGAACCGGAGCGTCGCTGAATGAAACCTCGACGGACTCTGGCTCGGTCGCGGCGACTTCGACGGTCTCCGGCGCGAGCGCGGGGACGTCGAGCAACGAGGTCTCGACATTCGCTGCGGCGATCGGCTCGGCAACGACACTTGCCTCGGCGACCATCGGCGGAGCGGGCTCAGGCACCTCGAGCACGGCCACCGGTTCGGACGCGATCACTGGCACATCGAGCAGCGGCGCGTCGGCGATCGGGGCCGAAGCCGGCTCAGACGCGAGCACAGGTACGTCGAGCAGCGCCGCCTCGGCGATCGGAGTGACTTCCGATGCGAGCACAGGCACATCGAGCAGCGTCGGCACCTCGAGCAGCGGCGCCTCGGCGATCGGAGCCGGCTCTGACACGAGGGCAGGCACGTCGAGCAGCGCCGCCTGGGCGATCGGACCCGGAGCCGACTCAGACGCCAGCGCAGCCACCTCGAGCAGCGCAGGCCCACGGGCGGGTTCTTCGAGGGGAGGCACGTCGAGCATCATGCTCGGCGTTGGGTCGAGCACTGCCTCGACGGCTCCCGCGTCCATCACCATGCTCGGCGTGGGGTCGATCACCACCTCAGCGCTGAGTGGCTCGGCGCTCACCGACGGTGCCGCCTTCTTCTCCAGCATCGGCAGGTCGGGCAGCACCTCGGTGACCGAGGTGCTCGGCAATTCGGTCACGCCGCTTGGAGACACCGTCGGCACTTCGCCCGTCGCGAGCTCGACGTCAGAGATCTCGGTGACCTGCGAGACGCTGGCCTCTGCGATGTCGTCTGCAGCAAAGGAGTCGCTGAACGCGTTCGCCGCGGCCGCCTCGATCTGGGTCTCGGCACCCTTCGACCCTGCCGCATCGACGAGTGGAAGATCGTCTGCGGGCCCAGGCAGCAGCGACGACACTGCGGTCGCTTCCACCTTTCGTTCCGGTGGCGCAGCCTTCGAGAAGCCCGCACCTCCGAACAGCGGCAACGCGGGCAACTTCACTGGAGGAGGCTCGGCCGCCGCAGCAGGTGCGCTCGGCACCTCATCGAGCAGCGCGGAACGCAGATCGTCCACCGAGTCGTTTCCCACCGACATGTTGAGCGGCGGCAACGGGTTGGGGCGCGACTGGGGCGGCGGCGGCGCGGTGGGAACAGGAGAGACCTCGTCGTCCGAGATCTCCATCACGTC
>JBEOKA010000132.1:0-11903 GCA_040275325.1 Myxococcaceae bacterium | reverse complement strand
TCGTCGTTCTGCGACTGCAGAATCGTGCGCGAGGCGGCCGTGTCGTCGTTCTGCGACTGCAGAATCGTGTGCGAGGCGCCGTGTCGTCGTTCTGCGACTGCAGAATCGTGCGCGAGGCGGCCGTGTCGTCGTTCTGCGCGCCTCGACAGCTCTGCGAACGCCTGGTGACTACGACCAGGTGACGACGAGCTCGCCGTCGATGCCGTCGAGGTTCTTCGCGCTGATGGTGGGCTTCACCTTGAGCCGCTCGAAGCAGACCTCGACGACGCCAGCGAGCAGATGCGCCGAGCCGAGGTGCGGGCCGTTCAACGAAAGGTGCGCTTCATTCGCCGAGCGCCAGGTCACCTTCGCTTCGAGCTCCTTCACGCCCAGTCGCATGAAGCGCGGAGACCGGTCGACCAGCGTCTTCGGCGAGAGAAACGGAAACGCCACCGCCACGAGCCGGCCTGCAATCGTCTCGAGAAACCCGGTGATGAAGTCGCGCCCGATGAGCCTCCACGCGGCGAAGCGCTCGACGCCCGGGTGACGGTGCTTCGCCGTCACGTCGAGGCAGTCGACCCACACCTGCATCGGGTACTCGGGCTGAATGCGCTCGACGTCGAAGCCCACCGTCTTCAGCTCGTCGCGGAACGCGCCGTCGGGCTTCAGCACCTTGCCGAACAGCCCTTCGAACATCGACCCCTGCGCCGTGAAGGTGGGCATCGTGGCGCGCGACTCTACTGCGAGGTGACAGTCTGGCGGACCTGCGGTGTTGAGGTGACGAATGCCCGACGCCTCGTTTCTCGCGCTCCTCGTGCTGGCCCTCGCCGGGTGTGGCCCACACGTTCACCCGATGACGTCAGTCGACGATGGCGTCACGCAGAGCAACGCGCTGCTCGAGACGCTGCCGGCCGACCAGCCGGGGTGCTCCATCGCCGTGTCTCAGGAGGGCGTCGTGCTCTGGTCTGGCGCACGCGGGCTGGCCGACGTCGCTTCGCAGCGGCCGCTCGACACCAACTCCATCTTCGACATCGCCTCGACCTCGAAGCAGTTCACCGCGCTGGCGGTGCTGCTGCTGGCCCGCGACGGAGCGCTGACGCTGAACGACTCGCTGGCCTCGCGCGTCTCCGGCCTGCCGGCGTGGGCGAACGACGTCACCCTCGAGCAGCTCATGCACCACACCAGCGGCATTCCCGACTACGGCGACCTGCTCGCGAAACGAGGCGTCGAGCTGACGGCGCCGTCGACGCAGGCCGATGCCTTGACCGCGCTCGCCTCGGCGACGCTCGACTTCATGCCGGGCTCGAAGTTCACGTACTCGAACTCGAACTACCTGTTGTTGGCCGAGGTCGTGAACGCCGTCACCGGCAAGTCCCTGCCCGCGTTGCTCGACGAGCGCGTCTTCAAGCCGCTCCAGCTCGACATGCGAATGGACCCCGCGTTCGAGGCGCCGGCCGTGGCCGTTCCCTACGTCATGCGCGGGCTCGCCCTCACGGCGTCGCGCTCACGGTGGCTGCAGCTGGGAGACGGCTCCATCTTCACCACGCCCTCGCAGCTCGCCAGATGGGGCGACAACTACCGCACCGGCGCCGTCGGAGGCCTCGAGCTCATCACGGCCGCGCTCCAGGCCGCCGTGCCCACTGACACGCCCGGCGACCGCTATGGGCCGGGCATCGACCTCGCGACCAACGGCAGCCTCAGTCACTCGGGTGCGTGGTCGGGCTTCGCCACCGTCTTCGTCGTCTCGGCAGACCGTTCGCGCGTGCTGGCGATGAGCTGCAACAGCTTCGAGATGAACGCGCCGACCACGGTGGGGCAGGGCTTGATGACCATCTGGCTCGAGGGGCACTGATCACCCGTCGTGCAGAAACGCCCACATGGCCTCGAGCTCCTGCGTGGTCAGCTTGCTGCCGTACGCGGTGATGAAGCTCATCGGCACCTTCAGCGGTTGGCCGTCTTTGCGTTTGCCCTCGACGAGTGCGCGCTTGAAGTCGTCGAGCGTCCACCCGGCCAGCGCGGCCTTGCTGATGTCTGCGGCCGGCGGCCAGCTCGGGTCGCCTCCTGCAATCGGTCCACCCTTCAGCTCGCGGCCGTGACAGCCCACGCACACCTGCGCGAGGTGTTTGCCGAACGCGCGCACGTCGTTGCTCTGAGGCGGCAGCCGCTCGTGCGCCTTCTGGTGGTCGGCGACCTCGGCCGTGATGTTGATGTCGCCCTTGGCCAGCAGCATCACGCCGACAGGTCCATATTCGGGGCGCGCCATCTCCCGGTCGACGGGCGGTAGCGCACGAACGTACGTGATGATGTCCGAGAGCTCCTGGTCGGACATCGAGAGGAAGTCGACCGACGGCATGACGGTGCCTTTGCCGTCGGGCTTCACGCCGTGCCGCACGATGCGGTCCCAGTCGGCGACGGAGTACTTCGTGACGACGCCTCCCTTGCCGCTGGTGAGGTTCACGCCGAAGAACTGCCCGACGGGCGGAGCATCAATCATCGTGCCGCCACCCAGGTCGCGCCCGTGACAGTCGAAGCAGCCGTAGCGTGACTCGAGCAGGTGTTTGCCGCGCGCCAACGCGCGCTCCTTCGCGAGCGCGTTCAGGTCGACGCCCGCGAGCACATCGACGACGCCGGCGTCAGGGTCGACGGCGGCCGAGCGCTCCGCCCGAAGCGCGGCGAGCTCTTCCTCCGAGAGCGGGAACGGCACGGGGAAGTCGACGGTGTGCACCGGCCACGTCTTGTCGAGCCGGGCCAGCGCCTTGCTGCGCGCGAAGACGAAGCCACCCGCCAGTACGAGCGCGACGACGACCACGAGGGCCAACAGCCCACGAACGGCTCTCATCATGTGTGTTCCTCCCCGGAGCGGCGTGCGCAGTCGAGAACACGTCTCTCTTCGAGGCAAGAAGGTGCAGTGGGGCTGAACGAGACGAAGTCGTCACGCATGGGGACTCGACGAAGCCAGAGAGGTGAGCCACGGTCGCGCCCCGTGGCGGTCTCTCGTGCGATGTGGCTGTGGGTGCTGGCGCTGGTGGCTGCCTGTCAGTGCGACCGCGGCCGCGTACAGACCGTGCAGGATGCCGGCCTCGTCTGCGACATCGAGGTCTGCGGCAACGACAAAGACGACGACTGCGACGGCCTCGCCGATGAAGGCTGCCCGTGTCTCAAGGTGAGCGACGTCTGCGAGTGCGTGGTCGGTGGCCCGACCCAGGCGTGCGGCAATGACGTGGGCGCGTGTGAAGCGGGGCGGCGCGCGTGCTCCCTCGAGGGCCGCTGGGGTGCGTGCGTCGGTGGCGTGGGCCCGGCGGTCGAGACCTGCAACGGCCTCGACGACGACTGTGACGGTGAAGTCGACGAGGCGCTGACGCAGGCGTGCGGCTCGATGGTGGGCGCTTGTCGCAAGGGCGTGCAGACCTGCACGGCGGGCGCGTTCGGTGACTGCGTCGGCGCGGTGGAGCCACTGCCCGAGCGCTGCGATGGCACCCTCGACGATGACTGCGATGGCGAGGTCGACGAGGGCTGCCTGTGTACCGAGGGCGCGGGAGAGCCGTGCGGCTCCACCGTCGGCGCGTGTCGTCAGGGCCAGCGGCTGTGCACCGACGCCGGCCTGTGGAGCGGCTGCGAGAACGACGTGCGCCCCGTGATGGAGGTCTGCGACGGGCTCGACAACGACTGCAACGGCACCACCGACGACCCGGGCACGTGCAGGCCGCCGACCGTGATGTGCCCCGCGGGCTCGAGCGTCGTCGCGGGCACGCCGGTCATGCTCACGGCCTCGGCGACGGACAGCGACGGCACCATCGCGTCGACCACCTGGAGCGTCACCACCCGCCCCGCGAACTCCGGCGCCGTGCCGAGCATGCCTGCGTCGACGACGACCAACTTCACGCCCGACCAGGCCGGCTCCTTCCTGCTCTCGTTCTGCGCCACCGACGACCGCGGCCTCTCGACGTGCTGCTCGACGAGCATCACCACCACCGCCTGCGCGTCACCGCCGCCTCCACCGGCCAGCACCGCCTGTGGCACCAGCTGGGATGGAAGGCCCATCGTGCAGTTCCCCGCCGTGCCCGCGGGCCTGCAGTACGAGCTGCTCTCGCCGACTGGCATGGTGCTCGCGACCGCCAACCTCGGCGCCAATCATGTACGGCCGATGTCGCGCATCGACCCAGGCGGGCCTCCACCGGGCACGCCGCTCGCGCTGTCGGTTCGCGCCTGCCGTACCAATGACCCGACGTGCTGCTCGTCGCCGACCCCGCTCACCATCTCGGTCGTCGAGACGTGCACCACGCCCGTCGCGCCGACGTCATCGAACGTCGTGCTCTCCGAGTACGTGGTGAACGGTGAAGGCGCGTGCCCGTCGCCCAATTGCCAGACGATGGACACGTGCCAGGCGGGCGAGTCGGTCGAAATCACCAACCTGTCGAACTGCCCCGTCGCGCTCGATGGGTTCCACTTCGCCTACCGCAACGCGAGCGCGTCGACCGCGAGCCTTCGGTGGATGAACTTCGGCCCCGTCGACGTGGTGCCACCGCGTGGCGTGTACGTCGCGATTCGCAACCGCCAGTACGCGCCGACGTGCAGCGCGCCACTCGGCCCCGACACCCCTGGCCTCTTCGGGCTTCGCGTCTCGCAGCTCGACATGGAGGGCTCGAACCTGTGCAACGGCTGGTTCAACAACTCCGGCGGTGGGCAGAGTGAGCTTCGCGTCGCGCAGGGCACGGTGCCGATGGGTGGCACGCCGACCTTCACCGGCACCCCCATCGCGCGCATCGCTCCCTATCTGTCGAGCTCGGTCGCGTGTCACAGCATCGGCTTCGACGCGGTGAACTCGTGCGGCACCGTCACCGGAGGCAGTCAGCCCAACTCGATTCTCTCGCCCAACCAGCTCGGCCGGCTCTGGCACCCGTGTGACGTCGTGACGGCGCCAGTGCCCGCGTGCGTGCGCAACTGAGCCTCGGGAAACGAAACCGGCGGCGCTCCCGTGAAGGAACGCCGCCGTGGGTGATGCGCAGGTCGAGCTGACGATTACAGCTCGCGGCTCATCAACAGGCGCAGCTTGCCGCTCTTCTTCGAGACGACCGTCGCCACCGTGGTGAAGCCGTTCTTGCGGTAGAAGCTCACCGCCGTCGAGTTCGCAGGGTCGACGCGCAGCGCGAGCGTCTTGCGGTTCATGTCACGCGCGACCGACAGGCCCTTCTCGAGCAGCACGCCGCCGACGCCTTTGCTGCGCAGCTCGCCCTTCACCACGATGTTGCGCAGGTACGCCGCGCCTGGCACCGGGCCGTCGCGCTCGATGGTGACGTAGCCGAAGAGGTTGCCGTTCACCTTGCCGACCTGAATGAACGGCCTCAGCTTGGTGAGCGCCTCGAGGCTCTCGGCCGACGTCTCGCCACGAACCTTCCATGGGTCTGACGTCGACCTCAGCGCGGCGAGGGCCTGCATGTCCTCGTCCGTGGGCGCCGCGAACTTCGCTTGCTTGATGTCTGCAAGCAGCGCGGTCGTGTCGGTCATCGGCGGGGGCGTTGCTGCTGCGGGGGTCGTCTCCACCTGTTTGCTCGTCATCGCCTCTCCTTCGTACGGAGTGAGGGTCTGGTTTGCCACCCCATCATCTCACTCATCGGCTCGGCCGGGCTTGATCCTAACCACCTCGGTGAACGGACTGCACAGCACCAAATTTCAAACCGTGCTGATTCGGTCGCACCTTTCCCTCCAGCAGCACCACGGGAGCGCCCATCAGACTGAGCGGCTGATCAGCCTCAACAGTCGAAATCAGTGACGAATGGTGGGTTCGACGGCACACTGTTCGATGTGCAACTGAACCACGCCCAGCGCGAGTTGACGGTGAAGATCGTCTACTACGGCCCCGGGTTGTCAGGGAAAACGACCAACCTGCAGATGATTCACCAGCGCACGCAGCCAGACGTGCGCGGCCGGTTGCTGACAGTCGAGACCCACGACGACCGCACCTTGTTCTTCGACCTGCTGCCGGTGTTCTTCAACACCGCCTCGGGCTTCAAGGTGAAGGTGAAGCTCTTCACGGTGCCCGGCCAGGTGATTCACAACGCGACCCGCCGCATCGTGCTGCAGGGCGCCGACGCGGTGGCCTTCATCGCCGACAGCCGGCGCAGCGCGTCTCCCGAGAACAACAGCTACTGGAAGAACCTGAACGAGAACATGCGCGAGAACGGGCTCGACCCGGCGCACGTGCCCATCGTCATTCAGTTCAACAAGCGCGACCTGCCCGACACGCGCACCGACGCTGAGATCGAAGAGGCGCGCAAGAAGGGCAAGGAGCCGGTCGTCGGCGCCATCGCGATTCGCGGCGTCGGCGTGCTCGAGACGTTGTTCGCCGTGTTGCAGTCGGCCTACCGCAGCCTCGACGCGCGCGCAGGCCTGTCGAAGAACATTCAGCTGGGCGAGCGTGAGTTCCTCACCCAGGTGTTCCAGAACATCGACACCAGCGGCACCGAGCTCGAGAGGGTGTTCCCGCCACGGGTGAAGGCGCCGTGAGACAAGGGGAGTCCGTTCTTCAGCGGCGCATCTCGCTCGTCGAGCTGCTCGACGGCGAGTCCTTCACCGAGGTCGTGAAGGGCTTCGTCGAGCTCTACAAAGTCGGCATCAAGGTGTTCGACGACAAAGGCGGCAAGCTGGCCGACATCAAGGTCGGCAACGGCGACTTCTGCGGCTACGTCTTCAGCTTCCCCGAGGGGCGGCGGCGCTGCACCTCGACGGTCGGCCGCGTGAAAGACGGCCCGGTCGCGCTGAGTCACGGCGCGCGGCTGCCGGTGCTCGAGTCGACCGACGCGCCGAGAGCGAAGGGCGTCGTCACCGTGCCGTGCTTCACGGGGCTTCGGTACATCATCCTGCCCATCCTCTGGGAGGGCGACACGCTGGGCCGCGTGGTGTTCGGCCCGTTCTTCCCCGAAGACCTCGGAGACTTCCCGCCGCCGTCGCTCACCGAGGTCTCCGAGGGCTTCGACGCCGCCAACGCACGCAAGTTCGTCGAGAAGGTGCGGCGCGCTCCCGAGAGCACCATCGCGCGCGTGCTGCTGCACTTCGCTCAGCTGCTGCAGACGCTGCTCTTCGCGGGGCAGAAGATGTTCCTCACCTCGCAACTGCACATCGAGGCCACCCTCGAGCAGAACCGCGAGCTGGAAGAGCGCAACAAGAAGCTCGAGGAGATGAACCAGAAGCTGAAGGACCTCGACCGCCTCAAGAGCGCCTTCCTCGCCACCGTCAGTCACGAGCTGCGCACGCCGCTCACCAGCATCATCGGGTACTCCGAGATGCTCGCCGAAGGCCTCGCCGGCCCGCTCAACGGAGAGCAGGTCGACTACGTGCGCACCATCATGGACAAGGGCGAGACGCTGCTGAAGCTCATCAGCAGCATCCTCGACATCTCGCAGATCGAAGCCGGCAAGGTGCGGCTCACCTTCGAGCCGATGGACCCGTTCGAGCTCGTGAACTCGTCGGTGTCGTCGCTCAAGCCGCAGTCGCAGAAGAAGGGCGTCACGCTCGAGGCGAAGCTGCCGGGCCGTCACTTCCAGTCGACGGGCGACCGCGACCGCCTGCGGCAGGTCATCACCAACCTGCTCACCAACGCCGTGAAGTTCACACCCAAGGGCGGCACCGTGCGCGTGCTGCTCACCGAGCTCACGCACCAGCCCGACATCAACGCGCAGGGCTTTCGAATCATCGTCGAAGACTCGGGCGTCGGTATTCCGGCTGATCAGTTCGACAAGATCTTCCAGAGCTTCTACCAGGTCGACTCGTCGTCGACGCGTGAGTACGGCGGCGCAGGCATCGGCCTCGCCATCGTGAAGAGCTTCGTCGAAGGCCACGGCGGCGTCGTGCGCGTCGCCAGCGAGATGAACCACGGCAGCCGGTTCACCGTGATTCTGCCCGCGATTCCCAGCGCCCAGACGTCGGTGAGCATCACGCCGCCCGTCACCGCGCTGCAGGCTCCGGCCGACGACCGCTTCTGAGTCGCTCCATGACAGGGCTGTCACGGCTCCTCAGTCATGGTCGTCGTGGCCGCTGAGCTTCAGCGCGAGCGAAATCGAAGACTTCGAGCTGGCCTGCACCTTGCCAATGGGCGGCCCGCGAGCGCGTCACGGCCGGAACCTCGGCGCGCCAACGGGGAGAACGACATGACGACGTGGGGAAAAGCGGCGCTGACGCTGGGGACGTTTCTCGTGCTGGTGGGCTGTGCTGACGGAGCGAACGGCGACAAGGGCGTCGTGCACTTCTCGCAGGTGGTGAACTTCGTCGAGACGAACGACTTCACGCCGCCGCTCGTGGTGGGCCGCACGGTGCTGATTCGTCTCGAGCACGCGCCGCTCGGAGACCGCTCCTACCCCGAGCTCAACCTCGAGGTGACGGGCGGCACGGCGCAGGTGCTGCCGCTCGGTTTCGCGCAGTACGCGGTGCGGCTCGACGAAGAGAAGGCGTACCGGTTTCGTGCACGTGAAGGTGTCAAAGAGCTCGACGCCATCACCGTCACCGCGAAGAAGGGCGCGGCGCTGAAGCTGCACGCGAAGGCGCAGGTGCTCACGCGCGGTTCGTCGAACGGCAAGGTGTGCACGCGTGGAAGCGCCGTCGACCTCGCCGACCTCACGCTCGCTCCCAACCAGGAGGCGATGGTCACCGTGGTGCCCGTCGATGGCAGCGGCAAGGCGATGCTGGGCATGCTGCAGCTGAACGCGAAGGCGAGCCGACCCGACCTCGAGCTCGACACGCCGTTCTTCTTCGAAGGCGGCAGCCCGAACACGCTCATCATCAGGCCGACGCTGCTGACGGGCGGGCTGGGTGACGCGACGCTCGAAATCACCGAGCCCGCGTTCACCACGCTCACGCAGACGGTGCGGGTGCAGAAGGACGACGCGACCGTCAGCTGCCAGTAGTTTCAGTTTCCGTGCACGGGAGCGGGTGGCGGCTCGGGCTTCTCGGGCGGAATGACCGCGGCCGTCACCTTGCCCGCGAGCTTCTGAACCGTGAGGCGCTGAAACGAGCAGTCCTGGCAGACGCGCTCGAGCACCTCGGGAACGATGGTCTGCGCCGAGCGCAGCTCGTTCGACCGTGAGGGTGAGGCCACGGCCAGCAGCTCGTGCGTTCCATCGCCGACCAGGGTGACGCCCTCGGACGCATACTCGCCCGGCTCGAAGGCCGGGTCGTTCGGCGTTGGTTCCCAGATGAGGGTGGGCATCGAGGCCTCGTGGCTGTCGAACACGTAGATGAAGGCGGGCGCGCCGAGCGTCACCCGCAGGTCGAGCGTCTCGTCGACCCCCAGGCGCAGCAGCTCGGCGTTGGGGTCTTTGCCGAACGAGAAGCGCATCGACGGCGCGGGCCCGCGCGGTACCTGAATCACGGCTTCAGTCGGCGCTGCCTGCTTGCGAAAGACGATGAGGCCCATCACGGCTCCGACGGCCACCACGGCTGCGGCTGCGATCTTCTTGTCCATGCCTACCTCCACGCGTGTGCGCGCTCGGCTGAGCGGCTCCTACTCGTTCGCACCTCACTCTGCACTTTGTGCAGCCTTGCAGCTTGATGATCGTGCGAGGTTGTTTCCTGGCGCTTCTTCAAGATCATGTTTTTCTGGTGCTTCTTCGAGGCTCACCCCTTGCTCAGAGTTCTGGCCTCATTCCCTTCAGGGACGGGTACTGCATGACGCCTACCACCAGCCGAAACGTTCTGCCGCGCAGCCTGCTCATCGCAGTGCTGATCAACTCGCTCGTGGCAGGGCCCGCGCTCGCGCAGCAGGACTTCAGCGGCATTCCCGGTCTCGGAGCCTCGATTCCGCCGAAGGTCTTCATCATCTTCGACACGTCGAACTCGATGCGCGACCTGCCGCAGACCCAGCAGTCGCCGACGTACGTCCTGGCCCCACCGCCTGCGCTTCCTGATGGCGGCCTGCGAGCGCTGTCTCAGTACATCCTCGACGACTGGACTCCGGCTCTCCCCGATGGCGGCGCGAACCCCTTTGCGTCCGTGTGTCACAACCGCTTCTGCGTCGGAAAGCGGGTTCTCTACAACCTGCTGCCCACCTACGCCGACAGCGTCGAGCTCGGCCTCGCGGGCTACTACCAGTACCGCAGCCGCTTTCTTGGCACCGGCGGCATGCGCTGTGTCTACGACGTCCTGGACAAGAGCGGCGTCTCGCACAGCTTTACCAGCCCCACCACAGGTCTGACCTCGGGCGTTCCTCCGTACCTGAACTCGGCGACGGGCGCGAAGTGCGACACCACCGTGCCGCTCACGACCCTCCATACCTATTCGTACGTCGAAGGAGCGCCCACGCTGGGTGCGCCCATCAGCTGTTCGTACAACCGTGACTACGGCGCCTCGGTGAACACGGGCACTGGGTTGACTGCCCCTGGGAGCGGGTCGATTGGTGACACGAGTGTGTGTTCGACGGTGCCCGTCACGCCCATCACACCTGGGCTTCCGCTTACCCGTGGCGCCGCACAGAACGTGTACGGAATGGGTGGCAGCGCTGGCGCCTCGAATATCTGGGTTCGTATGGCCCGCGGCTCGACGACCTGCCCCGCGACGGTTGATTTCGTGGGCAACGCAGCTGCCGCCGATTCGACCTCACCCGCACGAGGCACCATCGCGAACGCGCCCAGCAACGCCCGTCAGGAGACGGTGGTCAAGACGCCTTCGTGGACTGGCGTTGGCTACCGGCAGACTGACATCAGCGGTGGCCTGATGCCGCCGATGTCATGCACGCCGACCAATCCATGCAGGCTGTTTGCCGAGAGCGCCGCGCCGACAGCGAATGACATGGTTCGCACTCAGGTGCAGGTCCATGGCGGTGGGAGCTTCGGCGCCACGGCGCCGGCCATGACCCTCACCGGTACGCGCACCTACTCGCGTGTCTCAGGGCCCACCAACAACAACTTCAACTGGCAGCCGACCGCCATCTCTGCCGTATGCACCCGTCAAGACGGCGGCACGGCAATGGTTGGTGATGAGTACTTCGTTCCCTCAGGAATGCTCAACACCCAGTTCGGTACAGCGCCTGCGTTGAATTGCACCAACCCTGACAACACTGTCTCGCAGGGCTGCCGCGTGGTCGCGACCAACTTTGGATCGAACATGACGCCCGGTGCGATCGTGGGAGCGCCTGCTGCGGTGCTGTATGAGGCTCCCGGCTCGACGCTCACCGCGACCTGCAACACCTGCACAGGCGCTTCGACCCTCAACTACACCTACACCGCTGGAACTCCAGCTTCGTACACCTTCAACCGCCTGGCAGGAGCGAGTTGTGCGCTCAATCAGACGAACTACCAGGGCACTGGGTTTGGAGCCAGCTACGCAACCCCCGTGATGGGGTGCAGTGCCACGACCCCGTGCACTCTGCAGGCTGGTGCGAACGGCACGACCGGGACCCGGTCTGCGTTCAACAACACCCTGGCGAGCTCGCTCGAGAGCCGGACTGGACCCATCGACGGCGGCACGTTCAACATCGTTCAGACTTCGTACACGACCACCTGTGCCAACTACCCCGCCAGCACGACCTCTCCGCCTGGCTGTGGTGGTGGTTGTCAGGGCATTGGAACCGTCACCGCCGCTCCACTGCTCGACGGTGGTACCCCTGGCCCCGATATTCTCAAAATCAACGGTGGTCTCACCATCGCGAACTACACGGTACAGCCTGCCCCGGCGACTGGTACTCACATCGTGGCTGGTGCCTGCGGTGGTTCGCCTCCAACCCTCACGTCTGGCTCTGTCGGAGGCGTGACGTGCACGGGGAGCGAGCCCTGCATTCTCACCGGTACGGGCGTTCCGATGTGTGGCGCTGTTCCCTGTGCCTCAGACAGCTTCTGGGCTGCGGACGGCTGCCGGTGGGGTTACGAGCGGTACACGTACAGGGGAGCGAATCGAGGCTTCTGCCGCTACCAGCGCCAGCGTTGGGACTTCTCGCAGGA
>JBEOKA010000131.1:0-5988 GCA_040275325.1 Myxococcaceae bacterium | reverse complement strand
CCGCGCCGCGTCGCCTGCCAGCGCCGCCGACGGGAGCACCGCGAGCTCGACCTGTGGCAGCGCCGCAATGAGCGCGTCGAGCCAGCGCGCCTCGAGGCCCACCACGACGACCCGCTTGAGGCCCTCGCAGGCGGCACACACGGCGCCCGGCTCGACCGAGGGCTGCTGCGCCTCGAGCCGCCGCGAGAAGACGGCATCGAGCACCGGAAAGGTCGCGCCCAGCACGTCTCTGACGGCCTCGAGCAGCGCAGACCCACCTTCGGCCTCGACCTCGTCGGCGAAGCGCCAGGCCGCGTCGCACATGCCGAGCTCACCCGCGGCCAGGCGAAAGGCCTGGTCGAGCACCTCGGGCTGCAGCGGCGACGTCACGGCGCGCCGGCCCGCTCGAGCATCGCCACCAGCAACTGCACCATCAGCACGTTGGCCACGGCGTGCTGCGGAGGGCCGTCGGTGAGGCAATCGGTCATCGCGTCGGCGGCCCGCTCGTCTTTGGCGAGCAGCTCGAGCGCCCGCTCGGGCACCCCCAGCGGCCACGCACGCTCGTCGATTTCATCTTCCAGGTGGGGCGGCAGGCGCATCTCGAACGGGCGCTGTGCCCCCGCTGCTGGCGCCTTCACGCCCAGACGCTCCGCCAGCCGCGTCATCAACCCGAGCAGCACGTAGTTGGCGCCGCGGTGGTGCGCCGGCCCCTCTTCGAGAACACAGCGCAGCACGAAGGCGCGCTCCTCGGCGTCGGGCAGCCAGGGAGCGAGCGAACGCTCGAGCGCCCCGACATCGATGAAGGCGGCTGCATGGCGCTTGTGGTGAGGCTTGTCGTGATGATGCTTTGACATCAAAGCAAGTCTACGTCTGCGCCCGAACGTCGTCTCGTCTCAATGTTCGCCCCGCACAACGGGAAGCCCGACCGACGACACGTTGATATCAAAGCACCCATGAACACGCCCTCGCTCGAACACCTCGCCCTCATCGGCAACTGCCAGGCCGCTGCGCACGTCGACGCCTCGGGCGCCGTGGTCTGGTGCTGTCTGCCCCGCTTCGACGCCGAGCCCGTCTTCGGTTCGCTGCTCGACCCCGACGGTGGGCACTTTCTCATCGGCCCCGCCTCGGGCGCGCTTGGTACGCAGCGCTACCTCGACAACACGAACGTGCTCGAGACGCGCTTCGACGAGCCCGAGGGCAGCTTTCGCGTCATCGACTTCTTCCCGCGCTTCGAGCTCAACGGGCGCTCATTCAGGCCGACGCAGCTGGTCCGCATCGTCGAGCCGCTCTCGGGCACGCCGCGGGTGCGGGTCGAGGTGAAGCCGGTGCTGGGCTGGTCGAAGCAGCCGCCGACGTCGCTCACCGGCTCGCACCACGTGCAGTGGCAGGGCTACGACGCGCCGCTGCGGCTCACCACCGACGGGTCGCTCTCGTGGCTCTCGGGCCAGCCCTTCGCGCTGACGTCGAAGAAACACTTCGTGCTGGCGTGGGGCGCGCCCGTCGAGGAGGCGCTCGAGCCGTTGTGCGAGCGGTTCCGCGCCGAGACCGAGAAGGCCTGGCGCACGTGGGTGAAGCGCTGCGACGTGCCGACGCGGTGGCAGGAGCACGTCATTCGGTCGGCGCTCACGCTCAAGCTGCACTGCGCGGAAGACACGGGCGCCATCGTCGCGGCGCTCACCACGTCGTTGCCTGAAGCGCCCGGCACCGGCCGCACGTGGGACTATCGCTACTGCTGGCTGCGCGACGCGTACTACGCGCTCGACGCCTTCCGGCTGCTGGGCCACTTCGAGGAGCGGGAGCAGTTCCTCACCTTCCTGCTCACGGTCGTCGCCAACGCCCCCGACCTGGCGCTCCAGCCCGTCTACCGCCTCGACGGGAACGCTGACCTCACCGAGCGCACCCTGCCCCACTGGCGCGGCTATCGCGGCGAGGGCCCGGTGCGGGTCGGCAACGGCGCCGCCCTGCATCAACAGCACGACGTGTTCGGAGAGCTGGTGCTGGCGCTGGCGCCCCTCTTCCTCGACGCGCGGTTCAAGGACCAGCAGACCGACGCGGCCTTCGACCTGCTGGTGCGGCTGGCGAGGCGTGGCATCGAGGTGGCGGGCACTCCCGACGCGGGCATCTGGGAGCTGCGCACCGAGTGGACGCCGCAGACCTTCTCGACGCTGATGTGCTGGGCCGGCGCCGACCGGCTCGCCACCATCTCGAGCCGCTTCCGCCCAGCGCTCGAGCCGTCGTTTCGCGAGGCGGCCGCGCGCATCGCCACCCTCGTTCGCGAGACCTGCGTCGATGCGTCGCGCCGCACGCTCGTCGCACGCCCCGGCAGCACCGACGTCGACGCCTCGCTGCTGCAGGCGATGCCGCTGCGCTTCTTCGGCGCCGAGCGCGCGCTGGCCAACGGCACCATCGACGCCGTCACCGACCAGCTCTCCGTCGGCCCCTGGCTGCGGCGCTACCGCATGCCCGATGGCTTCGAGGCGCACGGCCTGGCCTTCACCGTCTGCGGTTTCTGGCTCGTGCAGGCGCTGGTGAACGCGGGCCGGCTCGACGAAGCGCGCGCTCGCCTCGAGCGGCAGCTCGCCACCATGCCTGCGCTGGGGCTGCTCTCGGAAGACATCGACCCGATGACGAGCGCGCTCTGGGGCAACCACCCGCAGGCGTACTCGCACGTCGGCCTCATTCACGCGGCCTTCGCGGCCTCGCCACCGTGGAGCGAGGTGGCCTGACGACGAAAAAGAAGAGGGGCAACCTCACTGGGAGGTTGCCCCTCTGACTGCGCTACCTGGTCACGACATCACGGCGTCAGCGAGACCTCGCCGACCGAGATGATGCCGCGAGCGGCGTGCTTGGCCTCGAGGTTGCGGTGACAACCAGCGCACTGCTCGGTCGGGCCACCCGAGCCCGGGTTCGCAGCCGCATCGAGAATGGCCTGGCGACCCATGCCCGCGAACACCGACGGCGCGAAGCCGAAGTTGTACGCGTGCGAACGCTTGTAGAACTGCTGCAGCGGGTCGCTCGACTGGTGGCAGCTCATGCACGAGGCGGCCGCAGGGCCGATGAGCTGGTCGTCCAGCAGGTTGCTCCACCCCGTGGTGGGCCCAACGCCGGGGTCGGTGGTGAGGCCGACGGCGAGACGCGCATCAGGAGGCGTGCTGACGCTGCCGGGAACGTGGCAGGCGCTGCAGTCAGCCAGATTGCGTGGGTAGTGCACCTCGACGAAGTTGTGCTTCTGGGCGTACGGCGTGGTGCAGCCGCTCCAGCGGGGAACACCGCCATCGCTCAGCAGCGCGGTCGCTCCCGCGACGGGGCGACAGTTGACGCCATCACCGACCGCGTCCGTGGTCGGCCAGTTCGTCGAACGGGCAAGGGCCTCCTTGCTGCCGAAGAAGTAGATGCCGTTGGTGCGGTAGAAGACCATCGGCACGCCCGTCTCACCCGACGAGTGAATGCCGTGGACCATGTTGCGCAGGTCGTACGACTCGCCGACCTTCTGGTCATAGGCCACCGCAGCGTTCACACCGAAGACGTCGGTGCGGTTGTTCTTCTCGTTGGCTGCGGGGTTGTGACACATCTCGCAGAGGTCGATGCTGTCGACCCGGTTTCCACCGTGCTGGTACATGCTGCCTTCGTGGCAGGTGGAGCAGCGGGCGATGTCAGCCACGTCGCGACGTTTGGTCGTCGCGGCCGCACCAGTCGCGGGAACGAACTCGTACGTCGGCGAGTTCGACCGAATCTGGATGATCTCTGACGTCGTACCGGCGGCGGCCGCGTAGCGGATCTGCGGCTTGCCCTGAATCGCCACGATGCCGAGCGTTGCCGTCGTGACGTTCACCGGAACCGTGGTGGTCGCGACGTTGGTGGCGCAGGTGGTGTTGGTCGACGTGACGTTCACGGCAGACGCCGGCTGGCCGGGCGCCGTGCCCTGACCTGCGTTCACCCAGTCGTTGCCCTGCGCGTACGCGCGGAGGATCGAGAGGTTGCTCGCGACCGCGCCCGTGGTGGCGCTGGCGGTGGCACCGAAGAAGACGGGGCCCGACGCGAAGGCCGTGTTGCAGGGGTTCACCGCGGTCCACGTGGTGCCGACCAGCTGCTCGGTCGTCCACGTGATGGCGAGGTTGCCTGCAGCGACGTTGGTGCCCGTGATCGTCATGCGCACGGTCTTGCCGAGCTCGACCGACTGATCGTCACCGTCCCAGATGAGGCCGCCGCGCTCGGTGCGCGCGCCGTTGTGGAACGCGGTGACGGTGGTCTTCGACGACAGGCCGCCCGTCGCGTGGCAGGTGGTGCAGGTCGTCGGAGTCACCGACGCCGCCGTGATGCCGGTGTGCAGGTTGAGCGTGGTGGTGTCCATGCCGAAGCCGTTCCAGTTCTGGTGGCACGACATGCACAGCGACCACGACGGCGCCGCCGAGTTCACCCGCGTGAGCGCCTCTGCCGTGTTGTGACACGTGCTGCAGTTGTTGGTGTAGCTCGGGAAGCCAACCGAGAAGGTGCCACCAGGGCTGGTCGAGGGCAGCACGCCAGCGTCAGTCACCGTGACCGAGCGAACGTAGGTGCCTGCCGGGGCGGGCACGTTCACCCACTGCTCAGGGAGCGGGCCGTTGTTGGTGCTGCTGAAGCGGTCGGGGTCCGCGCGAAGAGCAACGGTGCCACCGGGCATCTGGTGCGAGTTGTGAATGCCGTGCACGTACCCCATGAGTCGAGTACCGCCACCGAGGGCAGTGCCACCGTCGGTCACCGCAGCGCCGAGGCCGGGGCCGATGGTGTCGAAGCGGTTGTGGCAGACCACGCACGCCTGAACGCCGCGCGGGCTCACGCCGTGGTGCTCCGAGGCCTCGGGGCCTTCGGGCTCACGGAAGACCTTGTCGCCGTGGCAGTTCATGCACGACTGGTCGGTCACCACGAAGCGGTCGGGAGCGCCGATGTGCGAGACCACGCTGGCCGCTTCGTTCGCGTTGCCGGTGTTGACGGTGAGGAGGAAGGTCGTGCCCGCATCGATGGTGCGCACCAGCGAGCCGTAGCCCGCGATGAGCGCGTCGTAGTCACCGTTGCCCTTGGGCGTGACCGTGACGGGGTTGGTGGTGCGGTTGATCGACGTGCGCACGCCGCCGTTCGGGCCGCGCTGCCAGTAGTAGGCGTTGGCGACGCTGGTGAACCGGTTGTCGTTCACGCCGTCGTTCTTCACGTTGAAGCTGATCTTGAGGAAGCTGCCGGGAGCGCCCGCGTCGGTGACCGAAGGCAGGGCCACGCTCGTGCCGTCGGTGCAGGTCAGCAGTCTGCCGCCGCCGTCAGCCGTGGTGATGGTGCACGAGGTGCCGTTCGTGCCGTTGGTGCCGTTCGTACCGTTCATTCCAGGCGTCCCTGGAGTGCCGTTGGTGCCGTTGGCGCCAGGCGTGCCGTTGGTACCATTCGTACCGTTGGTGCCGTTGGTTCCGTTCACCACATTGACGGTGGTGCCGTCAGCGCAGGTGATGGTGGAGGAGCCGTTTCCGTTGTCCTTCACGGAGCACGGCTTTCCGTTTTCTCCGGCTGGGCCGGTACATGCGGCAGCAATGAAGCCTGTCGCGAGGAGCATTCGACGTAGTTGATTCATGGTGACCTTCCCTCGGGTGACGGTTCGATGACGAACTGCACTGTTTGAGCGAGCCGGAACTGCACACGCCGCGGGGGTCGATGGACGAGATAACAGTGGCCTCTGGGCAGAGGAAGAAGATCCTGCTTGAGGTCGATCAGCCCAAGCGCCATCTGCATAAGCTGAGATCATTCGAGCCAGAGCAAAACTTCTTGATCGAAGGCAGCCCAGCACCTGACCAACGGGCTGCAGGCCTGAAAAGCGCCCGAGATGCAGTCACTCCAGGAGTGTCGTGGGCTTTGACAAACCGTTGTCTGCACAGGTGCGCGCGCGTCGGGAATCAGGCGGAGCCAGGCACACAAGCCGGCTCAGAAATTCAGCGCGTTGAGCTGTTCGAGGTGCCGAAAGCCCAGGGTGGCTCGGCACTTGCGAAGGGC
>JBEOKA010000130.1:0-9536 GCA_040275325.1 Myxococcaceae bacterium | reverse complement strand
CCCGAAGCTGGTCTTCGACCATCGCTCCAGCTGAGAGCGGCCTCGTCGAGGCGCAGGCGATGGGGAGGGCGATGACGACGAGCAAGAGGCGCGTGGCCGCCGTCAGTTGCCGCCGACAGGGAAACCGATCACCCCCCGCGCGAGTTCGCCCTGCAGCTCGTGCGTCACGACTGCGCAGCGTCGTCGTCGGACCCGAACCACGAGAAGAAGCGCCCCAGCAACGAGCGCTGCGCCTCGGCGACCTGGGGCTCCTTCGCGTTGGCCTTCGCAGCGCACGCGGCGCAGATGAGGCCCGTCACCGTGCTCTGCGCTTCACCGAAGGGCCGGCGCTCGCCACACGCTTCACACTCGAACCCGCCTCCACCCGAGGAGCGCGGCTTCGCCTTCTTCTGGCCCAGCACCGCGACGTCGTGGCCATCGAGGAACACGCCCTGGCAGCTGCCGCAGCGCTCGACGTCGACTCGTCCTTCCAGCACCGCCGCCTCGAGCTTCACGCGACACGTCGGGCAGCTGCGGGTGGTGGCGCCCTGGCGTCTGCGAATGGTGCGCCCGAGCGCAGCCTCGACCTCACCCGCGTTGAACCACAACGAGCTGCACTGGCCGCAGCGGTCGAGCTCGACCTCGCCCGAGCCGTCACGCGACGGAACGAAGAAGGCCTGCATGCGCTGGCGACAATCGGGGCAGATGACCATCAGGCCCGCCCCACGTCGGAGTGCGCAGCGAGGCGCGCGATGACGGCGTCGGTGCCGGTGATGAGCGTCTTCCCGTCCCACAGCGCCGGCGTCGCGCCACCTCCGCGCGCGGTCAGGTCGGCCACCACCTCGGGGTAGGTGACGTTGCGAAAGCGCACGTGCTCGGACAGCTCGTGGTCGACGACGTACTTGCGCACCTTCGCGCTGCCCGGGTCGGTGATGGCGTGGAACAGCTCGAGGGTTGGCTCCGACATGGCGCCGAACTGTACGTCACATGCGCGCGTGACGGAGCGGCGGCGAGCTCGCGCGTCAGCGTCGAGGCCCGAGACCTTCTGCTTCGGAACGCTCGCGTCGAACTTCAGCTCGAGCGACGGCCGGTTCAGCCAAGTTACCCGAGAGCAGCGTGAAGAGATCGCGCGTCTGGTTGCGCAGCACTTCCCAGTCGGCGGGAGCGACGTCGATGCGCACGTCGACGAGATGGTTGGGGTCGAAGAGGTCCGCCGTCGGGTCGCCGGCGTCGACGGACTGAGAGAAGACAGAAAACACGCGCACTGGAACCAATTCACGCTGCTGGACATCATGACGGCCATGACCACGCTCGGCCTGTTGGCCTGTCTCACCCTCGCCCAGTCGGCCACCTACTTTCCCGTCGACGAGAAGCGCGGCGTCTCGAGCTTCGAAGAGGAGTGGTACGGCAAGGCGCTGAAGGCGCTCGACGAGAAGCCGCTCCACACCGACGCCGACGCGACGAAGGGGACGGTGTACCGACTCACGATTCTGCCGACGTGGGGCAACCCGGTGACGGTGCGCCTGACCGTGCTCGAGGGGAAAGCGACCATCGAGGGCAAACGGCTCGACGGTCAGGGCGGCTACGAGCCCGGTAAGCTGGTCGAGAAGGGTCTCACGCCCGTTTCCGCAGAGACGCTCGCGACCTTCGAGAAGCTCTTCGCGAAGGTGAACTTCGAGAAGCAGACCACCCGCGACCCGACCCGCGGCCTCGACGGCTCACAGTACATTCTCGAGCGCGTCACCGAGGGCAAGTACCACGTCGTCGTGCGGTGGAGCCCCGACTCCGACCCCCAGAAGCGCGGGCTGTCGGCGTTTCTGGCGGCGTCGCAGTCGCTCTACCGCGCCAGCCCGCTCAAGAAGGACGTGACGAACAAGGGTCGAGTCGAGCTGCGCAAATCAGAGTGACGACAGCTTCCGGCAATCGCGCCACGTCACTGCCTGCGAGACCGCGCTCACGAGGCCGGGCAGCGTCTTCTTCGCGACGGGGTGCACGTCGTGAAACAGCACCACGCCCCGCCGCCACAACAGCATCAGCGTCAACACCCGCCCTTCGACCAGCGCGGTGTCTTTCGGCGCCTGCCAGTCTTGAGAGTCGAGGTTCCACAGCATCACGCTGATGCCCTGCTTCGAGAGCGCCTGCGTCTGCGCGAGCGTGCGCTGCCCGTAGGGAGGGCGGAACCACCTCACGGGGCCCATCGATGACGCGAGCTCCTGGTTCCACGGGTCCAACTGCGCGGCCACCTTCGGCGACGTCACGTGGCTCTGGTGCGAGCTGCCGTGCGAGCCGACACACTGCCCGTCGTAGAGCGCCTTCTCTGGCTTGCGCGCGTGCATCGCGTCTCCGACCACGAAGAACACCGCGTGTTGCTCCATCGACTTCAGCACCGGCAGCAGGGCATCGGTCTCTCCCGCAGCGCCCGTCGGGCCGTCATCGAAGGTGAGCAGAAACTCGCGATCGCCGAACGCCTCGCCCGTCACCTCGGCGTCGTCGAGCCGCGCAATCTCGCTCGACACCTTCGACGACAGCATCGCGAGGCGGGCCAGCTCACGCACGTGGGTCGCGTGAAACTGCCGCGCTTTGGTGCGCCAGGTCGCGTACTCGTCGGGCAACGACTCGAGCATCGGCGTCGCGCTGGTGGCGAGCGCGGCGAACGACTCGGGCAGCTTCGCAGGGCACAGCACGTCGTCAGCCGAACAGCTCGCAGCCCCTCGACGAAAGTTCTCGAGCAACAGCGCCTTGCGAGACCGTTTCCACGCCTCGAGCGCGCCCAGGTCGCCGTGCTTCAGCCCGACTTCCTGCGCGAGGGAGTTGCCGCGAACCTCGAGCGGCAGCGACGAGAGCGCCTCGACGAACACCAACACCTCGGCGCGTGAGGCGCGGTCGAAGTCCTTCACCGTCGACACCGGCTGCGGCCAGCCCGCGCGGTCGACCCACGCGACGGGAGCGACCGCCAGCACCACCATGAGCAGCCCGTGCATGTCGCCCCTCAGTTCTTCAGCTTCGCGGCCATTCGTTTGCGCGCCTCTTCATAGACCTTCATCGGGCGCTCGCGATTCGCCAGCTCGTACTGCGTCATCGCGTCGGCGAACTGGCCCTCGGCTTCGTAGATGCGGGCGATGTTGTAGTAGCTGCTCGCGCGCACGATGTTCGCGTCGGCGCCGTTCGCGAGCGCGATGCTCTTGCGGTTCGCCCACAGCGCTTCGCCGTTGCGGTTCAGCTTGCGGAACGAGAGGCCCAGGTTCGAGTACGCCTGCCCGTAGTCGGGCGCGAGCTCGATGGCGCGCTGGTAGAGGGAGACCGACTCCTCGATGCGGCCGGCGTGGTACGCGCGCTCACCCTCGGCGTTCACCTGAACCGCCACGGCGTCGAGCTGGGTCGGAAGCTCGGCGGCGCGTGGC
Organism: Myxococcaceae bacterium; assembly: GCA_040275325.1. GTDB lineage: Bacteria > Myxococcota > Myxococcia > Myxococcales > Myxococcaceae > Xiheimicrobium. The sequence continues at coordinate 6,156 of JBEOKA010000130.1, read as the reverse complement.
GTCAGCTCGCCGCTGTTCAGCTTTCGCAGCTCGGCATCGGGGTCGGCGTCGGCGGGCATCACGGTGTTGAGGTCGTGCAGCTCACCCTGCCCGTCGATGGAGAACACCGCCCACAACGTGCCCTGCTTCGCCTTCGGCACCTCGTAGCGGCGAATGAGCGACTCGCCAATGTAGACGAAGACCTTGGCGCCGCTCTCGGCCAGCGCCGCGCGGTGGCGCTCGGTCTTGTTCGTGTAGTCGTGCACCGCGAACAGGTAGGGCTCGCCGAACGTCTTCTTCTCGATGGTGACGGTCTCGGGCCCGAACGAGTCGGTGTCGTCGACGTCGAGGTTGGCGTTCGTGCCGAGCTTGCGGCTGAAGAAGATGTGGTTGCGCGGGAAGACGGCGTGCAGGTCGAGGTCGGCTGGCGAGCGGCCCCAGCTCAGCACCACCCGCAGGCCGTCGAGGCTGCGCATCACCGGAGAGAGCGCGTACGTCATGCCCTGACACGGGCAGCGCGCGACGAGCGTCGAGTACCCGGGCTTCTTCACGATGAGCAGCACGCCGTCGTCTTTGTCCGAGAACGTGGGCGTGAGGGTGGCGGCGCCATTCGTCGAGGTGGCGCTGACCGACGCGGCGCCGTTCTTCTGCAGCGTCACCTCGGCGCCGTCGATGCGCTGGTCCTTCACGACGGCGCTCAAGACGTTGACCGAGACGGGTTCAGCGGCGGCGAGGACGAGGACGAGGGCGGAGAGCGACATGGGAAGCAGCCAGTGTTCACGACCAATGCCAGCCTGTTCAACACTTCGGAGTTCAACACCTTGGGAGCGGCAGTGGCTGCAGGGCCGCGGCGCGCGCGGCTGGCCGGCATCGAGTGCAGGTTTGCTCTACTGTCTGGGGCGCTGCTTCTAGAGGCGCGCCCATGCGAAGCCTCTGTGCCCTGGCCACCGTTCTCGCCGTCACCAACTGCGCCACCGTGCCGCCGCAGCCGCCGCCGACCGAGCGCGAGCTGCTGACGGCTGCGATGAAGGCCTTCATGACGGGCGCTCCGCAGGCCTCGCCCCCCACCCTCTGGCTCTCGAACGAGGAAGACAGCGCGTGCGACCGCGCCGACGGCACGCCCCGCGTCACCGCCGGCAGCGGGCCGCTCGACTTTCTGGCCTTCGAGGTCTTCGGCAACCAGGTCGTCGCTTCGCGCTGGGCCTCACTCATCGAGGGCCACCGCCACAACTACGCCCGCGACCTCAAGGTGGACACGCACAAGGCCGTCGTCGTGCGCCCCGACACCAGCACGCAGGTCGAGGACCTGTGCCTGCTCGACGAGGCGAAGAAGCGCAGCGCTGAGAAGCTGCTCGTGTACCAGGTGCTGGGCTCGAGCCGGGGCAGCATTCTGGTGCACCTGCGGCTCTCGAGCGCTCGCACCGGGCTGGTCGAGGTCTCGCGCACGCTGCTCTCGACGGCGGCCGGCGTCGACGACCGGAGCGCCCGGTGACCCGCGTCGCGCTCCTCAGCCTGATGGTGGCGGCCAGCGCGTTCGCCGCGAAGCCCCGCGGCACTCGTGAAGAGCTCGTGCAGCCGGTGGCGGCCACGCCGGTCGCCGCACAAGACCCCGTCACTGTCATCTCGGCCGACCTCGGCGTCGGTGTGTGGAGCTCCTCGCTCGTTGGCGTCGGAGGGCTCGAGCTCGGCGTGGGCGTGGGCCGCCGCATCGGCCGGCACCTGGTGCTGTCAGCAGAGCTCGGCGCTGGCCTGTCGCCGTACCCGAGCGGCGGCGGCGTGCTGATGCGGTTCTCGCTCTCGGGTGTGCTCGCGTGGGACGTGCTCGAGCTGCAGCGCCAGGCTGGCCGTGCGCTGCCCTTCGAGCTGGGCCCCGAGCTCGGGCTGGGCACGGGGCTGTACTTCGCGAACTCGGGCTTCGCGGTGCCGCTCGTGCAGGTGGGCGCGTTCGGCCGCTACGTCTTCTCTCCCGCGCTGTCTCTGGGGCTTCGGCTGCGGGGGCAGCTGCCCTTCTGGAGCGGCGCCCCTCAAATCTTCACCGGCGACAGGTACATCGGCGCTGCGGCGCTCGAGCCGGCGGGCTTCACCGCGACCGCGTCGCTGCTGCACACCTTCTGAGGAGCACCATGGTTCGCGCGTTCCTTCCCGGTCTCGTGGTGGGTTTCCTCGTCGCCGTCGCGCCTTCGTGCGGGCGGCCCTGCACCGCGGCCAACTGCCTGGGCTGCTGCAACGCCAACGGGGTCTGCGCGCCCGGCGTCTCGCCCAACGCGTGCGGAACGAACGGTGCCGAGTGCGCCGTCTGCCAGGCCTGCACCAACGGCGTCTGCGAGGGCCCGCTCGGAGGCGGGCAAGGCGGCGGCACCAGCGCGGGTGGTGGCAACGGCGGTGGCTCCGCGGCGCTCGAGACGCGGCTGCGCGTCTTCGTCACCAGCGCGGCCTATGACGGGAACCTGGGCGGCCTCATGGGCGCCGACGCGTTGTGCGCCAGCGCTGCGAAGGCGGCCAACAAGGGCGGCACGTGGAAGGCGTTTCTCTCGTCGCCGACCGAAGACGCCATCACGCGCATGGCCGACGTCGGGCCGTGGCACCAGGAGCTGCGTGACGGGTCGCTGACGAAGACGTTCAACAACAAAGCGAACCTCACCACGGCGCCGCTGGCGACGCTGTACGTCGACGAGCAGGGCGGCGGCTCTTCGTTCTCTCCGCCGCTCTACTGGTCAGGCACGTTGCAGACCGGCTTGCGCAGCCCCAGCACCTGCGGAGGCTGGACCCTCTCGAGCCGCACCGAGGTCGGGACCCGAGGCAACGGTGGCCTGTGGTCGAGCGCGAGCGCGCCGTCATGCGACTCCACCGAGTCCATCGTCTGCTTCGAGCAGTCACGCGACCCGCGGCCCGGCCCGCTGCCCACCTCGAGGAAGCGCGTCTTCGTCACCAGCGTCGCGTACACGGGCAACCTCGGTGGGCTCGCCGGCGCCGACGGGCTGTGCACCAACGCCGCGATGGCGGCCAACAAGGGCGGCACGTGGAAGGCGTTTCTCTCGTCACCCACCGAAGACGCCATCACGCGCATGGCCGACGTGGGGCCGTGGCATCAGGAGCTGCGCGACGGCTCGCTCGTGAAGACGTTCAACAACAAGGCGAACCTCACCGCGGCGCCGCTGGCGACGCTGTACGTCGACGAGCAGGGCGGCGGCTCTTCGTTCTCTCCGCCGCTCTACTGGTCGGGAACGTTGCAGACCGGCTTGCGCAGCCGCAGCACCTGCGGAGGCTGGACCCTCTCGAGCCGCACCGAGGGCGGCACCCGTGGCAGCGGTGGCCTGTGGTCGAGCGCGAGCGCGCCGTCGTGCGACTCGATGGAGTCCATCGTCTGCTTCGAGCAGTGACGCACGAGCGGTTCGCAAAGCGCGCCAGGCTCGCCACAGGTCTGAGCGTATTGCGCCCAGAGGGTCGACCCTGCGCCTCGCTTCCTGCTTTGTTCCTGCTCCATGGCCACGCCCCCGCTTCGCTCCCTGTTTCGTCGCGCGCTGCAGTCGGTCGTCGTCGGTCCCCTCGCGCTCTCGGCCTGCGGGCCCGACGTGATCCAGTACACGGCGCCCACGTGCGACGGCTCGATGCTGTCACTCGCGGGTATCGAAGCGCCCGTGATTCCCGACGTGATGCAACTGCGCCGCGTCGTCGGAGCAAGAAGTTCGGAGCCGGCCCAGAGCCCGGTGAGCACCGTCGGAGAGGTCTGCAAGACGGCGACGAACAAGCCGACCTGTGAGGCCGCGTTCACCGCGCTGGCGCCCACCACGGGCTTCGCGTCGGCGTGCCTGCAGCTCTGCGTCGACTTTCATGTCGCGACGACCCGCGGTGACGAGGTGAAAGCGCTCACCACCTTCGACGAGCTCAAGGGCCTCTTCGGCACCATCGACACCACGCAAGAAGCGGCGCTGCTCGCGTTCGCGCAGGGCTACTCCATCGCCTGCGGGCAGGTGGACCAGGGCGGCGTGAAGAAGACGGGCAGCTCGTTCGAGGTCATCGGCACCAAAGGCATCGCCTGCGGCCCGGGCACGGCGGTGACACGCTTCTATTTGAACGTCACCCCCGACGGCGAGGTGACGGAAAAGCGCAAAGAGGTCATCAAGGTCGGCGACCCGAACTGCGCCATCGGCCGTCGGCCGCCCGGGCTCGAGACGGATGGCGCGGTGGACTGTGACGAGGCGGTGGGCCGGTTCTTCGCCGAAGCAGCGCACCTCGAGGCCGCGTCGGTGCCCGCCTTCGAGCGGCTGTTCGAAGAGCTGCGCGAGCTCGGCGCTCCGGTCGCGCTGTGTGACGGCGCGCTCCTCGCGGCGGTGGAGGAGATCGACCACACCCGCCGCACCGCGCTTCTCGCGCGACGCTTCGGTGCCGAACCACGCGTGCCCGGCGTCGAGGCCCGGCCGCTGCGAACACGCTTCGAGCTCGCTCTCGACAACGCCGTCGAGGGCTGCGTGCGGGAGTCGTTCGGCGCGCTGGTCGCCCACCACCAGGCTGCGCACGCGAGCGATGAAGAGGTCCGCGAGGTGATGGTGGCCATCGCAGAGGACGAGACGCGCCACGCCGAGCTCTCGTGGGCCACGCACGAGTGGTTGTGGAGCGGGCTGGATGACGGCGAGCGCGCGGCGGTTCGTGCTGCTCAACGTGATGCAGTCACGGTGCTGCGCCAACAGCTCGCTGCGCCGGTGAGCCCGACGGTCAACACCGTGGCCGGGCTGCCGCTGCCACATGAGGCGCTCGCGCTGTTCGACGCAGTGGCCACCGACCTCTGGAGCTGAACGGCTGCACCCGGCGGAGCGCGTCGTTAGCAAGCGCGCCATGCCTGAAGGCCACACGCTGCATCGACTCGCCATCGACCACCGCAAGCTGCTCGCTGGGCAGCGCATTCGTTCGAGCTCGCCGCAGGGCCGCTTCTCCACCGAAGCCGAGGAGCTCGATGGGCAACGAATCGAGCAGGTCGAGGCGTGGGGCAAACACCTCTTCTACCGCTTCGAGTCGGGCACGAACGTGCACGTGCACCTCGGGCTGTACGGCCGGTTTCGTCGCGCGCGGCAGCCGGCTCCGACGCCACGGGGCGCGATTCGCTGGCGCATCGAGACCGACGACGTGTGCCTCGACTTGAGCGGGCCGACCGCGTGCGAGCTGCTCGACTTCGAGGGCGTCGCCGAGCTTCACGCGCGATTGGGTCCTGACCTGCTGCGGGCCGAAGCGAGCGCGGCCGAGGTGTGGAAGCGCGTGTCGTTGTCGCGGCGTTCGCTCGGCGCGCTGCTGCTCGACCAGTCCATCGTGAGCGGCGTGGGCAACGTGTACCGCGCCGAAGGCCTGTTCGTGGCGGGCCTGCACCCTGAGATTCGGGGCGACGAGCTCGAGCGACGAGACTTCACCCGCCTGTGGAAGACGCTGCGCGCGCAGCTCGCGCAGGGCGTGAAAGACCGGCGCATCGTGACGGTGGGCCACCCGCGTGGCGCGCGCGCTCCGAAGGGTGAGCGCACCTGGGTCTACGGTCAGCGGCTGTGCCGGCGCTGTGGCGAAGCCGTGCGGCGGTGGGAGCTGGCCGCGCGAACCATGTACGCCTGCGAGTCGTGTCAGCGTCGCTGAGCTACGGTGCGGCACCTTGAAGAACGCCATGCCCATCGTGATCATCGTCGCGGGAGTGCTCGTCGCTGCCTGTCTCGTCGCGGGCGGAGCCGCGTTCTTCCTGCTTCGGCTCGGCGATGCGACAGTGGCTCCCGTGCCCACGCGCGCGAGCGTTCAGCCCGGCTTCGACGGCGCGCTCGAAGGCACCTGGCAGCAGCGCACCGGCGGCTTCACGGGCGTCGAGGCGAACTCCGATGGAACGCTCGGCGAGAAGTGGCCACCGGGCAGCGTCGTGGAGCTGAAGCTCGAGGGCGACGGCTATCGCCTCACCCTCGTCGAGGCCTCGGGCAGCGGAATGAACGCGTCGAAGAAGCTCGTGCGCGAAGAGGGCCGCTGGAGCCGCGAAGGCGACACGCTCATCCTCACGCCGGCGAAGGGCCTTCACGTCACGCGTGAGCACGCCGAGCGCGCCGAACATGCCTTCGTCGTCACGCCAACGCGCCGCTACCGCCTCGAGACGCGCGTGCTCGAGACCGATGGACCGCCCGGCGCTTCTCCGGTGACGACCGAAGCGCTGCGCCTCGT